>JAWVYU010000351.1:0-5329 GCA_033722575.1 Ketobacteraceae bacterium | reverse complement strand
TAGTATAGCCTCCCTGCATCTAACGCATAGAATGCCCACAAAGTGGACTAATAGTAGAATGGCTAGGGATTAGGCGCCTAGAAAAGTGGACCAATAGTAGAAAATCGCCCCGAAGCTCCGGCTGAAGGCCCCTCAAAAGTGGACTATCAGTAGAAAATGGCCTGTTAGGCCTGCCGTGAGCGAGGCCTAAAAGTGGACTTTTAGTAGAATCACTCCAGTCCCAGGGAGAGCTGGTCGGATTCGAAGACGGTGAATTTCAGCTCGGTGATCCGTTTCCCTTCCTTCCCGCACACCTCCCATTCCACCCGCAGAGAGGTGTATTTGTTGATCTGCTGGACGGAGGGCTGAATGACCTTCTTCTTGAGGTCGATCCAGCGGTCATAGTAATCCCGGATCTCAAAGATGTCCTTGAGCTTATCCACGCTGACGACCCATTCCCCTTCCTGAGTCAGTGGATCCAAGACCATGTTGAGGATTTCAAATAACCGGATGGAGTGCTGGGTGCGCAGCTGCGTGGCTTGTTGCAGGCGAAAAGAGGTCTGTTCGGTGACGATATCCCGGATGTGCCGGGAGATGGTGTCGGAAAACTTCAGCTTTACCTTCCCGGAATCATAGTTGGCTTGCTCCTGCAGCCAACGGACTTTTCGTGTGACCCCTTCCTCGTCAATGCGAATCGAGCGCTCGTAGAGTTTATCGCTACTGGAGCTCAGTGCCTTGTAGGCGGTTACCATCTTGACGTTATACAGCTCGGCGTATTCCTGAACGTTGAGTGTGATTTCGATGGCCCGATGAGCCAGTGGCTCTTTTTGACGTTGAGCTTTCTCAATACAGGCCAGGATCAGACGCTGTTCTTCCACGGTCAGTGAATAGCTGGCCATGATCAATGCGTTGTCCTTCATCACCAGCTGTTCGGGATTGATTTCCTTTGTCGTGGGCAGTGCCAGTTGCTTCGCTGGTGTGGCCTTCTTTGTCATGATCACGCTCAAAAGTGGACTGATGGTAGAATTTATGTCCCTATCATTTTCTACTAATAGTCCACTTTTGCAAGCGGCACTGTGCTGTTTTTAAACGTTTTTTCTACCATTAGTCCACTTTTAAAAGATAAAGTGAAAATAATTCTACTGTTAGTCCACTTTGCGGGCATTTTCTGCTTGAAGGGAAAATAAGCAGGTCCTATATTGGTGACGGCTAACAGGTTTAGTAGTGATTGAACAGAAGAGAGATTGCTATTGCGTAGGCATTAGAAAGACAAAACCCCCAAAACTCCCTTCCGGCAAGAATCGAGTTTTGAGGGCCCAAACACGACAACGATGGAATCGGTAAGACCGATTGATGACCACTGTTGACGATGTCTCTAAGGCTCATTATAGGCCCGATAGGGACATCGTCAACCATGGTTGCTGGTATTTGCCGCTTGAAATTCAGTGATAACACCATGGAGATGGCATGGGGGCCGAAGGCCACATAGAACAATTACAACCGGGCTCACAACGCCTGCCACGGTTTAACCCGGGTGGGAACTTTTGCGGGCATGCGCCCGACATGCCTGCTTTCCGTACGACCATCAAAAAGCTGGCGGCGGAAGCCAGTCACCCTTTGTTGCGCAGAGCCATCCTTTCCATTGGCGAGTACTACCAGCATCCCGCACTTCTCAAGTCCATTGACCGGATCCTCGCTTCTGGGGAATACCGGAAAAAGCGCAAGGATGGGAAGCACCGGAAAACCCGATCGGAACGCCGCGATGCGATTGCCATGGTGTTTGCCTATTCGCTGAGTGAAGTGAATCTGATGAAGTGCCAGGTGGGAAAAATCCCCTACAGTGATTTTTCAGGTTTGCTGGCGGATACCTACGACACGATAGCCGACAAGCTGGGCTTGTCCCTGATTCGTGTTCGACGAGCATTCCAGCACCTGAAAAATGCCGGTTATATCAGCATTACTCCCCGGCGAATCAGACAAAACGATGGCTCCTATAAATCCCTTTCAGCGGTTATCCGGATCCAGGAGTGTGTGTTCAGCTTACTGGGTATTTCCAAGGAATGGCTCGAACGGGCCAGACAGCATCAATACAATAAGTGGAAATCGGAACGGAACAAGCGCTTCGCGAAATCAGTACGCAAGCAATCTGAGCGTGCCCGCGCGGAAACCATGGCTGATTACCTCTTCCACCGCTCACAGCTTGAAGAAAACGACCTGCTGAAAGACATTTTGGAGACAGTGAGCCGTTTTCCCGACAAATCCAGACGATGGAAAGAGAAGAGGAAAGGTACCCGCCAATAGGCGGGTGGCTTTTATTGTCTGGCCATTCTTTCTGAGCAAATATCACTCTCCTGTAAACCTCGAAAAAGTAGTTCCAGAACGCATTCTTCGCTGTCTCGAAAACTGATCCAGCTAAGGAAGGTGAAAATTGAAATAAGTGATATATCCACAAGCGCTAAGTGAGCGTTCATAACCTCTTCCTACGGAAGAAATAACATCTCTGATTTAAAGGCGTCGGCAAGCCGACAACTTTTATACCGAACCACCATCCAACACTGATCACTATCCCACTGAACAAACTCTGAAACAAAGTACTTCACACAAGGGGCACAGCCTGACGGCTGTTGAAAAGGCCGCTTCGCGGCAAAAAGATGGCTGACGCCATTTAAAGTTTCTTGTGCCCATAAACGAGGTGTGTAATATTACACACTATTGGTTAGATAAAGCAGATCGTTCACAAGGAGGTTTTTTGAACGAGAACAACAGATTGGATCTAATGATGTATCATACCCAGCTTGTGAAACATGCGAGTTTGGGGAACATGAAAATAAATCTAACCAATAAACAGTTCGAATGGCTTGCAGAAGGATCTACTTACAACGAATCCAACCTGGCGTTGCTCAGAAAGCATTATGTGGAAGGTGTCGAACTGAAAACCCTGGCACAGGAAGCAGGGTTCAGTTCCCCGGCTCGGATTTACACATTGGTCAAGCGTTGGGAGACTTTCATTCAGAAAAAGCTGGATGAACAGAATGTGGAAATTTCAGCGATCATGCATCGGGCCGGTGAGGAGCGATTTTTAAAGTTTGATGTTAGTGATAAATAAGGAGTTTTTTTAGGATGAGGATGACCGCAATTGTGTTGTTTGCAATCTGTACAGTTGGGACCGTACACGCCAGGGATGATTCCATCGACATGGGGTGGGGTGTTTATGGTAAGGCAGGATCCTACAGCGTTGAGGATCCTGATGGAGCTACAGATTCAGAATTCGCCTTTCTTCCAGGAGCGAAGATCACCTTTCCCTTTTCACGGCGCGGTAAGCAGTTCGTTGCCGGCGTCGAACTCATCAATTTCAATCTGGATGCATCGGAAAGCGATATTGGCCAGGATGTGTCTGGCTATCGTGTCTGGGGTGGTTATGAACATAGGTTCAACATCAGCCGTCACTTCAAATTCTGGGGCGGGGTAGGACTTACCCTGGATAGTGTCAGTTTTGAGGATCGGCATACGGTGGATGAGGACGGATTTTTAAAAGCGCGTTATGAGGATCTGGATGAATCCTATTCGGGGGTAACCCTGTACGGGCTGAGCACATTCGATGTGGGCCGCCGGGCAGGGTGGGAACCTGCAGTGGGCTTTTATATTGATCAACCCTTCAGTGACGGGGTCAGTTCCATAGGAGGTACTTTTCAGATCATTTTTGACTAGTGGAATCAGGGGTTAGTTTTTGTTTGCAAAAGGAAAAGGGAAGCCAATGAAATTACGAGCATTGCTTGCAGCGACAACAGTCATTTTAACCGCTTGTGGTGGCGGCGGGGGCGGATCCGGTGTTGCCGAGGAGCGCCCGGAAGGAACCGCCAATGGTATCGCCCAGCATGGGCCTATCGTCAATGCGGATGTTTCTGCCTACGACTGGAATGGCCAGCGGGGTACCCATCGAGGCACCACACGAACAGACGGAGAAGGACGTTATTCTCTCAATATCAGCGTTCCGGACAGGCCTTTGCTGATCGGCTCCCGTGAGGGCTCCTATTCGGAAGAGTCCACGGGCAGAAGCGTCCAGATGGGGAATGACGAGCTGACTGCAGTCATTTTCTACGAGTCCGGAAAGAACGTGGATGTGCAGCTGACGTACTTTACCACGCTGGCCACCTGCCGGGCCGAATATCTGATAGGGGAAAAAGGCTTGACTGTGGGTAACGCGATTAACCAGGCCAATAACGAATGGTCGGCCATCCTGGGTGTGGATATTGTCGGTGTCCAACCGGTGGATGTGACAAAGACCAGTGCTTTTACTCCCTTCATGACCCCGTCTCACCAGTATGGCGTTGCCCTGGCGGGAGTGTCGGAGCTGGTCAACAAGATTCGTCTGGAAGACGGCGCTGATGAGGATAATACCACCTATACCGTAAAGTACCTGACCAAAGTGGGTTGTGGGGACATTCGCCACGACGGTGCTTTGAACGGTCTGGGAGCCCCTACCGCGGGTAATCCTTCGGGCCAGCTGTATATCGGATCCACGGCGTTGACTGTGGACTGGTACCGGAGAGCCTTGGGGCAGGGGATCATCGCTTTTGGGAGCAATGAAAACAACAAGACCGGTCTGGATGCCTCACACTTCCTCGAAATGGCTAATACGATAGCGCTCAGCTCTAGTGCGGTTTTCGATGGGGCGGAGGGCAGCCCGGTTGATAATGAAGGACCGATTGTAACCTCTATCCTCGCCGAAGGCAGCCTGGTGAACGGCACCGCCAGCTTGACGTTTGAGGTGTCGGATCCCTTGGGGGTCAAAACCGTTGGTTTCTATATTGATGATAACTTCTACGCGGATGCCCAGCCGGGTAATCCGGTTTTGAACTGGACCACGACGGCCTACAGCGACGGGGAACATACCGTTAAAGTGGTCGCAACGGATGTTCTGGATAATCCCACAGAGCGTGAATTCACCTTCACTGTGGCGAATACCGGTCCAGGCCTGACAATCACTTCCCCTACGCTGGTTAACAGTACCGATTATATGGCCACTGGCACCTTTAGCGCGGTGATGGCTGATGTTGTAAGCGTGAAGGTTAATGGGGTTGAGGCCACCATCAATCGGGAGAACAGTACCTGGTCGGCCAACCTGACGCTGTCGGGCGGATCGAATGACGTTCAGGCGCTGATCTATGATGAGCTAGATAATAGCCGGGCTGTGGATACGGTTGTTCGCGTGGACTTGTTTGCGCCTTCTATCACTAGCTGGGATACCCTTGCGAAATTGACCAACTACGATGGGCTTCTGAATACCTGTGAAACTGTTTTTCTCAACGCTGAAAACTCTGATAATCGCCCCATTTGCCTGAACGCGGAG
>JAWVYU010000350.1:0-5330 GCA_033722575.1 Ketobacteraceae bacterium | reverse complement strand
GGCTGAACGCATGAGCAAAATCAATACCGGCGAACAGATCGTGGTAGGTAAAAACCGCTGGGATAACGGTCTGGAATCACCGCTGGTCAGTGGCAACGATGGCGGTGTATTTAAAGTAGACGCGCAATCCGCCACAGACACCATACGGGCACTGGAGGAAACCAAGGCCAAACGGGATAACGCCCGGGTGGAAGCCTGCCTGAAACGGCTGAAGGAAGACGCGGATAAAGGCGTCAACCTGATGGAAGCCAGCATAGCCTGTGCCAAAGCCCGGGTCAGCACCGGCGAATGGGCAGCCACCCTGCGCAGTGTGTATGGCGAATACCGCCCACCCACCGGGGTCGAAGGCCAGGCCATGTCGCTGGAAAACGAAACCCTGGACAAGGTGCGCGCCAAAGTAAAAGCCTTTATGGATCAGCACGGTCACCGTCCCAGGATTGTGGTGGGCAAACCCGGTCTGGACGGCCATTCCAACGGCGCAGAAATGATTTCCGTTGCTGCCCGGCATGCCGGCTTTGACGTGATCTATTTCGGCATTCGCCTCAGCGCCGTGGATATTGTCCAGTCCGCCATTGAGGAGGATGTTGACGTGATCGGCATCTCCCTGCTTTCCGGCTCCCACAACGAAATCATCGAACAGCTGATGAGTGAGCTGGAGTCCGAAGGCGCGAGAGAATCCATACCCGTGATTCTGGGGGGAATTATTCCCCAGGCGGATATGGGCTCGCTGAAACAGAAAGGCATCAAGGCGATTTTTACCCCGAAGGATTATGACCTGATGACGGTGATGGATCGTATCATGGACATTATTCTGGAAAACAAATCCACCAACGCCGCCTGATACTGGCGGCCGCAGCAACGGATCGGATGGGCAACCTTGGCTGAATCAACGGCGCTTTCACCGGAGTTACTGAAACAACTTGAACAGGCAACAGCATTAAAAAAGCTTCCTCTTGGCAAGCTGATTTCCCTGTACGAGAACCGCTCCAACGATGCCATGGAAAAGCGGCACCTGATCAGCCGCCACCTGGCAAGCCAGGAAAGCACCTGCAAAGGCCTGGTGGTGGGGTTTACCGGCACACCCGGTGCCGGTAAATCCAGCCTGATCGCTGAGCTGAGCAAAACCCTGCTGCGCAAGGATGATGAAATTACCATTGCCGTACTGGCGGTAGATCCTTCCAGCCAGGTGTCCGGCGGCAGCATTCTGGGTGATCGCACCCGGATGCGCACCAACGGCAGGGAGCCGCGATTATTCTTCCGTTCCCAGGCTTCCAACCTGGAACTGGGCGGTGTCACTCAGAACACATACCAGGCAACCCGGCTGCTGAAACATTTTTTCGACATCATCATTATTGAAACCGTGGGCATTGGTCAGAACGAGATTGATATCCAGTACATGACCGATCACACCTATCTGGTAATGCAGCCCCTGGCCGGTGACCAGATCCAGTTTATGAAATGCGGGATCATGGAAATCCCCGACAGCTTTGTGGTGAACAAATGCGACGAGGAAAAGCTTGCCCGCATGAGTTATCACATGCTGAGAACCTCTCTGAAACAGGCCAAACTGGTGGCACTGGATGCCAACGATGATTTTACCCGCGCCAGCAAAGACAATATTTTTCTCACCAGTGCCGTTAAAGGTACCGGAATCGACACTCTGGCAGATCACCTGTTAACCCTGCAAAGCACTCGGGGTACCGACAGAGACCTGTTCTACCTGAAAAAACGTATCCAGACAGACTTTGGCAATTTCGGTTTGCAGGTGTTTTCCGAACACGAGCAATCACTGAGTACCCTGGACACCTTTGAAACCAAAGAGTCTTTTATCCGGGAAAAGATTCAGGCCAGAATTCGCTAGCCTGTTCCCGGTTCCGGCGCAGACTCGCTGGTTTGAATATTGCATAATCAGCAATCAAATAATCCGTATAATATTCAGAAAAATCCGGAGTCCATTATGTTCAGGTTCTTGCTGGTTGTTTGGTTATTCACTGTGGCCGCTTTCTTATCAGCTCCCTTGCAGGCACAGGCCCCTGTCTCAGAACAGGAATCCTCATCAGATGATCCGCTCACCCGGGAAGACATCAGCTCCCTTGTCGAAACCCTGGAGGACGATGCCAGCAGGGAAAAATTTCTGGATAACCTGAAAACCTTACAACAGACACAGGATGAGTTCAGCGAAACCAAACCTGTGGCCCTGAGTGAAAGCCTGTCGCTGGATAAGATAACTGAATGGCTGATCAGTGATTATCTCGATCTGCTACAGCAATATGGCCTGACCAAATCCAGCGCTGGCGCCATCATTACCGTCGCCGTGGTGGCTCTTATTCTTGCATTGGGCGTTTGGGCCAACAGCAGGTTGTCGTTCTGGTTTGACCACCGCCTGGAAAGTATCAGACTTCGCTATAACCTCGCGAACAACCGGTTTGCCCTGTATTTCAAATGCCAGCGAATTATGGGATATATCCTTGCGCTGGTACTGATGGCCTACGCCGTGTTCGAAACCCTGACATTACCCGAAAGTTTCCGGGAAATCATCGATTTCGCCGAGGCACTCAAAGGGCTTTTCATTTTATTCCTGATTATTTTTATTTTTGTAACAATCTGGGAATCCGTCAATGGACTCATGGAGTTCGCTATTGAGAAGAACCGTAGGCTGCAAAGTGCGCGCGCACAAACGCTAATTCCCATCATCAGAAACCTGATGCTTTTTCTGCTGCTGATAATGGCCTTTATGGTGCTGCTGTCGGAGCTGGGTGTGGATATCGTGCCGCTGCTGGCAGGCGCTGGTGTGGTGGGTATCGCAGTGGGTTTCGGGGCGCAAAAACTGGTCAAGGACTTTCTCAATGGCATTACCATAATACTGGAGGATCTGCTGCAGATCGGAGATATTGTCAGCCTGGCGGGTAATGCCGGGGTAGTGGAGCGTATCACCATCAGAAAGATCCAACTCCGGGGGCTGGATGGCGCGGTGTACACCATACCCTTTGGTGACGTGAACATAGTGACTAACCTCACCAAGGATTTCAGTTACTACCTGATGGATATCGGCGTCGCTTATCGTGAGAGTACCGACGAGGTGTGTGAATGCCTGAAAGAAATCGATGAGGACATGAGAAACTCCGAGGAATTCGGCAACGAAATGCTCGAACCTCTGGAAATACTCGGCGTTGACCGCTTTGCAGACAGCGCAGTGGTTATCAGGGCGCGCCTGAAAACCATGCCGAAATCACAATGGCGGATCGGCCGCGAGTTCAATCGTCGCATGAAGCAGTTATTTGATGAACGCAATATCGAGATACCCTTCCCGCATCAAACCCTGTACTTTGGCCAGGACAAGGATGGCAAAGCGCCCAGTGCACCCGTTCAACTGATAAAACAGGATTCAGAGGACAACTGATCAGAGACCGGATCCGAGTTGGTTATCGTAAAAAGCCAGTAAAGCATCAGCCACCGCACCGCAGGTGTCCGGCTCCAGGTGAAGATGATGGTTACCCGGCAGAAAAACCTGGTGCAGGTCCGCAATCACAGCCAGCCGCTCGTTAATCGCCGGCATCCGGGAGCCAAAACCCTGCTCACCGCCAATAAACACCACCGGGCGTTTGATATTCACCACGAAGGCCTGCACCAGCGGTTCCGTAAGGCGCAATGCCGAGGTCATTTTCAGGCGCGGATCGCTGCTCCAGGTAATGCCTTTATCCAGATGATCCGCATCAGCCGGCACAGTTCCCCGCCGACAGAGCGGTTCTGCTGCTGCCGCTGAAATCACCCCAACAACAGACGTTCTGGCCTTTACCGCGGCATCCAGGTTTTTATAGACCGGTTTGCGGATATCCGGAGCACGCTCCATATCTTTTACCGCTTTTCGAAGCACCTTGGGCGCTTCCTCCGGTGGAGTGGAATGGGTTCCCACCCCTTCGATCAGTGCCAGCGATTCCACCCGGTCAGGAAAGCAGGAGGTAACGTAGGTACTGATGCCTGCACCCATGGAATGCCCCATCAGATGAAATTTTTCCCACCCCAGCGCATCGGCGAACAGGATCACATCGTCCACGTTATCCAGCAAATGATAGCGCACTCCCCGGGGCCGGTGATCCGACAAGCCATGACCGGCAAAGTCCATGGCCACCACCTGGAACTTTTCCGCCAGCCGTGGTGCCAGTCGTTCGTAGGTCGCTGCATTATCGAGCCAGCCATGACAGGCCAGCAACTTGGGTAAGGAGCTGTCACCCCAGCACAAGCCTGCTATCTTCAATCCGTTACGCAACGTGTGACTGATGGGAGTGGCTTCCATAGTGAAAATCCTTTTGCTTCAAACGCCGGCCTGATTTATTTCTGGTGTGATAAAACCGCCATGGTAAGCCGCGATATACACACCGGCTTGTCACTATCATCGCTGATTTTTATTTCCCACACCTGGGTCGTCCGGCCCAGATGAATGGGTCGGGCAACGCCGGTAACCTGTCCACTGCGAACCGAACGCAGGTGATTGGCATTGATATCCAGTCCCACACAATAATGCTTGCCGGTATCCACCACCAGATTGGCTGCCATGCTGCCCAATGATTCCGCCAGCACCACGGAAGCTCCCCCATGGAGAATACCCATGGGCTGATGAGTGCGGTGATCCACCGGCATGGTGCCTTTAATGTAATCTTCACCGATCTCGGTAAATTCAATACCAAGAACTTCACCAATGGTATTGGTTTTCTGCGCTTCGTTTAGCTCTGTCAATACAGGTTGCTGGTTCCAGATGGACATACCATTGCTCCAAGAATAAGAAAAACAGATCTGGAAAGTTTAGAAAGATTTAACAGGTAGCGCGAGGGCCGCAAGCCGCTGTTTAACGCCAAAACCGACAGATTATCGTGCGGTCCCGGAGGGCAGCACCGGTTCCACCCGGTAATTCAGCTGTCGCAGAATCGCGATGATCCCGTAGTCCCCGGTTAGGTGCAGCGCCCCGACGGCGATCAGTGCATTACCCTCATGAAGGCGCGCCCGCATGCGGTCCACCATGCGCAGATTGCGCCGGTCGATCAGGTCCTGGTACAGGCCATCCATATAATCGCCATCCGTCGCCGCCATCTGTTCAGTGGCCTGGGCCTGAAGCGCGTCCAGGTCATCATTGACATAATGGCGTTTCATATCCGCCAGATACTGATCAAAATGCTTTTGCTGTTCGAGGGAATACCGCAGGAAACTGACCTGATCCGCCAGGGAAAGCCGATTGAAAATATCCACCTGCTCCTGCGCTGTCTCCAGTTGATATACCGGCTTCCCGGCCCGCTCAAAAGCGATCTGCAGTTTATGATCCAGAATAGGCTCAAGGG
>JAWVYU010000349.1:0-5402 GCA_033722575.1 Ketobacteraceae bacterium | reverse complement strand
TGCCTGGCATTCTTTTCCCGGTAATCCTTTGGCTCCGGCTTTGCTCCCCGATATCCCTGGCTGTTTGGCAGCTGTGGTCAAAACAGCGCTGTGGCGGTCCGTTAAACTAGACCAATAAGAATAAAAAGCGAGACTCAGGGATGCGATACATAACGATAAAACACGTCCTGATCATCACTGCCGCACTGTGCGGAGCCAGTGGCTGTGATCAGGTCCGGGAAATTCCTTTCGGCAACGGTTATGTTGCCAAGAATATATGCAGTGGCCTATTTGTCAGTGGCATTGAAGAATCAGTACTGAAAAAGCGTTATGTGGCGCCTGCAGTGGATCCGCTGCCATTGCTGTGGAAAGTCGACATTGACCGGGAAAACCACCGGGTTACCGCCAGCGATATTATCTTCAGAGACCTGTTCAAACAGGAAGCCTACTACCGTCCCGGCTTTGGCTGCACGCTGCTGCAGGACAGCACAACCGCAGCACTGGATGCACAGCTGCCTACAGCGGTTGATCCCATCAGTACTCCCTCATGGCGTTTCTGGCCCCGTGGCAGCGCTGGAGTCTGGCCTCTGGCCATACCTGAAGTGGATTATGCGGCAGTCAACAGCGCCATTGATCACGCCTTTACAGAAACACCGGACCAGACCCGCCAAACCGCCGCTGTGCTGGTGGCGTATGATGACTTGCTGATCGCGGAGCGCTACGCCCCCGGCATAACAAAAGATACACGCCTGCTGGGATGGTCCATGTCCAAGAGCTTTACGGCAACGCTGATAGGCCTGTTGCAGGACCGGCAAATGATCGCCACCCACTGGCCGGCGCCGGTGCCTGAATGGCAAGGCACAGCCAAAGCCGACATCACCCTCGAAGACCTGCTGCACATGGCCAGCGGGCTGGAATATTACGAAGAATCCCGCGGCCCCAACAATGATCAGTCCTACACACTGCACGCCACTGAGCAGTTTGCTGATTTTATTCTGGACCGGCCCCAGGTGGCCGAGCCCGGAACCCGCTACAACTACTCCACCGCCGAGACCATGCTGATCGCCAAAATTGCACAGGACACGCTGGGCGGCACCATGGCCGATACCTATCATTTTCTTAACAACACTCTTTTCGGGCCACTGGGAATTACTGACGCGGTGCTGGAATACGACACTGCCGGTAACCCGGCGGGTGGTGCCTACCTGATGATGAAACCCCGCGACTGGGCCCGGCTCGGATTACTTTATCTGCGCCATGGCGACTGGTTCGGGCAGCAGGTGTTGTCAGAAAGCTGGGTGGACTATGCCTTGCGCCCGTCGCCCGCCAATCCGCAATATGCCAAACAGATCTGGGTTAACAGCAGCGGTACCCTCTGGCCTTCGCTCCCCAGAGACGCGTTCGGTTTTCTTGGCTTCCAGCAACAAAATGTTATTGTGGTACCGTCTCGCGAGCTGGTGGTGGTGCGCATGGGATTCAGTTTTGAAGAGGGGGTTTCGGAAGTGGAACAGCTGGTGGCCAGGATTTTGGAAGCATTGCCGGAATAGTCATATTCAGAGTTCATCGGCTTTATCAAAAGGCGAATTACCTTTCATAACTTGCTACATAGGTTTCTCTGATATACCTGAGCGTTTCATCAAAGTGGATATCATACCGTCCGCTGGCTTTCAGATTGCTTAATGACTTGTTAAAAATGACTATATATTCTTTGTTCTTTGGGTTTTTCTTTGTTAATAGCAGATAAATATGAGTTGAGTGAACCGGCCTGGAGTGGTTAGTAATCTGGCTTATCTGACTTTCACTAAAATTCTTATGTAATAATACATAACCGGGCAAGGTACTCATTGGAAATGCTCTGATTCGTTTGTGAAGAAGCAATTTAAAATTCAAAGCATTTCTGGAAGCTCTTTGCACGTTTATTATTCCTGACATTTCGGCGTCCTGGAATTCCTTCCCATAATTGTATCCCAAAGTCCCTCCAACCAGACCTACTCTTAAATCACTGAATGTATTCCATTCAAAATTGGATGAGATCAGATAGAAAAAAGAAACCGTATCAATAATAAGGGAATCCGAAATATAAAAGTATTTCTCAAACTCAGGCGTGCTGTAACTGCCTACGACTCCAGCTATCCTGCCGGCTTTTGCTTGTTGCAAGGCCCTCTTCGCTGGAAGAAACTGATATTTGACTTCTATTCCCTCCATCGCAAAACTTTCAGAAATGATTTTGCAGAGAAATCCATTGTCTTTGAATTCCCTGGAGGTGTATGGGGGGAAATCGCTGGCTCCGACAAGAAAGAGTTCTGTCGGCAGTGCATTTGAGGATATATTAAATAGTAATATAGTAATTACAATTTTTAGTGGTCTCATCTCGGAAACCATCCCAGCAAAGAACTCTGAACATCCCCATTCTAGGTCAAGTTGATGGCGAGCGAAAGCAGATCCTCAACCTAACTTTTCCACCAGCGTCTTGGGGTAATATCAATGGCCTGTGTTTCTGGTGGGATTTCTCTTCCAATCGAGTAAAACGCCTCAAAAACATCCACCCCACCCGCCATAACGTTTAGCTTTTCTCTCCATTCCTGCCAGGGTTCGGGATTGTACTTGGGAGAGCTCATTCTTTCCGCCTTTTCAAGTTCGCTCTTACTCCAAATGCAATTTCTTATACCGTACCTATGGTAAAATGTGCCGGGTAATGGAGGGGCGGTGATGCCAATAAGATTCAAAAGTGCTGCTTCATTAACACCCTGAACATGAACCTGGGTAAGATAGGCGGACTCCATCAGCGCTTTCTGAAGTTCAGCGCCTAATTGCCGAAATTTATTGAGATTCATTGCTGTATGTTCAAAACCTGACAAAAACTGGCAACGCACATCCTGAGATATGGCAGGGGACAGATCAGAGTAAGCAACCGCACTGGAAAAGGTCTCAGCACCATCAATGATACCTGCCTTCAAAAATGTTTTGGTTTCCTCCCAGGCAACAGGAACCGGGTTCATTCCCATCAGTTTCATGGAAAGGCGCCCCAAACGAGTGCCCGTTACCCTTATTTTCATGCCTTTCAGCTCGTCAATGGTCATTATTTTTGATGCTTTCTTGTATTTAAGGCCCAGCATCACATTTCTGAGTTCGGCAAGACTCCATAAAAACTGTAACCCATGGTGTTCTCTGAGCGGCTCCCGAAACAATCGCTCACTTTCAGGGTGATACAGAAAATAGTATTGGGCCGCCCTGCTGGGCCAAAGATAAGCAAAATCCAAAACGTTAAAATAATTTGCAATCGCGGAAGCGTTTTGCGTTGAAGATATATAAAGATCTACCAAACCTTCCTGGCACATTTTTACACAGTTAAGTTGACTGCATATCTGATTACTACCGATAAATTCTACCTTTATTTCTCCATCAGTCCTCTCCTCGATATCGCTGACAAAAATCAATCCCCCTTGTCGCTCAATATTAAGCGTTCTTGAGTCGAATCCAGCCCCACCAAACTTCAACGTAAAACGCGGTTTTTTCCTGGTTCGTTTTTTGGCAATGTCAGTGGTGGCGGCCGCTAGAGCATCTCTCGATATGAGCCCTCCCGAATGAGATAATTGTGAGACTCCCAGCAAGGTTGAAGTCAGACCAAAGGTTTTTACGAGATTCAGGAAATCTCTCCGTTTGAAGTCAGGGTCTCTATTTTTTTCCATATCGACGCCAGTGGGTAGATGATGTGGAGAGGTATTAAATAATAAGATAGCATGCCGATGTCTGATAACATAGCTGCCAATTCGGATGGATAAATTCCCCATTGCTGTGATTGCTGGCGCGCAAACCGGGCCTGATCGCGAATATGCAAGAATCCGAATTCAATCGCATTCGCCGGCTTTGAGACCGTTCACTGCCATATTCCAAACGCGCGGATATAACGCACTAAAAATTATAAAGGAAAGATGGTTCTGTATAGCCCATGAGCCATTATTCTTTTTCCTTATGTTGGGCATGAGCCATCAGGTATAGGCCGCCGGCCAGGGCCAGTATGGATACCGCAAGGTAAATCGCGTCCAGGGAAGTCTGGAAACGTATATCAACCACCGCCCGGAAAAACTCTATAATCACTGCCAGAATTACCACGCGTGCGATCTTGTCCTTTAGCTGATCAAAAGAATGCACATTGAAGGGATGCGGAGTAGTATGGCTTTCCGCCTGATCAATGGGAGAGACAAACAAGCGATACACCCCCGCGCCAAAAATCAGCAATACAATGGCAATCAGATAGATATCCACCGCGATGATGATTTTGGGCACAACGGTATCATGGATATCATCCGGTGCACCCGCAAAATAATAAAGCCCGGCGTCAATGACCACCCCAATGATGTCAGCTGTACCTATCAGAAACAGCACTGTCGCTCCCGCAAGACTTGGAACCACCGCCAGCATCACCAGCAAACGTGAGCTCCAGAGGAACTTTTCAAAGGACTTCTCGGCAAGGGAGCTGGCGTGTTGGTTCGGCTTGTCACTGTCGGTCATGGTAATTATTCCTGCGGTCCTGTGAGTACGCGCTATTGTCCATCAATCCCTACTGCCTGTTCAAGGCGTCAGGTTTCGCTTCTATCCTGTTTCCTTGGCATACTTGCCACTAACGAAAGTCAGCGGCGCCAATGCCCCGGCCGTTAGCCACTGCAACCATACATCATGGGAATCAACCACTAACGCCAGGAACGAGAACAAATAATGAGCAACAAAAGTCGTGTAAAACTCTATGGGTATGCCACCAGTCCCTTCGTGATCAAGGTGGGGGTTTTTCTGAAATACAAACAGATTCCATTCGAATTCGTGCCAGTTAATCCGGTTTTTCCGTCACAGCAGCTCAAAAAGTTTCCGGGACAACGCAAAGTGCCGGTATTGACCATCGACGAAGAATGGCGGGCTGATTCAACCCCCCTGGGTATCTGGCTGGACGAGGTGTTTCCCGATCGCCCGATATTGGGCGTAACACCCGAAGATACGCAACATATCCTGGAGATGGATCAGTGGGTCAACGACCAGCTGATCATGGGCCAGTTCCGCCGGGCAACGGAATGGGAAAGCTTCCGGGATGCGTTGCATAATGGCTGGACACTCTCCCGCATTATCCACGACTCAACCCCGATTCCCTTTATTGTGCGAAAATCATGGCCATTTATCGTTAAGCGCGTCGGTTTTGTTCGCCGCTATGCAAAACGTGTGGGCCTTTCTGAACCGCTCGCCGATATGCGGCAACGACAGTTAAAAGAGTTCCTGCAACAACTTGGCAGCGGCCCATTTCTGGGCGCCAGAAAGCGGGTATCGCTGGCTGACCTCTCGGCCTGGTCAAGTATAGTAATGCCACACCTTATCGGGATCCGCGCAGAGTCACCGTTTCTGAATGACCCGGAGGTTCTCGCCTGGTGTCACCGGGT
>JAWVYU010000348.1:0-5403 GCA_033722575.1 Ketobacteraceae bacterium | reverse complement strand
CCGCAAACTGATGTGGCGATTGTGCTCGGTGCCAACGATGTCACCAATCCTGCGGCAGCTGATGATCCCAGCAGCCCCATCTATGGTATGCCTATCCTGAACGTACATCAGGCAAAAACTGTCGTCGTGGTCAAGCGCAGTCTGAGCCCCGGTTTTGCGGGTATTCCCAATGGCCTGTTTATCAATGAAAACAGTCTGATGGTATTCGGTGATGCCAAGGAAGTGCTGCACAAGATGACAGGCGCTCTGAAAGAGCTGTAAATCGCTGGTGCAGAGTTACAAAAAGCCCCGCCTGCAGAAACAGGCGGGGCTTTTTTATTCTGAAATAAACTTCAGCTGTTTGCTTTCTGATAATGTAACAGAACTACGGCTTGAGGGTGACCGGAGATATTTCGACGGTGCCCTTGTCATTGGAAAGCAGGACGCTGCCATCCTGTATGGAGCAGCTCAGGTGCATGGTGCGCTCCACCATGCCAGCCAGTGCCGCGCTGGCCTCGGGCGCGATCTGTATCACCCTGACATTGCCGAATTTTGCAATTGCACTGGCGTTCTGCTCCCACCAAACGGAGGCGTTGTTGGTGCCGTAAGCATAGATCCTGACGGTGTCAGCCTTGTGACTTGCTTTCCGAATCCGGTCTTTGTCCGGGAGCCCCACGTCAATCCACAACAGAATCTCATCACTGTAATTTTTTCGCCAGATGGCGGGTTCATCATCGGAACTCAAACCTTTGCCAAACTCCAGGCCTTCGTGGTCATTGAGCAGGAAGGCCAGCAATCGCACCATCATGCGCTCATCGGTTTCGGAGGGGTGCTGGGCAATGGTTAGGGGGATCTCGGCATAACGGTTGTTGTCCATGTCCGACAGCTGAACGGTGGCTTTGAATATCGTGGATTTGAGTGCCATGGTCTGCTCAGGTCATGTCCGCGGCGGTTTCCAGTTCATGGATACCATTTTCAATGTAATCCAGCAGACGCTGCATGGAGGGCAGGGTCCGCCGGCAGGCGGTCAGGCCAAATTCCAGCTGATCGTTGTAGCTTACCAGCGTGATATTCAGTGCAATGTGATCGATCGGTATGGAAACGGGGTACATGCCCTCCAGTTTGGCACCGTTCCAGTACAGGGTTTTGCGGGGGCCGGGAACATTGGATATGACAACATTAAAGGCGCGCCATTTGGGTGCCAGACCCGTCAGCATGTTCAGTCCCGTGGGGGCCATGGTCAGGGCGGTGTAATTGAGGATCTCCTCCGGCGTCATATCCCGGAAACGGCTTTTGGCGGTTTGCACGGAGTGCTTGATGACTTCCAGGCGATTGGAGGGGTCAGCGATATGGGTGCCCAGATTGGCAAGAATCATGGCAATCTGGTTGCCGACCTCGCTGTTATCCTGCCGGATAGAGACAGGTACCATGGCGATCAGTGGTTGATCGGGCAGGGCGTGCTGATTGATCAGGTAGTCCCGCAATGCGCTGCCACAGATGGCCAGTACAATGTCGTTTACGGTGGCATCGAATTTCTTGCAAAGTACCTTGATGCGTTCCAGGGGGTAGGATTGTGCGGCAAAACGGCGGGAGCCGGTAATGTGCTGGTTAAGAATGCTTTGTGGCGCCTGAAACACTGACACATAGTCCGGGTCGTTGCGCGCCTGTTGTATGGACTTGGAGATTTCCCGGGCTACGGTGGGAATGGTGGACAATTGCTTGCCGGCGCTTGCCAGCAATCCGCTCAGGCCGGAGAACACGTCTCCCGGCGTGGGGAGCACCCGGTCTGACTGCTTCTGTGGCGCCATGGCCCATATCGGTGGGATATCGCGCTCGGCTGGGTCTTCCGAGAAGGCTCTTGTGGTCATGCGCATGGCGGACACCCCGTCCAGCAGTGCATGGTGGGCCTTGTAATAAAGCGCGAAGCGTTTTCCGCGCACCCCTTCAATCAGGTGGGCCTCCCAAAGCGGACGTTCCCGGTCCATCTGGTTACTGTGCTCGGCAGAAACCCTGGCCAGCAGTTCACGAATGCGGCCTGGCTTGGGTAACGCCTCGTGGCGGAAATGATGCTCCAGGTCAAAATGGTCATCCACTTCCCAGAAGTACTGGCCGAATTTTCTTATCAGTCGCTTGTTGAAGGGGGCCTCGGGGTGCTGATAGGCCCGCAGGGATTCAGCCAGCTCAGTAATGTATTTCGGGCCTGCGCCTTCCGGAAAGGAAAATAATGACAGCCCGCCAACATGCATGGGCTGTTGGCGTTTTTCGAGCCACAAAAAAAGCTGGTCGACCGGAGTAAGTGGTGTCATGTCAGGCAGTCCCGTTAAAATACAGTGTTACAAGGTCAGCGACCCAAATCCTTCAGGGCATTCTAGGATATCAGGAAATGGAAGTCTTTGATCTTAAATCATGAAATGCGGATCAAAAAGGACAGTTTTCCGGCTTTTCAGGAAGCCCGGCGCTGCTGGGTGAGCGGATGCAGGTGGGTGATCAGCTGTTTGATGGTGATTGGCTTGGTTATAAAGCCGTCCATGCCGATTTCCTGGGATTTCTCCATGTATTCAGTCAGGGCGTGGGCCGACAATCCGAAAATCGGCTTGCGATGCAGGTGCTCCCGGTGTTCGTAATCACGAATTGCCGTGGTGGCTTCATAGCCGTTCATAATGGGCATTTCGATATCCATCAGCACAATATCCACGTTTTCGTGGTGATGACGATACTTCTCAAACACGCTTTCTCCGTTGTCGGCCACGGAAACCTCGGCACCGTGTTTCTTGAGTATGCCTTTGATGACCATCTGGTTGACCTTGTTGTCCTCTGCTACCAGAAAATGCATACCTGCGATATCCAGTGCCTCGTCCAGTAATTCGGATACCGGGTTGTGGGGGTTCAGGCAACGCGAAATGGTCTGCCGCAACTGAAACGGTGATACCGGCCGCTCCAGGATCATTGCGCTATCCAGTTTTTTATGGTGCCTGGCTGCCTGACCCGGTCGGGTCAGGACGATAATCCGGTTTTTTATCCGCCGGAACTCGTGGTGATGCTGTAAGGCTTCAAAGAACACGTCTTCCAGCAGAAACAGCTGCTTGTCCAGTGTTTCATTCTGGCTGACGTAATCCACCAGCCTGTCAATGTCGCTGATGGGGAAGGTTTCTTTCAGTAGCGACTCAAGGTAGCGCTGGTTCGCTTTGGCGAAACGCGTGTCTTCCATGCCAATTACCAGCCGGTACTGATCGGCATGCTGAATGGGCTGTTCCTCCGGAGGGGTTTCAAGTTGATAGTCTTTCACGGTAAACCAGAAGGTGGAGCCGGCTCCCCGTTTACTGCTGACCCCGATTCTGCCCCCCATCAGCTCTGCCAGCCGTTTTGAAATGGCAAGGCCAAGGCCGGTACCCCCGTACTTGCGGGTAGTGGAACTGTCGGCCTGTGAAAATGACTGGAACAGCTTCTTCTGGGCCGTCTGGTCAAGTCCGATACCTGAATCCTGAATCGCAATGCGCACCTGGTCATTTTCCAGCTGATCCACTTTTATGAACACATAACCTTTCTCGGTAAATTTGAAGGCATTACTCAACAGATTAAGCAGTATCTGCCGGATGCGGGTGGGGTCGGAAAATATGCGGGTCGGCAGGCTGGGATCCAGATCTACGTACAGGGGCAGGTTCTTCTCCTCACACAGGTTGGAAAACACGGATACGCATTCATCCACCACTTCCGACAGGTCTACGCTGATCTTCTCTACGTCCAGCTTGTTGCTCTCTATCTTGGAGTAATCAAGAATATCGTTGATAACCCCGAGTAACGCCTGTCCGGAATGGTAAATCGTATTAACGTAACGACTCTGGTGAAAGTCCAGCTGGGTACCCTTCAACATTTCCACCATGCCGAGCACGCCGTTCATGGGGGTACGGATCTCGTGACTCATGGTGGCCAGAAACTCACTCTTGGCTTTGGCTGTGGACTCGGCGGTTTCGCGCTCCCGCAGGGCCGCTTCTTTTTCGATGCTTTCGGTGATATCCACCATGGACCCTTCAAAGTGATCGGTGGCGTCCTCATGATTCAGTACCGGTCGCAGTGTCAGTACAATCCACACCGTGCGCCCATCTTCCCTCTGGCCTTTCAGGCGGATGCTCTCATCCTGGAGCAGGTGTTCGGGGGACTGGATCAGGCGATGGATATCAGGAAAGTACTTGTTCAGGTTGGTGGGTGAGTCGTCGCTGAGCAGGTAGTTGGTGTCTGTGCCCAGAATCCGCCCCATGGAAGGATTGGCTTTGGTAAACCTGCCTTCGCGATCAATGATGAACAGGCCCTGGATCGCGTTGTCATAAAGTTCCTGGTACTGCTTGAGTGAATCCATGGCCGCCATCTGGGCTTTCAGCGTTTCCTCCTGGGCCTGTTGCCGCAGATGTCTTTCCGTGTTCATCTGATTTGCCAGCGCGATGGACAGCAAAACCACCTCAATGGAGGAACCGATCTGGGCCGCATTCTGAGTGAACAGGTTATTGGGTAAGATACCAAACTTGTTCATCGCCAGAATCGCACCGCCGGCAAGCATAAAACTCCAGGCAGTCAGGTAGTAACGTACTGCTTCACAGCGGTCATACCAGCGCACGATACCAATGGTAAAGGCGGTGAGGATAATCGACAGAGCCACCAGTATGGTGGTGGTAATTGCCAGGCGATAGGGCACAACGAAAGCCATTCCGCAGCAGATAACGCCCAGGCCGATATGAAACAGCAGAATCTTGTTGAGCAGGGGCCGGTGTTGTGGCACCAGCAGAAAGCTTCGCGTGAAAGCCCCGGCAAAAATGATAATACCAGCCAGGGATACCACGAGGCTCTGGTCATTCCAGGTGGAGGCCTCTGGCCACAGGAATTTGAAACTGTAGCCTTTGATCCCGAAGATCAGCATCGCCATGCTGATGACGTACATCACGTAAAACAGGAAATTTCGATCCCGCAACACAAAGAACAGCATCAGGTTGTAGAGTGCCATGATCAGCATGGCACCAAAATAAAGCCCGCTGGCAATCAGTTCGTTCTGGTCACGCTCCAGCAGCGCCTCATAACTCCAGAGCTTGAGGGGAATCTGCATGGAGCTGCCGGTGGCCACCCTGATGTAAATGTCGGTGGTGGTTTCTTCAGGCAGGTCCAGGGGCACGACAAAATTGGAGTGGTCAACGGGCCGGTCCTTGAAAGGCACCTGGTCACCGAACTCGAACGTATCGATCAGCTTGTCATGGCGGACAACGTAAAGATTGATGTAATCCAGAACCGGGTAGGATATTTCCAGCAGGCGCTTCTGTTCGGTGGTGTCAGGGTTGTGAAGGCGGACCCGAAACCAGTAAGCCGACGCCGTGTAGCCAAAACTGAGGTTTTTCTGCTCACTGACCTGCCACCGATCACTGAACCCCGGTTTGCTGACGT
>JAWVYU010000347.1:0-5494 GCA_033722575.1 Ketobacteraceae bacterium | reverse complement strand
TTTCCCAGGTACCTATACTGTTGCGGTTGGCGTTAACCGTGCCACCACCGTTCCCTTCTGCCACAAAATATTTTCCATGGGCGCCCAACAGCGCCAGCATTTTTATATTATCCGGCAACTGCTGGAGTGAAAAGACCTTTCCTTTCAATAGTGGGCTGAACCCCACTATGCGGGGACCCTCCCCCTGCTGTCGATAATAGCCGGACAGGCCGGCATCTCTCGGGTTCTGTTCCATTGTTAGTGTCTGCATTGGAGTCATTTTCATAGCAATCTAACCCAGTCCGTAGCCCCGGAAATTGGATTATCCTTTTTATTGTGGTTATCCGATACTGCCACCAATTGGCGGTCAGATCGAGCGGATTTTGTTCACCAGGAACCTGGCAGTTGCTGATCTAATGTACAACCCATTAAATCAGCAACTTACACCGGTTTATTATAGTCGATTATTGGAAAACAACCCGGAGCCGCTCCCAGGGGCCAATACTGTCGCGGTCTGCACGAGCCTTTCCGTCCTCTTCGGCCACCACGTATTTACCGTGTGCCGAGCGCAGCGACACCGTATCGCCATCTTCCAGACAACCCGCTGCATCCGAGTGGTTGATCAGGGTAAAGTGCTCCCAGCTCTGGGCATCACGGCGGTTTGCATCAAGGGCTCCGTTATCCTGGGCACTGAAATAATAGCCTCCACCCGTCTTGAGGGTTACGCGGCTGCCATCAAGAATGCAGTCATCATTGGCGGCATTCATGCGGAAGGTTTCCCAGGTACCTATACTGTTGCGGTTGGCGTTAACCGTGCCACCACCGTTCCCTTCTGCCACAAAATATTTTCCATGGGCGCCCAACAGCGCCAGCATTTTTATATTATCCGGCAACGGTGCCAGGCTGAGAGACGCAGTCAGCCCCGCATGGGTTTTATTGGCACCTAATGGATGAAAATCATCGGCTGTCAGAATATAGCCGGCCAGCTGGGGCAAACGAATACCGCTCAATGACTGCGACACCTGATCCATGATTCCCGGTATTTCATCCCGCACCAGGTTTTCAACAAACTCCGGCGGAATGGTCAGTCCGGTGCCAATGGTAATATCCAGCAGATCAATCCGCGGCTGGGAAACAAAGTGAATCGCCAGGGTGCTGTCCTCGTTAATGTCCACATTGATTTCAACACTGGTATCCAGTTCCACGGCAAAATCCTGTCTCCAGGCGCCTTCTCTGCGGGTTTGTGACAGGATTTCCAGGTTGCGGATATCCAGCGTGGTGCTGGACTGCCCGCCCTCTTCCTGTAACTGGATAAAAGGCGCTGATGACGGGTTTACCAACAGGCGGTTGGTGCCCGGCAATGCCGCATCGAACCGGGGCAGATCGAAGCTAACTTCGTCGCCGATCAGTGTCAGATGGGTCAGGCCTGATGCATAAGCTGCCACCAGTGTCTGGTTAATGACATTGGTGTTCACGGCAATACCCAGGTCACCTTCATATTTCGGCTGTGGCAAGGCGTCGCTGGTAAAAATCGGGCCCAGGGGTTCCGCAATCAGGGTGTTTCGATCCAACGGCAACACGCCGCCGGACAGCCCCACAAACAGGCTGTTGTCATTGGTTGAAATGTCTTTCAGGTTGAAATGCATTTGCAGTCTTTTACCGCTCAGTTCCAGTTCATAGGTGGAGGGGATCAGTTCTGCCAGCTGGCGCGACAACAGGTCATTCACCTGGCCTTTGATGGCGTTGCCGATGCGTCCTTCGAACCGTTCCACTAACCCACTGATCAGACCACCAAGGAACTTGTCGAAACCGCCCATGGCACCTTCAAAACTGACATTCTGAAGATCCACGTTCAGGTCCGTGATGACAATATCGGGATTTCCTTCTGACACACCCACCAGTACGTTGCCCGTCATACGCACGGTATCAACATTCATGGTGGGTTTGATCACAATGATATTCACCAGGCGCAGCTTGACCCGAACGTCTTTGAAGATACCGGTGAGTGCCAGGTCGTTTCCGCTTTGCGGGTCCATATTGAAAGAGTCTGCGTACAGATCAATGGAGGTCAGTTCGCCACGGAAAATACCGCTTTTATAAAGCTCAGTCCCGCCGATCAGTTCATTGAAATCCAGCGCGTTCACCAGGCCCACCAGCTCCCGGGTAATAAAATCCAGACCGCTCTGGTTTACCCTGGCTTTCAGGGAATCGTCATACAGTAACCGGTAATCCCGGTATTCAATCTCACTGGCGTAGCCCAGGCGGTCTTCCACACTGAAAAGGTAGCGGTCGGCGGGGGTGACTTCGGCAACAAAATTGCCTTTTCCATCCACTGCCACTTCCAGGCCATTCACGCGCAAGGCATCGGCACCGGCGTCATCCACAACCCGGCCCCGGATAGCTACCAATGACCCACGTTGTGCCGATTGCACCACCACTTTGGGGGGCTCGGTATCGTAGATGAACTGTCTGGCAACCGTGGGATCGGAGCGCACCTCAATGGCGTTGGTGCCTTGCACCAGGTATTCCGCAATGGCATCGCCCCTGGCACTGGCCTGGGCACCGGCCATATTAAAAAGCGCGGTAATGTCATTACCGTTCAGCATTACGGTGGGCATTATTTCCGGCCGTTCCTTATAGGCCACGGTAATCTCCGGAGGGGTATCGGTAACGGTGCCTTTGGGGGGATCGATAATCTGGTAATCGCCACCGCAGGCTGCGAGTAATGACAGAAAAAAGAGTAAAACACTGGAGCGAAATAAGTGGATCAGCATTGGGAGTACCCTGACTTAACGTGTTGTTATGGTTTTTATGTCCGTTACTGCATGGGCATAGGTTCATGGTGCCCGTGGCAGTCAGCTGCCTTTTGATTTTGTCTGCACCATAGTCCCACAATAGTGTAATGCCCCGATGAATAATTGAATGAACTGATTAAAATGACCATCTATTCACGATTTGTATACCGGAGAACATCGACTTTGGCGTCAAGTGTTTTGACAAGATCGTTCTGTTTCGATAGTTTGACAGCTATCGTAATACCAGCCAGTCACAACCTGAGGAATTTTCAATGAATGCCCCTGAACAAGCGCTGAAAGTATCGCAAAACCTGGTGGATGAACTGAAAGAAGCGCTGCAGCGCGGTAAAACCATTGATGGTTACGATTACAAGGCCAAAAAACGCTATCACGAACCGGCGCCGGATCAGATTGACGCGAACGAGTTCGCCAGGGTGGTGGAAAGCCGCCGTTCAGTGCGCAAATTCACCAACAAGCAGATTCCCCGTGAAGTACTGGATGCCTGTCTGGATATGGCGTTGCTGGCCCCCAGCTCCTGTAACCTGCAGCCTTGGGAATTTCATGTGGTGCAGTCGCCGCGCCTGAAAGCAAAGCTGGTGGAGTGCTGCCTGAGTCAGAATGCGGCGAAAACAGCGGCTGAGCTGATTGTGGTGGTGGCCAGAACCGATAACTGGATGAAAGTGGCAGACCTGAACCTGAACAACTGGCCCCAGGAAAACATGCCCAAGCATTGGGTAAATTTTTACAAAGCCATCGTTCCTTTCACCTACTGGCAGGGCCCTTTTAACGCTGTCGGTAACGCCAAAAAAGCCTTCGCCACCGTCGCCGGGCTGTTTCGCCCGGTTCCCCGCGGGCCTTTCTCAAAGGCGGATATGCGGGTATGGGCAACCAAAAGCGTCGCGCTGGCTGCTGAAAACCTGATGCTTGCCCTGCGCGCCCACGGATTCGACTCCTGCCCCATGGAAGGCATGGATGAGAAACGGGTGAAAAAGCTGCTCAAATTGCCCAAAGACGCGGATGTGCCTATGGTAATCGGTGCCGGTGAACGTGCTGCAGACGGGGTCTATTTTCCACGGGTGGCCTTTGACCGGGAGAATTTCGTCAAGTATCGCTGATCACCTGAGGTTCTGTTGCTAGACTTGGGAGAGGATCTTCCTTTCCCAAGGCTTTCAGTATGCGCAGAACATTATTTCTCACTGTCGTCCCTGCACTCTTGCTCAGCGGTTGTGCCACGCTATCCGAAGAAGAATGCCTGAATGCAAACTGGCAGACCATCGGTTTCGAGGATGGTATTCAGGGCTACTACACCGAGCGCGTGGGACAGCACCGGGAGGCATGCGCCGAATATGGTGTAGCACCGGATATGAACGCCTACCTGATCGGTCACGCCCAGGGCATCGAACGGTTCTGCACCCATCGTAAGGGGCTTGAGCTGGGCGCCAAAGGCGCCAGTTACAACAACGTATGCCCAAGGGAGCTGGCGGAGGATTTCCTGTCCGGATATCACGAGGGTCGTCAGATCTACAATATTTCCCAGGAGCTTAAAGCGGCCAGCAAGGATCATCAGGCACTGGCAAAGGAAATTGATGTCCTGCAGACTGAACTGGCAAAGAAACGGGAAATGGTGATTGCTCAAAGCACCGGCGAGGTGTTGCGGCGCGAGCTGCTGGACCAGATAGAAGTACTGGAAGAAACCATTGCCGGCAAGCTGGTATTGCTGGATGAATTGGCGGCTCACCGGGATCAGCTGCAGCGCAATTACCAGTACGGGCGCCAGAAAGCCGGACTGCTTTAGCTGTCACGGCAGGTACACCGAATAAAATCTGCCGTTAACCGCCGCGAATCATCAGTAAGTTCAAGTTTTACCCCGCCTTCATGGTACTATCGTCCTACTTATAATAAAAAAGGGCCGAGTCACCATGGGAAGTGCAATCTCCAGAACGGTTATTCCACGGGCAGCGCTTTTGCCGTTGTTATTGCTGTTTTTGCTTTTGGTTCAGGGCTGTATCGGGGTCAGTAAACCACAAGGCCCCTACAGTGTCGGCACAACCACCCTGGGCCTTGTAGATGCCAGCCGATCCGAGGTGATGACCAAAGACCCAGACGATGTGCGCCGCATGCTGCTGCAGTTCTGGTACCCTGCGCCACCCCATCGTCATACCCGCCTGAGCCGCTACCTGGAGGTGGTACCCAAGCTGGTTAATTCTCTGGTGGATGCTCCCATCCTTGATACCAACGAACCGTTGCCGTTAGTAATCATGTCCCATGGGCTGGGTGGCAATGCCAACCACTCGGAATTCATTTCCGAATCGCTGGCGGCCAATGGTTATCTGGTGGCCGCCATTGATCACACCTATTATGGCGGCCCAGTCCTGTTCCCAGGCGGTGAGGTACTAAGCTCCATTCCCAATATGTTGCGGTTCACCGGCCCCAGTGTGACCGAGGAAAAACTCCAGCGTTATTTTGATACCTGGGTGGAGGATTGCCATTTTCTGCTGGGCGAGCTGACGCGAATTAACAGCGATCCCGGATCACCATGGTATCAGCGCATGGATACCAGTCGAATCGCCATGGTAAGCCACTCCTTTGGCGGTGCCATGGGAATGCAATGTGCCACCGGGGATTCCCGCATTGTCGCCACGATCAATATGGATGGCAGTCTGTGGGGCAGCGTAAAAGAAACTGGCACTTCCACACCGTTTATGATGATCTGGCCAGGG
>JAWVYU010000346.1:0-5499 GCA_033722575.1 Ketobacteraceae bacterium | reverse complement strand
CACCGCATCGCGCAGGCTCTCTTCTATGGGCCGGGTAGGCAAGCCCAGTTCTCGCCGGGCTTTGCTGGCATCTGCCACCAACCCCTGGTTGGCAATCTCCAGCTCTACCGGTGTGGCAAAAGGCGGTTTTTTTAATAGGCCCCGTTCCGCCAGCACCACACTTATCCGCGCCATGGGCAGCAACCAGCTGGGCTTTACGTGCAAGACGGGCCGTTTCAGGTGGTAGATCCTGAGCAGGCGTCGCACCACATCAGGATGGGTATAATTTTCGCCCCCCAGGATATAACTCTCGCCGGTGCGACCTTTCTCGTAGGCCAGCAGGTGCCCCAGGGCACAATCCCTGACATCCACGTAATTGGAATCCGTATCAATACCCAGCATGAACGGCTGGTTAAACGCCTCCACCAGCACCCGGCCGGTGGGCGTGGGCCCATAATCCCCCGGCCCCACCGGACAGGTGGGACACACAATCACAATGTCCATGCCGTGGAGTTTACAGAAGGCCTCGGCCAGTTTGGCCGATTCATATTTGGTGCGGGAGTAATAGCTGTAATCCAGGGCGAATGGGGATTCCTCGGTGCAGCTCTGGTCCAGGCCCTGACCTGCAAAGCACGCAAATGAACTGGTGAATACCACCCGCCTGACGCCTGCTCGGAGGCAGGCATCGAACAGGTTGCGACTGCCATCCACATTAACCCGCTGCATAACGGACATATCCGGCAGCCAGAGCGCGTAGACGGCTGCCAGATGAAACACCACATCACAACCCTCAACCGCACCATCCAGCTGTTCTGGCCGGGTAACATCACCGGTCACCAGTTCCACATCCAGCCCCTTCAGGTTGATGAGGTTATCCTTGGGTAAATGCATGACACGGACTCTGGTTCCGGGGTAACGATCCAGAAGGGCTTTCACCACGTGAGAGCCGATAAATCCGGCGCCACCGGTTACCAGAACCTGTTTGGGCTGTTCCATTGCGCATTATCTCACTGAATTGTTTAGGTTATACCGGCTGGATAACGGTTCCTTCCGGCAGCTGGTCCTGAGGCGCTTCAGGATCGGAAACCGGTACCGGAAAATCCCCCCTGACCCGTTGCACAAAAGCACCAATTTCCCGGAGCGACTGGTTGCTCTGGGGCACCAGCCCCGCAAACAGCTGAAACACATGGGGCGCGTTCTGCCATATTTTCAGTTCCACGGGCACCCCGCTGTCACGTGCCTTGGCGGCAAACCGGGTGGAATCACTGAGAAGCACTTCGTTATCGCCCACGTGAATCAGCAAAGGCGGCAGCCCCTCCAGGTTGGCATAAATCGGTGACAAGCGCGGATCATCCAGAGGCATGCCGTTGGCATGCAGACGCGCCGCATGCCTGACCTTGCGGGAGGGAATCATAGGGTCTGCACCGCGGTTGAAATGTATGGAATCGCCATTTGCCGTCAGATCCGTCCAGGGCGACAGGCACACCCCGCCGGCCGGTAAAGGCAGCCGTTTGTCGCGGATCGCCAGCAGGGTAACCAGGGTAAGGTTGCCACCGGCTGAATCACCTGCGATCACGATATTAGCGGGGTCAACACCCTCTGCCAGCAACCACTGGTAACTGTGGAGCGCATCCTCAAGGGCATAGGGATAGGGGTATTCCGGAGACTTGCGATAATTTATCGCAAACACCCGGGTCTGGCCGTAGCGGGCAAGCCGGGTGGTGAGATTACGGTGTGTGACCGGAGAACAGGCCAGATAACCGCCCCCGTGAAGATAGAGCACCACCTTTTCCCGGGTTTCAGGCGGGTTCTTCCGGGAATGTATCCATTCCCCCTTGAACTTGCCAAGGCACTGCGGCTCGATCTGCACATGTCCCGGTATGGGAAGCAGCGACGCTGCGCCACATAGCAGCGGCCTGCGCTGACCGATCTTCCTTGGATGCATACTCATATACTGGATCACAGGTTTTACAACAGTACGTAAAACACCGTTCACCATAACCAGCTGTGAACTCATACTCACCCTCCTGCATCCACCGGTTGCAGAATCATTGTCATGCTTCGGTGGTGTCTCACCCTGCCCCGTTTTCATCCCGAAAATAATGAGGTCAGTCTTTTTTTATATTATTGGCTTACTTCCTGTGGCTCCTTTCCTTCATGTGTCCTTTTATATTTCCTTTTATAGCCACCCTGTTCCTGCTGGTGGCTATCCTTATTTGATTGATTTTTGGATCAAAATGGGACGCACCAACCAAGCAGAACCCACGGGTCACACTTATTTAAAGTATGTGGAGATTTTGCTGATACCACAAGTAGAAATTAAATGGTTATATGTATACCCAAACCGTTAGCGAATCTGTTGCCTATGGTTTAAAATCGGCGCCCCTTGCATCCAAGCAGCACAAAATGAGCGGAAACCTGCATGAGTGAAAAGAAAGTTGGCCTTATTTCCTTAGGCTGTCCCAAGGCTCTGGTGGACTCGGAACGGATCATCACCCAGTTGAAGCTCGATGGCTACGAGATCGTACCCACCTATGAGGATGCTGATGTGGTTGTGGTGAATACCTGTGGTTTTATTGACGAAGCCAAGCAGGAATCCCTGGACGCCATTGGTGAAGCCCTTGCCGAAAACGGAAAAGTGATTGTTACCGGCTGCATGGGTAAAGATGCTGCCAGGATTACCGATGTTCACCCCAATGTTCTGAGTGTTACCGGCCCCCATGCCTATGAGGAGGTGGTGGGCGCAGTGCACCGTTTCGTACCCCAGGAGCGCAGACACGACCCCTTTACGGACCTGGTGCCGCCCCAGGGAATCAAGCTGACCCCGAGACATTACGCCTATCTGAAAATTTCAGAGGGCTGCAACCACCGTTGCAGTTTCTGCATTATTCCATCGCTTCGTGGCGATCTGGTGAGCCGCCCCATCGGCGAAGTACTCGATGAAGCCGAAGGCCTGATCCGCAGCGGCGTCAACGAGCTGCTGGTGATATCCCAGGACACCAGCGCCTATGGAGTTGATCTTAAATACCGTACCGGGTTCTGGCAGGGGCGCCCGATAAAAACCAAAATGCAGCAGCTTTGTGAAGAGCTGGGCAGCATGGGGGCCTGGGTGCGTCTACACTATGTATACCCCTATCCTCATGTGGATGATGTGATTCCGTTGATGGCTGATGGCAAGGTACTGCCCTATCTGGACATTCCGCTCCAGCATGGCAGCCCTGATGTGCTGAAAGCTATGAAACGCCCTGCCGCCACGGAAAATACCCTGGAGCGTATCCGCCGCTGGCGCGACATCTGCCCGGATATCACCCTGCGTTCAACCTTTATTGTAGGCTTTCCCGGTGAAACTGAAGCCCAGTTCCAGGAGTTGCTGGATTTTATCCAGGAAGCCCGGCTGGATCGTGTGGGTTGCTTCAAGTATTCCCCGGTGGAAGGGGCACCGGCCAATGCCCTGGCGAATCCCGTGCCCGACGAGCTGAAACAGGAACGGTTTGAGCGGTTTATGGAAATCCAGCAGCAAATCAGCGCCGACAAGCTCAGGGCCAAAATCGGTAAAACCCTGGAAGTTGTGGTGGATGAAGTGGATGAGGAAGGTGCTATTGCCCGCTCCCATGCCGACGCACCGGAAATCGATGGCCTGGTATACCTGAATGGTGAAACCGAATTACAACCGGGAGATGTTTTGAACGCTAAAGTTTTTCAATCCGATGAATATGACCTGTGGGCCACTCCGGTATAGAAAAACGCTATAAAACCCGGCGGTCATAGACTACCTGCGTAAGTTTTCCGCCGCCGGTTAATTTAGATCTCTAAATTTGTTATCCTTCCCGTCCTTTTTGGCGGTGGTAAGCCGCCGCATCTCGTAAAGCCTCTAGAACCTGGTTTGCAGAGCAAGCCGGCAGTGTGCTTTTGTTCGCCCAAAACTGAAGGAAACTTTACGTGAATCAAGCGATTAACATAAAAAACTTAACTCAGTTTGAAGCCAGACCCTTTAAAGTCTACACACACAGGCAGCTGGACAAGATCGCGGCGCTCGACCGCCTCAGCGAAGAGCAGCGCTTTGAAATGAAGGTGGTTTCCTCCATTCTCCCGTTTCGCGTTAACGACTACGTTATCGACGAGCTGATTGACTGGGACAATATTCCGGACGACCCCATTTTTCAGCTGACATTCCCCCAGCGGGACATGCTGAAGCCGGAAGCCTTTGACCGGGTGGCTCATCTGCTGAAAAGTGACGCTCCCAAGGAAGAGCTGAAAGCCGCCATTGACGCGGTTCGCGCCGACCTGAATCCCCACCCCGCGGGCCAGATGGAGCTTAACGTACCCAAACTGGGAGAAGAATCTCTCCCGGGCATGCAACACAAATACCGGGAAACCGTGCTGTTTTTCCCCAGCCAGGGTCAGGTGTGCCATTCTTACTGCACCTTTTGCTTTCGCTGGGCCCAGTTCATTGGCGACAACGAACTGAAGTTCGCGGCCAAAGAAGCCTCAAAACTCCACGGCTATCTGCGGGAACACACCGAGGTAACCGACGTGCTGTTCACCGGTGGCGATCCCATGGTGATGAAGACCAAAAACCTGCAGCAGTATCTGGAACCTCTGATGCAGCCCGAATTTGACCATATCCAGACCATTCGCATCGGTTCCAAGGCGCTCACTTTCTGGCCCTACCGTTTTGTCAGCGATCAGGACAGCGAGGAGCTGCTGGACCTGCTGGAAGCACTGGTAGAACGGGGCAAGCATGTGGCCTTCATGGCCCACTATAACCACTGGAAGGAACTGAGTACGCCTATAGCCCGGGAGGCAATCCGGCGAATCCGGGCAACCGGCGCGGAAATCCGCAGCCAGGGCCCCATCCTGAATCACATCAATAATGATGCAAATGCCTGGGCCAGAATGTGGAATGAGCAGGTCAAGCTGGGCATCATTCCCTATTACATGTTTGTAGAGCGCGACACCGGCGCCAAGCGTTATTTCGAGATCCCGCTGGCGCGTGCATGGAAGGTATACCGCGAGGCCATGCAGAATGTCAGCGGCCTGGGCCGGACTGCCCGCGGCCCCTCCATGAGTGCCGACCCGGGAAAGGTGGAGATTCAGGGTGTGACTGAAATCCACGGTGAAAAGGTTTTCGTACTGCGGTTTATTCAGGGCCGCAATCCTGACTGGGTACAGCGACCATTTTTTGCAAAGTACGATGAGGAAGCCACCTGGCTTAATCACCTGAAACCCGCCTTTGGCGAAGAAAAGTTCTTTTTCGAGGACGAGTTCGAAGCCATGAAAAAGCAGGTGTCAACGCAGGCATAGCCTGACGTTGCAGCCTGGCTTGTTTTTAGCCAGGCTGAACAGGCGTATAAAACCCTGACCAATACTGAACCCGAGAAGCCTGATCCCGTTATCAGGCTTTTTTGTTCCAGCTTTCTGCCTTGTTCTACCACAACCGCTTTTTACTTCTTTCCTCGCGTTTTTTTCCCTGCGTTTCTTGCCTGGCATTCTTTTCCCGGTAATCCTTTGGCTCCGGCT
>JAWVYU010000345.1:0-5512 GCA_033722575.1 Ketobacteraceae bacterium | reverse complement strand
CGTTTAGCAAAGACAAGGCCAGTCAATGGAAAGACGCTGCTCGATCTGCTGTCGGAGAGCCCAATAAACAAACAGGCCGTTATCGAAACCTGCAAAAACCTCACGCAACTGATAACTGCCAGAGAAAACCACCAACCTGATAAAGTATCAAACGTGGCACTCTCCGGTGTCTATATTGAAGATTCCGGCACAAGCAAGTAAAAAACCTCATGAAATTCAGCAGGGACACAATCAGTGAAAATGGCTGGTGCCAGGGAGCCTCTGTCAAGCTTGCAGACATAGAGAATCTGAACGACTTTGTCTTCTCAGCTAGCAACCTGAAAAAGCCGGGATTACTTCACCTCCTGGTGATCAGTCAGGATTGTGACATACTGGTACATTCTGCAGCGGAACCTCATGTAGAATGCTTGCTTTTAAAGGAAATTCCAGACAACAAAACCGATCCACGTTTCACCTCCTGGCGAGACCCCAGAAAGATTCAATTCCAGGTAAACGACCGCTGGTTTGAATGCCAGGCTAAAGATATCACCCTGCTAAATAAAGATTACCTGTTGGAGCACAAAGCAACCAACGACCTCTCCGACAAAGGATTGGACATTTCCCAAGAAGACCCCGAATTATTAAAAAACCTCAAATTCTGGAAAGCTAACCGCTATATTCGCACAGGGCTACCCAATGAATTCGTTGAATTGACACGCGATGTTTTCGATACCGATTCACTCAAAGCATTCCTGGCCAGCTTCCGGGAACACATTGAGCATGTCATGATTGAGATAATCCCTTTCTCTGAGAATGACCAATATCAGTGTGGTGTTTTCCTGATCGTAAATGATAAAACGCCGACTGACCAGTATGAGGCCATTGAGCAGGGCTTTTACGAGCTGATCGCCGACCCTTTGGACGGGACCGATCAGATTACCAGCCTAATCGATAGCGAAAGCTATGAAGAACAAGCCATAAACCCCGTCATGCGCGAACGTGAAGTGCCACTCTCGCTGCTCAACAGATTTGAAAAATTTTACTTCGACTATATCTCTTTCCAACCAGAAGACGACCAGCATTAGCTCTGAGCGGACAATTATGCGCTTCCGCCAGCCAGGCGCTGGACGAGCTGACGCAAGTATCTCAGGCAAACACCCTTTCCCTTACAGTCTCCGGCATGTAAGCATTTTTTTCCGCATCACCGGCAAACCCCAGTTTTCGGTACACGTTACCGCCCACGCCGGGAATCACCTCATGCTTTGATTGATCGTAAACCGCATCCATCGCCAGGTACGTGTAATCAAACAACCGGTAAATGCTCTCAGGAAACTCCAGCTCCAGTTTCGCTCTGGATTCCACGTGCATGACGGGTGCAACGACGTGTATAGCCTGTGGTTTTAGCTTTTCTATCAACGCCGTAATATTGGTTTTCACCACACAGGCGCCCGCCATAATGGCTTTCAATATAATAATCTCATCGGCGCTTTCGTAGCCCTGATCAAAGTAAGTGTTCAGAATCGGCGCAAAATCCCGGCCCTCAATCGTCTTGCGATCATTCCAGAAACAGGCCAGATAAAACTGGTAGCCACTATCTTTCAGGAAATCCGCCAGGCCTGCGGCCAGAAAATCTGCATCTTCCACGGTGATAGCAAGGCAATAGGATTTAGACTTATCCAGAGTGGGAAGCAGCACGGTGCCCAGGTGAGCCCCGATACGATACATCACGCTGCGATATTCATCGGCGCTGATATCGCTGGCCAATAGTTCATTTAACAACGCAATGGCGGCCTGATCGTCAGGATCACGGTATTGTCGTTGTTGACTTGTTGCACCCATATTAATCACTAACCCCCATAAGAGCCTCAACCAACTTTAACGCTGACTCCGGACGAGCCGAAACAATCCTGTTACATAGCTGCCTGAATTCTTCTGACCCGACACGGTGGGGAATAACGCCAGTAAACCCCCCGACCGAATAGCTGAAGCTGCCATTCGTAACTTCATAGCGCAAGCCGTCTATACTGTCAATGATAGCCCTGAAATCCGGGTCCAGATCATCTTCCTCGGAATAAAAGTTCCTGAACAGATTGGGACGGGTTTGCCTAATTGCTTTTTGCACGATTTTTTCCAAGTCCTGCTCGACAGGGCTACAGGCCATCCAGGCACCGAGCAGCCCCTGAACGATCATCTCCAGCTTATCGACTGCGCTGGATATACATAGTGCCTCTACGGCCTTCCTGAACTCAGGATTGGAAAGTAACAACCGGTTCGGCGACTCGGTGTTTTCGAAATAGATCACATCGGTGTGCGCTGCAATAGCCTCAGGAACAGAGGCCTTTAGCTTCTCATAAACCTGCTGGTTGCCCAATACCAGCACCGTTCTGGCATCGGGCATTTGGTGGTATTCGCAGTCCAGGATATGTTGCCGAAAGAAGTACCCAAGGATTCCCTTTGTCCCTCGCCAGTCCACGGCAACGGCATCTTTCAGCTGATAGCTGAGACGGGCACCTGCCTCCTGATCAACGACCACCAGATCGTCTACAAATGCATCTGCCTGTGCGGAAATAAAGATTCTTCGGGTGAGCGCCGAAGGAAAGCGCACAGCAATCTGAAAAACGGCAAAGTAATTCTCGTGCCGGCTGCCTTTGGCGTTATTCTCCCCACCTCGGATCTGGTTTTTGAGACTTTTTAGCGCCTGGCGACCCAATTTCTGGTGAGATTTTATGAATTCAGATAATTCCTGTTTCAAGGTCATTTCTATCCCTGAATAACCAAGCTGAAGGAGCGATAAATTCTACACAGGGCCACTGCACAGTGAAACCTGTTAGATTCGAATTTGCAGCATCCGATTCATGAGAGCAACGCCAGCATTTCTTCACTCGGACGAATGTAATCCTTAATGCCCTTCACCCCCGTCAGCGTTTCCGCCAGCCAGACGCTGGTGCTGTAGGGCAGCAGATCCTTCACTGCCATATTATCCACTAACAACAAATGCTCTACATCCTGACCCATGCGGTTGATGGTGCCCTGCACGGAGCGGTCGCATTGAGTGTCGCAGACAAAGGGGGCCAGCAGGTGTGTGGTGCGTTCCATCAGCTGATCGCTGGCGCCGAGTTTGAGCAGGGTGTTCATAAAGATATCGGTGAAGAAGTCTTCCAGCAGGGGGAAGTCGGCTTTTTTCAGATCGGGCACCAGTACCGGGAAGCGGGTGGCGTTGTGTACGAACAGAATGCAGTGGCTGCCTTGTGGGGTAAGCAGGTTGGCGTGCCAGTGGTTCAGCGGGTTTTCTTTGGCGGTGTCGTCGGGGTGAAAGGCCGGGTCGTTGGCGGCGGTGCCGGATTGGCCGTTGGTCTGCTGGTGGGCGGGGAATCTGCCGCTGTTACCCAGCGGCAGTTGGGTGAAGAGCTTTTTGGTGCAATGGAGGTGGATCATGAGGTTCCGAGGGCGTTTTCGCTTATTTCGTTAGTTTCGCTTATTTCGATTATGTCACACTCCGTCTATCATCACTGTAATACTTTGCAGTTTCAGGAGAGCGCGATATGTCAGCCGAAAACATTGTTCATCTGCCTACCCCAGGCGATATTGAACAAGCCAAAATATCCAGCCGTACGTTGTCCAAATATGCCAATGCCGACCGTGTGCAGCTATCGTTGCGCGGCAGCAACGGTGAAACAGACGAACTGGTGCTGCCCGGACACATTCTGCAAATCCTGCTGAATGTGCTGTCAGAGACGGCTTAGGGCAACGCTATCAGCCTGACCCCCCATCACCAGGAAATCAGCACCCAGGAAGCGGCCAATCTTTTAAATGTCAGCCGCCCCTTTTTGGTGGGGCTGCTTGAGAAAGGTGAGATCCCTTTTCGTAAGGTGGGTTCTCATCGGCGGGTCTATTTGAAAGATTTGTTGGCCTATAAAGAGAAAACCGACCAACAGCGTCACCAGGCACTGGACGAGCTGACGCAATTATCTCAGGACGAGGATATGGGGTACTGATACCTTCTCAGGCAACCTCCATTTGCAATGAAATAAAAAACCTCTTTATTATCAATACGTTAAAAACATGGAGCCGTTATTTTCCCGTTAAAATGAAACAACCTATGCCCACCAGGGTATATACCTGGCATAGCGTTTCGAGTCCGGCGCATTGGGGTCGCTCTTGATCAATCCCTGATCAGCCGCCATGGATATAATCTGGGAAATCGTGTTGGCACTTTTCTCAGAAACCCCGAAGCGATTTCTCAAACTCTGATTGGTCATTTGCTTACGCAACACCCACTGCAGAACACAGTGCTGATAGCAGGCTCGCACCCTGTCGCTGCCACTCATATCCCTGAAGCGGCGGGGACCGTAAATAACAGCCACCGTGCGCCGGTGGCTGACCAAAAACTCTGGAGCCGGCAACTGAAGCAATTCAGCAGCTTCAACGACCCGATCAACACCACTGCTCTTTTCTTCACAAATACCAAAGCGGCGCATCAAATCCGCCAATCTCTCATTGCGTGACTGATAACCATCAATAAATCGTTCTACCGGCACAACGGGTTCGCCGGGGTTAGTAATTTCGACTCTGTTATCATATATTTCAACGACAGGCGAAACGCCGGTCATTTCCATATCCTGATAAATAAGCGCATTTGCCAGCAATTCGCGAATCACCACATCCGGTAGTAATTTCGTTTCCTTACGTAGAGCTTTTTCAATCACCTCATTCTACGGCAACACACTCATTACATAGTTCACGAGCCCGGAAAACCCGACTGCATAGCCTTTCTCGCCAGTGATATCTGATTTTGTTTGTAGTTTTGAGTCGCCACTGTAAACAATCACCCTTGCTGCCTTACGCGCAACCTGCGGGAAGTGTCGTAATTGCTTTGCCAACAAGAGTGCAGCAATCTTTAAAATAGAAAACCCCTTAGTGGTAGACTGAATCAAGCGTTCTTCCAGCAATCGGTCGATCACACCCTCTTGACTGGTTGGGTTGGGTTGGGTTGGCCCAATAAATCAAAGAACGTTTGTGTATCCAAAAGCTGTACGACATCTTGCGCAGAGGCATCCGTAAATGCGATATTTTCCAGCCAACTTGGCTGTCCCTCCGCAAATATCCTGCGCAACTGATCCTCACTCATAGGAACAAGCTCTTCGCCTGAACGCATTAAGTAGGCCCCTTGATAATGATAGGCCGTACCACGAGGTCTCGGAGGTATCACGAACACCAATACTCGACCACCGGGATAAGTAACCTCTTCAATATCAACTCTAAACCCTACCGCCTGAAAGAGCTTTGATGCCATACCTATGGGGTTATTGAAAGCGTCTGTGCCAACAACCTTACGAGGCGACTTATCCGAAACACCCAACAGCAAATGACCGCCACCTTCATTCGCGATTGCAACGCAATAACGGTAAAGTTTGGTGTTATCAAACTGGTTTTTTGCTTCCTTGAACTCAATGTTCTGCGTTTCGCATCTTGCAGACAACCACAGGTCAATATGGTCAGGAGTAATACTCATAGGATACAGAGCCTTAATGCT
>JAWVYU010000344.1:0-5515 GCA_033722575.1 Ketobacteraceae bacterium | reverse complement strand
TTGTGGTATTCAACCACGAAAACCGCAACGACCAGCTGAGCCTGAGCAACCTGTCAGTATTCGACCCCCCTTTCAATATTAACGAAATGCTGGGCTACGATAATCCGCTTCACAGTAAACACCAGAATCTGCCCAGCCAGGCAGGCAAGGAGACTATCCGGATTGCGGATCTTCATATTCTTGTGGCCGAAGACAATCCCGTTAATCAGATGGTTGTCAAAGGTATGCTGAAACCGCTGGTGGGTGACGTGGATATCGCAAGCAACGGGAGAGAAGCCTTCAACAAATTCAAACACGCACGCAAGCCCTACGATCTGATCTTTATGGATTGTGAGATGCCAGAAATGGATGGCTATGAAGCGACTGCCAGCATTCGTGAATATGAACAAAGCGCAGGAAAAAACGAAAGGGTGAGAATTGTTGCGCTGACAGCCCACGCCTTTGAGGAATTCAGGGAAAAAGCTTTCGCGGCAGGCATGGATGGCCACCTTACCAAACCCATTAACCGTGCCACGCTGACCCACTTTTTCAATAACGAGTTCAATCAGCTGACAGAAAAGGCTTCCTGAATCCGGACAAGCCGGATCTCAGCCTATTCGATGGTTGCACCCTGAGTGTCGGCAACCTGTTTGGGAGATTCGACGCGTGCCCGCCTGTGATCTTTCTCGGCTTTATCCCTGATGGCTTCAAGATACCGGGACAGGGAAATCCTGGAAATAATATCCTCCACAAAACCCGGAATAGGTGCGCTCACTTCCACAACAGGAGCGTAATAATAAACAGTCTGGATATCGTTGTACGATTTGATTCTGCCGAAACCTTCGATATTTTTCAGGCTGTCTTCGTCTGATTCGCGCACGTCAATATCTCTGGCCTTGTAATCCTTGATATCCTCTTTATCCAGCATTGTCCACCGCATTGTGCCGGCATCCTTGTCAAAGCGGGCATCCAGCGTATACCGGAAGGATACAAAAGGAATATCCAGCTGCCCCTCCACCAGCGAACGCCATTCTTCATCGGTGGCACCGGAAAACACATGCTTGACTTTGAAATACTCCAGCCCGGGCACAAACTCTCCCTGGGCTTCCCAGTCCGAAATAACCTCCCACACCACATCGTAAGGCGCATTAATCAGCATAACACCCATAATGCCACGGGTTTCCCCTTCACCCTTCGTAGCAAAGGTTTTTTCAAAGGTTTGTATTTCCTGCTGACGCAATTTCTTTTCATTGACATCAAATTCATCCACATCCCAGGTTGCGCCCTGAGCCATGCTGAAGGCCAGACAAAAAGCAAAGCCGCTTAGGCGTGTCGAAGTTCTGGTCATAATCGTGAGACTCTTATCAGTGCTTCAAATAAGCTTATAAGCAAAGTAATTAATAGAACTGACTGTTGATTCAACGAGTATATACAAAGCTGCAGCTAGAATCCTTTGATGTAAACCCGGTTTCTGTGAACTATTTACCTGGGAGTGGCCGCAGCTGTTCACTAGAATAAGATAGTCTATTTTTTGCCGGAGTTGTCATGGGCTTTTTTCGCATTTTCAGCCTGCTTTTCATTTTGGTTCTCAGTTGGCCGGCCCGTGCCGCCAACCTGGAACTTCCCGTATGGATTGATGAGCAGGTTTACACACTGGAGCTGGAACCTCACTCCATAGCCGGGCTGAAACTGACCGGTAACGCCCAACTCTTCCGGGGCCAGATTGCGGGCATCCCCGATAGCTGGGCCCGCATGTCCCAACTCAACGCCCGCTGGGAAGGCGTAGTGTCCCTCCACGGTGTGCTCCATGTTATTGACTTCAGTGCTCCAACCGACAGCACCCGCAGCGATAACACCCGGGTACTCCAGTCCAGCGTGATCACGGCAACCCCGGCATCTGCCTATGACAACCTTGGCACCTGCGCCCTGCACGATCACCAGTCCAGCCCCTTTGCCACGGCTTCCCGCTCTATGCTGGACCCCGGAACCCCCACCGCTGCAGCGGCCAGCTTCAGCGAGCTGTGCACCAGTACAGTGGATGGCGTGTGTTTGCTGGCGGAAATTGATTTTGTGTTTGATCAGGCGTTTCAGAGTGATTTCCCATCGGATTATCAAAGCCGGGCGGCCCAACTGATCAATATCGTGGAGGGCTATTACCGTAACGATCTGGACATTGCATTCAAGACGCTGACCACCACCTTTCTTTCCTCCGAGGTATTCAGCACCACCACTGACAGCTTCAATCTGCTGCGGGACATTTCCAACAAAAAGGGCAATGGCGAGCTGACGTTTTCCAGCAAAAATGAAGCCCTGATGCAGGTAATCACCGGCCGTGATTTCGACGGTGACACCGTGGGTATCGCCTGGGTAGGCGGCCTGTGCGACAATGGTGGCTATTTCAGTACAGGTACAACTCAGATTGTGGGGGGCAGTCTGTCCCTTACGGCTCTGGTGGCGGCTCACGAAATCGGCCACAACCTGGGCTCGGATCACGACGGAGATCCCAATAACAGCTGCACCGGTGGTTTCATCATGGCCACCCGGCTGGATGCAACCGCCAGTCGTTTTTCATCCTGCAGCATCAGCGCGATCCAGAGTGCCATTGGCAGCGCCAGCAACCAGAACGCCTGCTTCGACTACCCTTTCGACGTGGAAATAGCCGACAGCAACAGTGTTAGCAATCTGATCACGTCAACCGCCAGCCGGACATTCCGCATTAATGCGTCAGCCGCCTCACAGGCTATCACCCAGGCGAGCATCTCAGGCACCATCAACAGCGGCGCGGGGCGTTTTACCAGCGTCACCATTGACGATATTCCCTGCAGCATCGCCGGCGACGGACAGAATTACTCCTGTACCCTCAGTGCTCCGGGCAATAATCATGTGCTTGTTGCCGACATATCCGTGGCCACCGGCAGCTATCAGGTCAGCCATAACGTTAATGTTTCCCAGAGCGAGCTTACCGAGACCGACACTACGAATAACAGCATCAGCGACAACTTTACCGTGCTGACCGGTGATAGCAGCGACAGCGGGGGCGGCGGTGACAGCACGGAGACAGAGGACCCGGCCAGTAGCGAAGATACTGCCTCCGGTAATGCGGATTCCAACAGCGCCAGCGACTCAGGTGGTGGATCCGGTGGCGGCGGTGGCAGCATGAGCGCCCTGCTGCTCATGAGCCTTGCGCTGTTGCTGTACAGGCGCCAAACCGCAGGTACCCTGACATGCCGTCTCTGAACTTTCCGACATCACCACGACCACCGGAAGCAACCGCGGGCAAGCCCCGCGGCTACAGCAAAGCTGTTTTTCTGGCCCTGATGATACTGCCTCTGGCGGGCTGTCTGGCCACTGCCAGTGACCACCCCCAGCCCGGTGTGCCCTCCCAGCCCCCCGTGGAATCGCGGCCGGCTGATACCATCCAGGATATTCCGACAGCGGAACAACGCTGGAAAGCCCGGGCAGCCGCCAGCTACCGTTTCCAGGCCAGCCAGCTGTGCTACTGTCTTCCGGAAGCCCGTGCTCCCAGGATTATCGAAGTGGTTGATGGCGCCATCAGCAAGGTTCGAATGGCAGACACGGGACAGCCGGATCCTTCCCCGCCTGACATGCTGCTCAAAACCATCAGCGAGTGGTTTGACTATCTGCAGGAAAAATCCCGTATCGAAACCGCAACGGTTACCGGTACCTTTATGGCGGATACCGGCTTTCCCAGACGTATTTCAGTGGATCTGCACCCCCGCATGGCGGATGATGAATTCAGCGTGGAGTTTTCCGGTTACCTGCCGGCAGAACCAGCCGGGGAAAACTAACCGGTTTAGCTGCACTACCAATAAACCCCCATTCCGACATAACAAAAGAACCTAAATTAGCGGGCGTTTTTCTCCTAGACTTGTTATTAAGCCGTTATCTTTTGACATCCGGCCAGAGCACCCGGCCACCCGAGAAGAACTTTGCTATGGCGCGAAGCAACATTTCGTCATCCCTCCATGATCAGGAGCTTTTCTGGCGTCTCATTGAGATTGATAAAGCACTCTCATCAGAGAAAGACAAATGGAAGCTGTATGAAAGAATTCTGATGGAAGCCCAGGCCCTCACCAACGCCGATGGGGGCACCCTGTATCTGGTCAATGATGCCTGTGAAGCACCTCGCCTGGATTACGTGATTGTTCGCAACGCCCCTCTTAACCTGTCCATCATCAACAAGCGGGTGGCAGAAACCGGCCTGAAGCCCATACCCATTTATGACCCCGACACACTGCGCCCGAATCGTGCCAATATTGCCAGCCACTGCGCGCTGATCAGAAAAACCATTTATATCGACAAAGCCTATGCCGCAGAAGATTACGATATCAGCGGTATCCAGAGCTTCGACAGACTCTATGGCTACAAAACCCATAACCTGCTCACCATTCCCCTGTCGGATCACAGCGGCCAGGTGATTGGTGTCATTCAGCTGGTAAATGCAAGATCCACCGTTACCAATCAGGTAATTCCCTTTTCACCCGAGTCTATCAATGTGGCGGAAGCTTTGGCGTCACTGGTGTCGATGGTAATTGATAATCACATCATGATGGAGGAACAGCGGGATCTGCTGATTCGTATATCCAGCAAGCAGGAAACCGGAGAGCTGTTTGAAGCCATTCTTACCGAAGCCCAACGCATCTGTCATGCCGAAGGCGGAACCCTGTATCTGCTGAACCGTGACCAGCACCAGCCGTGCCTGCGCTTTGCCATTATCAGAAACAGCAACCTGAATATTCACCAGGGAGGCACGGCGGCTGAGGCTGTGAACCTGCCGGATATTCCGCTTTACCTTGAAAACGGGGAACCCAATCACCAGAACATTGCTTCTTTCACGGCGCTGACCAAACAGCTGGTGAATATTCCCGATGCCTATGCCGATCAGCGCTTCGATTTTTCCGGCACCAAGCGCTTTGATGAGCAAACCGGATACCGCTCAACTTCGTTCCTGTCGATCCCTCTGATTAACCACGAAAACGATGTTATCGGTGTTCTGCAACTGGTGAACGCCACCAATCCGCGACGCCATACAGTCATTCCTTTCGGTTCCAGAATTGAACCGATTATCAAAGCACTCAGCTCCTACGCTGCCATTGCGCTGGAAAACCAGATCCTGCTGGAAGATCACAAGAAACTGCTGGATGCCTTTATTAAATGCATTGCCAGGGCGATCGATGCCAAAAGTCCGCACACATCCGCACACTGTCAGCGGGTACCGGTACTGACGGAAATGCTGGCCCAGGCCACCTGTGAAGACACCCGGTATTTTCCCGAATTCAACCTGAACGAACAGCAATGGTATGAACTCCATGTGGCAGCCTGGCTGCATGACTGCGGCAAGCTGTCCACGCCGGATTCCATTCTGGATAAATCCACCAAGCTTCATGGTCTCCATGACGGACTGGAAACCATTCTGGCAAGAATGAAAGCCATGGGTGAGCAGTGGAAAGCGGAGTTTTACCAGGATGTGGTTGCCGGCAAAAAATCCATGAACGAAGAGCGCGAGCTGAACCAC
>JAWVYU010000343.1:0-5554 GCA_033722575.1 Ketobacteraceae bacterium | reverse complement strand
CGTCGTGCGTGACCAGCGGCCGGACGCCACCATCGGCGCGATCTACCACTGGGGCGGCTTCGGGCGGCTGTTCGAGAAGCAGGCCGTCGACCACGACGTCAACGGCAGCAGCGAGTACACCACGGCGGAGGAGGCCGCCGCCTTTCTCCGCGCCGAGCGGCCAACCTTCACGTTCGTCCACCTCGACCACGTCGACGGCGCCGGCCACGGCGAGGGCCACGGCACACCGGCCTACTACGCCGCCGTCAGCCGCGCGGACTCGCTCATCGGGCAGATCCTGGACGCCGCCCGCGAGGCCGGCATGGCCGACGAGATGCTGGTGATCGTCTCGGCCGACCACGGCGGCATCGGCTACGGGCACGGCGGGGAGACGCTGGCGGAGATCGAGATCCCGTTCATCCTGTACGGGCGGGGCGTCAAGCCGGGCTACACCATCGAGCATCCCGTCTACACCTACGACAATGCCGCGACGGCCGCCTTCGCCCTGGGCCTGACACCGCCATACGCCTGGATCGGCCGACCGGTGCGGAGCGCCTTCGAGGGCTTCGCGGCCCCGCCGCCCTCCAGCGTCGTCACCCCCGCACAAAGGTTCTGCCGCACCTGCTGCAGGGTACATGTCGCGGCATATTGAGGAACAGAAAAAGCTGGTTGAAGACGCGTTTACCGTAGAGTAACCATTCACCTGAAGTATTTAGAGAACGCATTAGGATTATTAAGGAACACTGATGGCCACTGAGATAAAAGCCCCCCAATTCCCAGAAGCAGTAGCAGATGGCACAGTTGCTACCTGGCACAAGCAGCCAGGTGACGCGGTAAGCCGCGATGAATTGCTGGTGGATATAGAAACCGACAAAGTTGTACTGGAAGTTGTCGCACCACACGATGGTGTTCTCAAGGAAATCGTTAAGAACGAAGGCGATACAGTGGAAAGTCAGGAGCTGATTGCCAAGCTGGAAAAGGGTGATGGGGCCGGTGCTGATAAAGAAGCATCGAAGGACGATTCCGAGTCTGAGGAAAAGGACACTGATGACAAGGAAAGCAGCGATGATTCCTCCGGAGACGAGGATGCGGTGGAGGACAACTGGGGCCCTGCAGTGCGTAAAATGATTGCCGAGCATAATCTGGACCCGAGCAAGATCAAGGGAACCGGAAAGGGCGGTCGTATCACCAAGGAGGATGTGGTGAAGTACATGGACTCCGAAGGCAAGTCGGAGTCCGGTTCGAAACCTGCCGAGAAGAAATCCACGCCTGCACCGTCCAAGACAAAATCATCGTCAGACACCACCGCCATGTCCGCAGCCAGCGTACCCTTCGACGCGGGCGACCGTGAAGAGCGCCGGGTACCCATGACACGCCTGCGGGCGCGGGTGGCTGAGCGGCTGGTACAGGCGCAACAGACCGCTGCCATGCTGACCACGTTCAACGAGGTCAACATGAAACCGGTAATGACCATGCGCAAGAACTATAAGGATGCGTTTGAAAAAGCTCACGGGCACCGCCTGGGCTTCATGTCCTTCTTCGTGAAAGCAGCCACTGAGGCGCTCAAAAAGTATCCTGCAGTGAATGCCTCCATTGATGGTAACGATATCGTTTATCACGGTTACTACGATGTGGGTGTCGCGGTTTCCACTGACCGCGGGCTGGTGGTGCCGGTACTGAAAGATGCTGATCAGAAAAGCTTCAGCGAAATCGAGGGCCAGATTGTGGATTTCGGCAAGCGTGCGCAGGCCGGCAAACTGTCCCTGGATGAGCTCACAGGCGGCACCTTTACCATTTCCAATGGTGGCGTGTTCGGCTCATTGATCTCCACGCCCATTCTCAATCCGCCTCAGACAGCCATTCTGGGTATGCACAAGATCCAGGAACGTCCCATGGCAGTGAACGGTCAGGTAGAAATTCTGCCCATGATGTATCTGGCGCTCAGCTATGATCACCGGTTGATCGATGGTAAAGAAGCCGTTCAGTTCCTGGTGGCTATCAAAGATTTGATTGAAGACCCAGCAAGATTACTGTTGGATATTTAGGTTTTTAGCGAAAGATCAAGGGATTCGGTATGTCAGACAAATATGATGTGGTCGTTATCGGGGGCGGACCGGGTGGTTACGCAGCTGCCATTAAAGCAGCGCAACTGGGGATGAAAGCGGCCTGTATAGATAAATACATCAATAAAAACGGCAAGCCGGCACTGGGTGGTACCTGTGCCAACGTAGGCTGTATTCCCTCCAAAGCATTACTGGATTCCACCTGGAAGTACCACGAGGCAACCCACGATTTCGAGATTCACGGCATCAAGCCGGGCAAGGTAAAAATGGATGTGCCCGCCATGATGAAGCGCAAGGACGATATCGTTGAGAAACAGACCAGCGGTGTGTCCATGCTGTTCCAGGCCAATGGCGTTACCTGGCTGCAGGGCTCCGGCAAGTTGCTGGGTGGCAAAAAAGTGGAATATACACCCCACGACGGGGAAACCCAGACCCTGGAGGCCGATAACGTCATTCTGGCCACGGGTTCTGAACCCATCGAGATTCCGGTGGCCCCCCTCCATGAAGACATGGTGGTGGACAATGCCGGCGCACTGGAGTTCCAGGAAGTGCCGAAACGCCTGGGTGTGATTGGCGCAGGTATTATTGGTCTTGAGCTGGGCAGTGTGTGGTCGCGGCTTGGTTCAGACGTGGTTATTCTGGAAGCACTTGATGATTTCCTGCCCATGACCGACAGGCAAGTGGGCAAAGAGCTGCTGAAAAACCTGAAAAAGCAGGGCATGGAGATCAAGCTCAGCACCAGGGTCACCGGCTCTGAAGTCAAGGGCAAGAAGGTGGTGGTGTCTTTCACGGATAACGATGGTGAACAGACTCTGGAAGTGGACAAACTGATTGTGGCCGTGGGGCGCCGCCCGGTAACCCAGGATCTCTTCTCTGCAGACAGCGGTGTTAACCTGGATGAGCGTGGCTTTATTTTTGTTAATCAGAGCTGTCAGACGGATGTACCCGGTGTCTATGCCATAGGCGATATTGTCCGCGGTCCGGCCCTTGCTCACAAGGCAACGGAAGAGGGCGTGATGGTGGCAGAGATTATCGCCGGCCACCACGCTCAAATTAACTACGACTGCATTCCCTCAGTCATTTATACTCACCCCGAAGTGGCATGGGTGGGCATGAATGAGGAGCAGGCCAAATCCGATGGCGTTGATTACAAAACAGGCATGTTTTCATTTATGGCCAACGGTCGAGCAGCCGCTGCCAATGAAACCACCGGCTTTGTGAAAGTGGTGTCGGATGCAGAAACCGACCGTATTCTGGGAGTGCATATCATCGGTCCTCAGGCCTCTGAAATCCTCATGCAGGCAGTGATTGCGATGGAGTTCGGAGCCAGCACCGAAGACCTGCAAATGATGGTATTTGCCCATCCGGGTCTGTCTGAAGTACTGCACGAAGCCATGCTGGATGTGGATGGCAAGGCAATCCACTCCGCGAAGCGCCGCAAAAAGCGACGCTGATTAACTGAGCAGGGGCTGACATCCTTTTCTGTCCGTCTTCGTGATAGAATTCAGCCCTGACTTTTCAGTTTTCCTCAGGAAAGTGGTGTTATTGCGTCCTGCGGTTGGGGAGCAGCAATACCATGACTGTGTTTAATCTCAAGCGTAGCTACGGCTACAACAGGAAAGTACGGTGATCAAATGAATTTACACGAGTACCAAGCGAAGAAGCTGTTTGCCGATTACGGGCTGCCGGTATCCACCGGATACGCGGTGTCAACAGCCAAGGAAGCGGTAGAGGCAGCGGAAATGATCGGTGGCGATCGTTGGGTTGTGAAGGCTCAGGTGCATGCCGGCGGGCGTGGCAAGGCGGGTGGTGTGAAGCTCGTCAGCTCTCACGATGAGATCAGGGAATTTGCCAAAACCATGCTTGGTACCAACCTGGTGACTTTCCAGACCGACGAGAAAGGGCAGCCAATCAGCAAGATCCTGGTGGAAGCCTGCACCGATATTGATAAAGAGCTGTATCTCAGTGCTGTTGTGGATCGTGGCTCCCGCCGGGTGGTGTTTATGGCCTCCACCGAAGGTGGCGTGGAAATCGAAAAAGTGGCTGAAGAGACACCCGAGAAAATCCTTAAAGCCGAAGTAGACCCGCTGGTAGGGGCACAACCCTATCAGGCGCGTGAAATCGGTTACAAGCTTGGGCTTACCAATGATCAGGTGAAGCAGTTCACCAAGATTTTCCTGGGGCTGGCGAAGCTGTTTGAAGAAAAGGACCTGGCACTGGTGGAAGTCAATCCGCTGGTCATCACCTCAGAGGGCAACCTTCACTGTCTGGATGCAAAGATCAATGTGGATGGCAGTGCGGTGATCCGTCACCCGGATATTGCCGAAATGTATGATCCTTCCCAGGAAGACGAGCGTGAGCGTATTGCGGCTGAGTGGGACCTGAACTACGTGCCGCTGGATGGCAATATCGGATGCCTCGTGAACGGCGCCGGACTGGCAATGGCTACCATGGACCTGATCAAGCTCAAGGGTGGCGAGCCTGCCAACTTCCTGGACGTGGGTGGTGGTGCAACCAAGGAGCGGGTTACCGAAGCGTTCAAAATTATTCTGTCTGACGAAAATGTCAAAGCCGTACTGGTGAATATCTTTGGTGGTATTGTTCGCTGCGATCTGATTGCTGATGGCGTTATTGGCGCGGTGGAAGAAGTCGGCGTCAAAGTACCTGTGGTGGTGCGCCTGGAGGGCAACAACGCAGAGCTGGGAGCCCAGAAACTGACCGAGAGTGGTCTGAATATTATTGCGGCAGACGGTTTTAACGATGCTGCAGAAAAAGTAGTTGCGGCAGTGGAGGCTTAATCAATGAGTGTATTAATCAATAAAGATACCAAAGTCATTTGTCAGGGCTTCACCGGTGCGCAGGGTACCATGCACAGCCAGCAGGCAATCGAATACGGCACCAAAATGGTCGGTGGTGTGACGCCGGGCAAGGGCGGTACCAAACACCTTGATCTGCCGGTTTTCAATACCGTTGCTGAAGCAAAAGAAGCCACGGATGCCGATGCAACCGTGATTTATGTGCCGGCACCCTTTTGTAAGGATTCCATTATCGAAGCCGCCGATGCCGGTATTCCCCTGATTGTGTGCATCACCGAAGGGATCCCCGCGCTGGATATGCTGTACGTCAAGGAATACGTGGAAAAAGTGGGTGTGCGTCTGATCGGTCCAAACTGCCCCGGCATTATCACTCCCGGTGAGTGCAAGATTGGCATCATGCCTGGCCATATTCATCAGCCAGGTAAAGTGGGTATTGTTTCCCGTTCCGGAACCCTGACTTACGAAGCGGTCAACCAGACCACTGCGCTGGGCTTTGGTCAGAGTACCTGTATTGGTATCGGTGGTGACCCCATTCCCGGCACAACCTTTATCGATGCACTGGAGCTTTTCCAGAATGATGACAGGACTGAAGCTATCATCATGGTGGGAGAGATCGGCGGTACGGCAGATGATGAAGCGGCCGAGTACATCAAGGAGCACGTCACCAAGCCGGTGGTTTCCTACATTGCGGGCGTT
>JAWVYU010000342.1:0-5554 GCA_033722575.1 Ketobacteraceae bacterium | reverse complement strand
CTTTGGCAGCGGCCAGGCGTGCCAGCAGTCGTGAGGTTTCCACTTTTACCGCCATATCGGCGATCCTCTACTGCACCAGCTGCAGGCCACACAGGGTAGTGCCACAGGCTTTGCGATCCTGGGCATAGGCAATGGAATGATCCAGACAGGCCTGGGACAGCCCCAGGGCACAGGCCGAGAGGTAACAGCGGGCGAACTGATAGGTTTTGTGGACTATGTAGCGGCCATCACCCTCATTACCGACAATCGCATCGTCACCCACTATGGCGTTGTCCAGATAAATTGGGCGCGTATCCGAGGAACGCCATCCCAGCTTGTCATAGGATTTCCCGATTTCCACACCGGGCGTTCCCTGGGGTACCAGGAACAGAGACATTTTGGTGCGTTCTGCATCCGGAGGTGACGTAATAGCAGCCACCAGATTATAGGCGGTGATGTCCGTGCCGCTGTTGGTGATAAAGGCCTTCTCGCCACTGATGGACCATTTGCCGCCCTCAACCCGTTTGGCACGTGTGGTAAAACCTGCAGTCCAGGAGCCCGCCTGTGGCTCGGTGCCAGCGATGGAACCCACGGCACGGCCAGCAACGATCTCCGGCAGGTAGGTCTGTTTCTGCTCATCACTGCCAAAGGCCTGCAGGGTGAGGCCCGTGGCCACCGCCACCATGGTGGTCAGCGCGAATGTCTGATCTGCCCTGGCGAGTTCCTCAATGGCCAGGGACATTTCCACTGTACCCAACCCAAGGCCGCCGTGCTCTTCCTTGAAGGGAATGGAAGCCACGCCGATATCGCGATTCATCTTGAGGTATAGCTCGGTGGGAAACTTGCCTTCCTTGTCCAGTTCATAGGCAATGGGAGCCAGTTCCGTCTGGGCCCACTCGCGCACCGTTTCCTGGAGGTTTTTCTGATCTTCGGTCAGGTCAAAATTCATGGCACTCGTCTCACCTTGTTTTTCTGCTTTTGTATGTTTTATTGCTGGCAGGATTTTCGGCAGAGGCATCAGGCCGGTGCCAGGCCCCACTGAAAGCCCTGATCAGGTAAATCGACCGTGATTTCAGGCACTTTTACCCCCAATAAATATGTCCTCTGATTATGTTACCTGTGGTCCTGACTCCCATCGTCCAAGTGGACTAGGACAGCCAAAGGGCATTCCAATACCTTGTGCGTCGGCCCGAAAGCGCTTAAAAACAGGCCGGAACGGAAGGCGCTCGTGCCAGTTAACCCCCGTGTGAACAGGATGTTCAGTATGCTAACCTCCTATTAAACACACTTTTTCCGCTCACCCTGCCTCAGGTCCCTACTATGGATGATATCTGGCTGTTTTTATCCATCCCCTTGATCAGCGCCCTGGTGGGCTATGGCACCAACTGGGTATGCATCAAAATGATGTGTTACCCCATCGAGTTCTGGGGAATCAAACCGCCCTACCTTGGCTGGCAGGGAGTGGTACCCCGGCGCGCACCTTACATCGCCGGCATCCAGGTTGAACTGATGACCAACAATCTGATCAGCGTCGAGGAGATTTTCGGGCGCATAGATTCCCGCCGTATCGCTGAAGAGCTGGAGCCGGTGATGCTGAATATGGTTCAGCAGATCACGGATGAAGTGATGACAATCCAGTCGCCCCGGCTGTGGGAGTCTGTGCCCATCAAGCTCAAGGATCGGATCTACCGCAAAGCCCGGGAGGACGCACCTGAAGTGGTGGCTCTGATGATGGAGGATATCAAACACAATATTGATAACCTTTTTGATCTTAAAGGCATGGTCATGGACGCCTTTGTACGGGACCGGTCCATGCTGGTACGCCTGTTTCAGGAAATCGGTTACAAGGAGTTTGCCTTTGTTCAGAATTCCGGCTTGTGGTTTGGCTTTCTGTTCGGTTGTATCCAGATGGTGGTCTGGTTTTTCTATCAGGAATCCTGGATCCTGCCCCTTTGCGGCGTACTCGTGGGCACCATTACCAACTGGTTGGCCATTAATATGATTTTTTCGCCAAAACACCCGGTAAAAATCGGCCCCTTCACTATTCAGGGCCTGTTTATCAAGCGCCAGGATGAAGTGGCCACGGATTTCGGTATTCTGATCGCCGGTGAGATTATCAATTCGGAAAATATTATTAACGCCATTCTCAAAGGACCCTCCTCCGACCGGCTGTTCGAACTGATCCAGAAGAACGTGAAACGGCAAATGGATGAATACGTGGGTTTTACCAAGCCCCTGGTGACTTTCAGCATTGGAACCAAACGTTATCTGGAAATCAAGAACATGGCCGTTGACCGGATCATGGAGCACATTCCCGAAGCGGTAAAACATATACAGGCCTATACGGAAGAAGCCATGAATATCAATGCCACGTTAAAGGAAAAAATGTCCGGCCTGACCCCGGAGCAGTTCGAGGGCATGCTGCGCCCAGCTTTTGAAGCCGATGAGTGGCAGCTGGTGGCGCTGGGAGCCGTAATTGGCGGCCTTGTAGGCTGGGCTCAGCTGGTATTTCTTTTTGGCATGTCGCTGTAAGGTCAGGGCTGGCAGGAAAACAAGGCTACCACCAGTATCAGGGTGACCAGCCAGAACCCCGAAATCACCTCCCAGAACAGGGCCTTATCCTTGTCTTTGGTGTACTCCGGATCCAGCAGCAGGTATTCGGGATTTGGATGGTGCAGATCATGCATAAAGGCATCAAGACTGGCATAACGATCCTCCAGATGAAACGCAGTGCCTTTCTCCAGCGTTCTGTCGAACCATAACGGAATCAGCGGATTAATTTCCGAGGCAGGCCGATACCGCAAGCGATCATAGTCCAGAGCACTATGGCATTCTGCGATCTTGTTCCCGTAGGGCAAGCCACCGGTAAACAGCTCGTAGGTGATGGTGGCCAGGGAATAGATATCCCCCTGTACGCCTGAATTCACGCCCAAAAGATAGTGGGGATCGGAATACGTGGCTGTACCCAGTGCGCCCTCGTGTTCCAGCGGCTTGAACATTTCTGCAATACCCGCCACGAAAACAGAGCCGAAATCCACTATTTTCACGTTACCTTCCACGGTAATCATGATATTGCCCGGCTTCAGATCCTGATGAATGGTTTCCTGATCATGAAAACTTTTCAGGCCATCGGCTATCTGGTCGATAATACGAATCGCTTCACTTGGACGGGGCTGAGGATGATGCCTCATCCAGGAGTCCAGACTTTCTCCTTCAACGTATTCCATCAGGTAATACAGGAAAGTCCGCTCCGATGCCTGATCAACAACATTGACAACAAAAGGGCTCTCGATCCGTTTACCAATCCACTCCTCCTGTATAAAGCGATCAATATAGGAAGCGTCATCCTCATAATTCACCGACGGTGTTTTCATCACCAGACGCTTACCGGTGGATTGTTCAACCACCAGATAAAGCTGGCTGCGGCTGCTGGCGAACAGCTCTTCAATCACCTCGAATCCATCGACTTTCATACCGGGCCTGAGAGGTGGAGGAAATGGCAGCCTTGTTAGTGTGTGGCTGTAATCATCAAGGGACTGCCATGGCAGTCCCAGAATCCTGGCCACAACACAGCTGACGTTGTCATTACTGCCCTGCTTAAGGGCCAGGTCCACCAGATTCTCAGCCAGCGCCTGTGGTGTGTCGTCACGCATTAAACGGGACCGGATGTCGTCCTGGCTGACAAAATCGTGAATTCCGTCCGTACTCACCAGAAACAGATCACCTACCGCTATGTCATGAGTGCCATAGTCAATCTGGATGGAGTTATCCATTCCCAGTGCCCGGGCCAGAATATGCTGATTATTACCTACGTTGGCTTTGTGATCCCGGCTTAGCTGTTCCAGATTGCCACCGCGCAAGCGGTAAATCCTGCTGTCTCCGGCGTGAAACAGGTGGGCTACCCGCGATTTCACCACCACCCCGCTGAACGTGCACAGAAACCCTTTGTCCTCCGTCAGATACTCATGGCTTTTTCGATACAGTTTCAGATTGATGGCCGTCAGAATACGCTGGCCCGCATGGCTCACTGACCAGGTGTCCGGCGTCTGAAAATAATCGCTGAGAAACTGGGTGACGGCGGTGCGGCTGGCCTCCCGGCCTGCTTCTGCCGTTGACACGCCATCGGCAACGGCGATTGCAGCACCCTTGCTTTGACGTTTGCGGGGGTCTTCTGGCACATGAAAACCGACATAATCCTCATTGTCGGGCTTGATTCCGGGCAATGAGCACTGCCCAACTTCTATCTGGAGGCAAGACGCGCTATCGGTTTCAGTCCGGGTCATTGAATCCGCACCTGCATACACCTGAAGATTGCAAAAGAAAGGCCCCGGCAAACCGGGGCCAATCTGTGTCGCCTTTACTCTACATCAATCAACTGTACGCTGCCATCGGGCAGGATCTCTGCCATGTGTCCTTTCGGTTCCTCGATATACCAGCAGGCGAAGAAGATGAAAGCAGCAGAAGCAGAAATGACATAGAAGAAGGTGCTGTAGTCCACAAATGACAGTACAGTCAGGTAGGTTACCGCACCCACGTTGCCATAAGCACCGGCCATTCCGGCAATCTGCCCGGTCATTCTGCGTTTGACCAGCGGAACGATTGCAAAAACAGCGCCTTCACCAGCCTGCACGAAGAAAGAGCAAAACATGCAGGCAATCACCGCCACCGGAATTAACCAGGTTGAATCGATATGACCCAGCACAAAGTATCCCACGGCAAGCCCGCCAATCAGCATCATCAGACTCTTTCTGCGTCCGAACTTGTCGCTGAACCAGCCACCGGTGGGACGGGCCACCAGGTTCATGAACGCAAAACCCGAGGCCAGCAAACCGGCCTTGACGGGATCAAGACTGTCAAAGGTTTCCAGGAAAAACAAAGGCAGCATGGACACTACCGCCAGCTCACTGCCAAACGTAACGAAATAGGCCACATCCAGAATGGCTACCTGCCGGAATTTGTACTTTTCAAGATCCGGTACCCCCTGTGCCAGATGCTCTCTGTTGACGTTGTAGATCGCACTGGTCTGGTAGGCAAACAGAGCCACGAGTAATCCCCAGATGATGTACATCATACTTTCCGTCAGCAGAGCCACGCCGGATGGCGACAGTTTCCAGGCCAGTACACCCAGAGCCAGGTACATGGGTACGTTCATACCAAGGTAAAAGTACAGATCGCCCTTGCTGGTTACCTCAAGGCCACCATGCTTTTTGGGTTTGAAATAAGTGGAACCTTTAGGAGTGTTACGGGCCGTAAAGTAGTAGAACACACCGTAGCAGCCTGCAATGACACCGGTCAGGCCCAGCGCATACCGCCAGCCATCATCACCACCAAACAGCATGGCAATGGTGGGTAATGTCATGGCGCCGGCAGCCGAGCCGAAATTACCCCAACCGCCATAGATACCTTCGGCAACACCCACCTGTTTAGCCGGGAACCACTCCCCTACCATGCGGATACCGATAACAAAACCGGCGCCCACGAAACCCAACAGAAAGCGGAACAGCGCCAGTGCCTCATAGGAGGTTGCAGTGGCGAACCCCATACAGATAAAGCTCGATATCACGAGCAAGCCACT
>JAWVYU010000341.1:0-5557 GCA_033722575.1 Ketobacteraceae bacterium | reverse complement strand
GGTTGTTTTTCAAGGCGATGGACACTGTCCCTGGGAGCAATGTCCATCGTATAAACGGCTGGTTCAGTGATCTCTCTTGTCGAATAACAATAGAAGCGCGGGCAATAAAAGCAGATCAATGATTAATGCCGTTGTCAGTGTCAGGGAAAGCAGGATCCCCAGGTTGGCACTCGGCTCGAAGCTGGACATTACTGTTATCAGGAAACCCGCCACCAGTGCCAGCGTGGTGATCACCAGGGCGCTGCCAACTGAATGGAATGCATAGCGTATGGCATCCTCGGTGTTTTTGCCCAGAGACGTTCTGGCAATCCGGTATTTGCTCAGGAAATGCACCGTGTCGTCCACCACAATACCCAGCGCGATACAGATCACCACAGTGGAAGACAGGTCGATGACCCCGTGAAAATACCCCCACAAACCATAAGCCAGTACGGCGGGCGCCACGTTAGGTACCAGGCTGATAATACCCAGTTTGAGAGACTTCAGCACAAACAGCAGAATCACACTGACAAGAACCAGAACAATAAGAGTGCCATGTAACAGACTGTTGGCATTTTTTGCCGCAATACGGCTGAACATCAGGTCCATACCGGTGCCGTGGATGGGTTCAATACGGGTGGCATTCTGCTCCAGCCATTCCCTCGCTCTGCGGTCCAGGGCGATCATGTCGTTGGAGTCCGATTTATGGATTGACGCGGTGAGCCGGATGGCCGAATTATCGGTATTCACATAGGTTTCCAGCCCCAGGCCCTGAGGCAGACTGAACTGGTACACCAGTATGTACTGTGCTGTCAGCTCACGACTTTCCGGAAGGGTGTATTCGCTGTCCAGCCCGCCACTCATGTTCTGGTTGATGGATTTCATGATATCAGCCATGGAATCAACGTGGGCCACACCGGGTTGTGACCTGAACCAGTCACTGAACGCATCCACTTCCTGCCAGAATACCGGATCATAGATCCCATTTTCCTCTCCCGTATTCAGCGTATAGTGGAAGCTGTGAATACCGGAGAGGTTTTCATCAATAGCATCGGCACTCTGCCGTACCTCAAAAGACTCACCGAAATACAGGTACCACCGCTCCGACACTTCGTTTTTGAAAAAACCGGCGCCTCCGATAACAATCACCACCAGAATCACCGCTGTCAGAACCTTTGGCCGTTTGATAACGAACTCTGCCAGACCATCCATCCAGCGGGTGCCGGCAATCTGACCCTTGGTCCTGATTTTGGGGAGCATCATCAGCAAACCCGGGAGGAATGTGAGGGTGAGAAACAGAGCGATTGCCACACCCGTGGCCATGATATTGCCCATGTCCCGGTAAGGCTCTGCTTCACTGAAATTAAGGCCCAGCAGGCCCACAACGGTGGTTAGGGAGGTGATGACAATGGGAGACGTATTCGTTTTCAGGGACTGTATGACCGCTTGTTTGTGCGGCACATTGGCGTTGATATTGTTGATATAGCCCACCAGAAAATGAACACAGTCAGCGACCGCAATAGCCATTATTGCCGTAGGAACAAAGCCAATGGTGGGGGTGAGTGGCCGCCCTGTAAAGGCGAACAAACCCATGGCAGCCATGATGGACAAAGTGATCACGGACAGGGTCAGCCAGACGGCTTTCCAGCTTCTGGTGAAGATATAGATAACGATAAAGATAAAGAGATAGGACAGCGGCAGCAGGGTGCCCAGGTCATCTTCAACTGCGTCCGCCATCGTGAGATTAGCGGCCACAACGCCACCGATCAGAACTGTCAGCTCCGGGTGCTTTTCTCTTACTTTCTCAACCACTTCACGCACAAAACTCCGTGCTTCCTTGGCAGCGAGTGTCGGTATGTCTTCCATGGAAGATGGGTCGGCAGACGGGAAACTGAAGCTGATGTTGATGGCGGTGGCTTTGCCATCCTCGGATACCAGCCGGTTGCTCAACTGGGGGTCCGCGGTAGCAAACGACTTGATGTCCGCCAGTTGCGCATCATCAAGTTTCGTTGCGTTTTCCACCAGAAAATTCACCGTCAGCTCGTCTTCGTCGGCCTGGGTTCGCTGGAAGTTGGTCAGGGAATCCACCCGGCGACTGTAAGGTGTCTGCCACAGGGTATCGGTGAGTTCTTCGATCAGCGCCAGGGTGTTGCGATTGAAAACCGTACCTTCTTCAGTGGCAATATAGATGATCAGACTGTCCTGTTTGCCGAAGGTATCTTCGAGAAGATCAAGGCTGGCGCGGTGCGGATTATCCTTGGAGAAATAAACCCGCATATCATTACTGAGGCCCAGTTGCCCCAGTTTGGCGAAAGTACAGAAAACCAGGAGAAGCGACAATGCAAATATCAGCTTGTAGTGTTTCTCCATTAATGTCGTGTAATAATTGAGCATAAAGGCAGGCCGTCAGATCTGTTTAATTATTTTTAGCTGAACAGTTAGTCACAAAACAGCCGCTATTCTACATCACAATGGGTTTAATGATGAGTGAATTGCTTTTCGTTATCGATTAAAAACGAAAAGAAACGTTTTTTAACAGTGTCCGTAAAGGGTTGAAAGTCTGAAGCGGATAATATCGGTGCCAGGACCACTCGCAGTAACTTACAATTAGGGTGAATTTTTCTGTGCGAATTTAAGGTATCATGCTGGTTTTCCCGGGTCCGGACCAGGCCAGGATGTACCGAGCGCCACCCGCCTGCCGGGACCGGGCAGGCCACTTTCAACGCTATGTCGGTACGGTCAGTCCATCAAATGAGTGGTAACATGGGACACATCGAGAGCCTAATACAATTAGAGGATATCAAACGGCTTACCTGGCAGGCGCGTTCCTATCTCAGGGATATGCGTCTCAAAAAGTCGTTTATCGCCGGGGAGCAGGTAAGCTATCTGGAAGGAGGAAAGGGCGCGCCGGTGATATTGCTCCACGGCTATAACGGCAATGTTCACATCTGGCGTATGCTGATGGAAAAACTGATGGTCAATCATCGGGTGATTGCCGTTGAAGTTCCGGGGTTCGGCCTTAATTCCCGCGTCAATCGGCAGGCCAGTATCTACTTTCGGTCTCTGGTGCGTTTTCTGGATGAGTTTACCCGCATGCTGAGGCTGGAAAGCTTTCACCTCGCAGGTACCTCGGTGGGGTCCACCCTGGCATGTTATTTCGCGCTGGAATACCCCGAAAAGGTCAGAACGCTGACGCTGATGAGCATTCCGCCACTTTTCAAGGAACGTGACACCAGGCCAACGGTCAACTTTGACGACGTGGATTTTTACGTGCCGCAGACCGTTGAGGAGGTGGACAGGTTGTTTGCGTTCATGTGGCATGTTCCGCCCGCCGTGCCCCGCCATCTGCGGGAGCGCTTTGCTGAATACAATGCCCGCAACCGCGAATCAAAGATCAGGGTGTTACAGGAATGTGATCGCAAGACCACCATGCTGGTGCCCCGCCTCAGCCAGATCCGGCCCAGAACACTGTTTATTTACGGAGAGCATGACAGGATGGTTTCTGCCAAAACGCTGGATTATCTGGAAGCAAAAATTCCCGACGTCCAGACCTACCGTATCGAAAAAGCCGGCCATCTGGTTTATGTGGAAAACCCGGGGGAGGTGGGCGCGGTGTTCAATTCCTTCATGAGTTATAATCGCATGGCGCCCTTGCAGGTGCCCGGCTGACCGCTGCGGCTTCAGGCTACGAGATGGCACTGGCCACGGAACCCCTGGTATCGGGTTGGCCCACTGAGCGGCAGTATGCAAGGAATGACAGGTAAGTTGCCGCTACTTCATCGGCCTTTTCCAGATAGGGAAGATGCCCACAGCGCTTTATGCTGAAATGCTGGATATTCGGTACTTCCTGAACAAAGTGATCGATGGTGTGTTGCGGGGTCACCCGGTCGCCCTCACCGTACAGAAACAGGGTGGGGACATCAATCTGCCGCAGGCGCGGCACCAGGAAAGCCGTCCTGTTAATACATTCTTCCAGAATCTTGAGTTTTACCTCCCGTTGTTCCCTGTTCCGTCGCGCCAGATTACTCATGATCCAGTCAGAGGTGGGTGGCGGATCATAAACCAGGTGGTGTTTGAGAGCTTCAAAACCTTCCACGGTGATGGGCAAATAGAACTCGGGGGGTGGGAGCTGTCCTGCTTCTGCGCCTTCCTCTTCCCTGAAAAGGGTCGGCATCGCGAACATGGCCAGCGTCTCGATTTTGTCGGGGTGTTTGAGCATCAGGTGCGCGGCCATGGTGGACCCGGCAGAAGCGCCTACCAGATGCAGCGGCGAGAGCCCCTTCAGTGCAATGAACTGCTCCAGTAAATCCATCAGATAGCGGAAATTGTACTTGCGCTCGTCTTTGGGGTCAGATGTGCAGCTGTAAACCGGCAGCTCGGGGGCAATCACATGATAATGATGCTTGAGGCGGTCCAGCATAAGGCGCCACAGGTTTTTGGTGCCGTTAAAGGCATGGATAAACAGAATACTTAGGTTGCGCCTGTCGCCGGCCTCCAGGTAACTGATGGTCTCATTGTCAATGACCATCCGGTCAACCCGGATGTCAGTCAAATAGCTTTTGGAGAGCCTCACCAGCGTGGTGAGGTCGGTTAATCGTGACACGTTCCGCTGAATCCTTTGGCTGTGCTGCTGCCTTTGGGCACCAGAGTACCACATTAGTGGGCAGTGGGATTGTAATCTTTCATTACGGTTTTGTTCTGAATGGATGGCTGTTCCAACGCGATATCAGGCGATGCGCACCATGTCCCTGTTTTTTTGCGGTATGTTTTCGATAAACCGGGTGATATGTTCGGAGACAGCCACTTGTTTCTCCAGGTAGACCAGATGCCCGGCATTCTGAATTTCTCGCAGTTTGGCTTGGGGAATAATGGATTTCAGTACCGATAAGGTATTGATACTGCAAAAACTGTCTTTTGAGCCCCGCAAAAGCAGAGTGGGGGTCTGGATTCTGTGTAATCTTGCCATCAGCAGGGGTGCGCTCTGCGATATGTCGCTAAAAACGCGTGTATAAAATGGCTTTTGCGATTTGAACGCATGTAGATACATTCTTGACATAATCTTCGGCAGCTTCGGGGGATCGAAAAACTGCCGGTTCCAGAGCGCTATCACATCCTCCAGATTATTAACGTTTTGTATGTGGCAGGGATCGAAGGAGTTGTTAAAAAGGTTCCTTGCCTGATACTCCAGGTCAGGAAACCCTATCAGACCAAGAGATTTCAACCTGTCAGGGCAAGCAGCTGCCTGATAGGCAGCGATACAGGCGCCGGCAGAAAAGCCGATCAGATGGCATTCTCTCAGGTCCCTGGCAACAAGAAAGCGGCTTAACCAGTCTGCAAGGTTTTTCAGGGAGTAACTGGCGCTGCCGAGCTGTACCGTCTGGCTGAGACCTGGAACTTCAAGAGCAATGACTCTGAATCTGCCACAAGTTAAATGAATCAGTCCCCGCCAATGGTTCCTGGACAGGCCAAAACCATGTAGAAAGACTATGGTTTCAATATGCTGGGAGCCTGCTTCCAGATAATAATAGTCCTCTCCGTCAATGTTCAGGGAGCGGCTGCTGACATCAAAGGAGCCTGC
>JAWVYU010000340.1:0-5608 GCA_033722575.1 Ketobacteraceae bacterium | reverse complement strand
TCCTTCCAGGAAGCACAAAAAAGCCTGGACAGTTTGCCCGAAGCCCTGCAAAAGAACGCGCCATGGGTTCGACAAATGGGTTCTATACAGCGAACGGGCATGCTGTGAGGAGGGGTGTATTATAAATACTGCTTTCACAACAAGGATTTTACAGGCAACGGATTTTATCCGGAGCATAACTGCGATTAATGGGTATGCTTCTTTAACCCATACAATTCGAGTACTTCTTCTTCAGAAAAAGCTTTTTCACTCGCGAGGTTATGGATGTCCACCACAATTCCAATTAGTGGTTGATCGCCGATATTTTCAATCCAATGATGCACCGCTGCAGATTCAGTAATAGTGTCACCAGCACCATACTCCAGCGGCACATCCTGATCCGACCTGTGTTCCCGAACGCGCCCTTGCAAGACGTAAACCACAGCGGGCCGATCAGTATGATAGTGAGGTGCTATAGCGCCACCGGGCTCAAGCACAATCTTCCGCATACGGAGTTGACGGCCTTCCAAACCAGGAATCTCTTTAGACAGCTCAATCGTTTCAAGTGTTTCCGGTTTTAAAACCTTTCGGCTCTTATCAGGGGCATTTGACAGATCATGCGCAGAAGCTATGTGATTAACAGAAAACCATAGACCAAATACCAGATAGATTAACCTTTTCATGATGGCCTCTTACGATCCGGCTAAAGGGGAATTCTCAACCTGAGGGCTCTGCAAGCAATCAGATACGGACAGACTCGTGATTTTGAAAAGCGCCAAGCCACGCAGGCCCAGATTCTTTCGCCATTTATAGCTTGAAACGTCAATTTGATTCAATCTGAACTTGTGGAGCAGGTGTGAAAGCGCAACGGCCATCTCTACCTTTGCAAGGTAGGTGCCGGAGCAAAGGTGGTGACCATAGCCGAACGCGATATGGTTATTCCTCTGCCGGTTGAATGTGAAAGTATTGGGCTCCTCAAATTGCAGCGGGTCCCGGTTTGCTGCTCCAATTAAAAGCAAAACACGCTTGCCTTCCGGTATTATGCAGGTGCCTAAATCGATCTCGCCGATGGTGAAGCGGCCCATGCGTTGAACGGGGCTTTCATACCTCAGGCTCTCGTTCACCAGCCCCTCAATGTTCTGCAAGAGTGCAGTTTGAGAGGGGAGAGTGTTGCTATTTCGAAGTAAATTCAGGTAGCCGTTTCCGATAGCGTTGCTGGTAGTTTCATGGCCGGCGAAGAGCAGTGCTATTAAATTCGCTATCAGATACTCATCAGTAAATGCCGGATTGTCAGTCTGAAATTTAAGCATATTAACAATGATATCGCTACTCGGGTTTTCCCGTTGTGATATCACGTGAGCGGTAAAATAGTCAGTGGCTTCCGCAATAGACTGTTGAACCGCAAAAATCTGCTCCGGAGAGGTCCGGTCACCCAGGAACACTGCCAGACTCTCGGACCACGACTTTATTTTGGACCGGTCTTCAGAGGGAATTCCCAGCATTTGGGAAATAACCAGCACAGGGAGTGGGTAGGCAAATCCAGACATCAGGTCAAAGCTATCCCGCTGGAATGAAAGCAACTCAGATGCAATTTGTTCTATCTCAGGCTTTAATGAATCCACAACCTTTTTGGAAAGCGATGCGTTGATAACCTTGCGAATTGCCCCGTGAAATGGCGGATCCAGGAAAAGCAGCCATTTAGACAAGCTATCCGTCAAGGGCTTTATAGCTGTCAGCACTGGCTCTGGAAGACCGTCAGTCATGGTTTTTACGCGATTGGAAGACGCGTTGGGATGGCAGAATACTGCTTTTACAAGCTCATAGCTGGCGACATAGTAATAGTCTTTTTCGGGGCAATGATATACAGGATACTCCCTATGCAAATGCTCATAAGTATCGTACGGGTTCTGAATAAACATGTAGCTGCTCAGGTCCATTTGCCAGATTCCTTTTTCCAATCCTGTGTACCTTGTCCGATATATTGTTCTGCATTTTAATTGGAAACATTAGCGCTATATAGCTCTGACAACCAGGATAAACGCAACCCATTGTAATATATTAATAAATAGGTGCTTAATAGTGGTTCGTCTGAGGCTTTCAGTCAAAGATTAATCAGCGATAAGGCGTTATTATCTTCGCCGAAGTCCGACAAAGCAGGCTGTGATAATATTCAGCCTTGTTTACGGATATGGGGTAGCTATGAAAAAAGTGCTGGTGCTGGGTGCAAGTGGATTTTTGGGAAGTCACATCGTGAAACTCCTGGTTGAAAAAGGTTGCCAGGTGCGTATTCTCATACGCCCGTCAAGTGATACCCGTGCGACCGATGACTTGCCCATTGAAAGACTTGTCGGCAATCCCCTGGACGAACAAGACCTGCGGCAAGCAATGCAGGGCTGCGATACCGTTTTCCATAGCATTGTGGACGCGCGGGCCTGGCTGCGGGATCCCGCGCCCCTGTATCGCGTCAATATCGATGGCCTGCGTGCATCAATGGATGCGGCTTTGAGCGCTGGAGTTTCCAGGTTTGTTTTTACCAGTACCTACGCAATCATAGGCAAAAGCAGTACCGGCCTGTCGACAGAAGAAAACGAGTTCCATTGGGATGACGGCGAGCCGCCAGCGTACGTGAAGTGCAGAGCAGAGGCCGAAGCATTAATGATGCGCTACTGTCAGGAAAAAGGCCTGCCGGGTATCGCCTGCAATGTGGGGAACACCTATGGTGAAGCGGATTACCAGCCCACACCCCATGGCAAATTATTATATGACGTGGCCCGAGGCCGCTTGCCTTTCTATTGGGACGGTGGCGGCCCCAGCCTTAATATTAAAGATGCAGCCCAAGGGATGGTTCTGGCAGCCGAAAAAGGAAAAACAGGTGAGCGCTACATATTTGGCGGTGAGTACGTAACATTTCAGGATTTATTTGCAATGGCAGCATCTGCGGCCGGCCGTAAACCCCCGCGCCTGCACGTTTCGGATAATATGTTGGCGCTGATGGGGTATATTGCAGAGGCTTTTACCCGGCCTTTGGGTATTGAGAATAAAATGAACAAGGCCGCCATTGATTGCTCGAAAAAGCTACCCGCCGTCAGTTCGCAAAAGGCCATTGAAGAACTTGGGTGGAGGCCCGGGCCGATAGAACAGGCTGTGGATGAGGCAGTGAGCTGGTACTTGGCTAATCTTTAGCTGTGTTGGTTGGAGGGGCTGAATGCCTTTCAAAGCCCATTGTCCAGTCCTGTGTATCTGATTCAGTACTTTATTCGACCTTTCATTTGACGCCCCTGCCTTTGTTCACTAACATGAATGAACGTTCATTCATTGCAGTTGGTCGATCGTGTCCCCTACAGATTCCTCACCAGACAAGCGCGCCAGAATTCTGGAGGCGACGCTTCACCTGTTATCTTCCCGTGGTTTTCACGGTTTTTCCGTTCGCCAGCTGGCCGAGCAGGCCGGCGTTGCCACGGGCACGGTGTATCTCTATTTTCGTGACCGCGATGACCTGATTTACCAGCTGCACGCTGACATCGTTCAGCAACTGGCTGATCACCTCTTTGCCGGCCTGGATCATAACGCCTCCGAGTTTGAGCGTTATCGCAGGATATGCCTCAATTTCTGGCAATTCTGGATGGAGAATCCGGAGCTGCTTTCCTGTAAATCCCAGTTCGACAGTTTGCCCGCAGCTACCCGGCGGCTGCAGATAGATGAAGCCAAGGCCTTTGTGCGCCCGCTTTTCGAGCTTTTTGACACCGGCAGAAAGAAAGGCGTTTTGAGAAACCTTGCCGATGACGTGCTTGTGACCCTCGCGATCGACCCGTTCAGTGCGTTGGCCAATAAACAGCGCATTGGCCTGGTGCAGGTTGATGAACAATGCCTGGATGAGTGCATCCAGGCCTGCTGGAACGCCATTTCACACTAAATCCACTTGAGGGAGTTACTTATGGTTGGGCAGAAAGGCTGTCGGTACGGTGTCGTTATCGCTGTTGCTCTGTTGACTCTGATAACCGGTTGCTCGGACGGAACCGGCAACAACACATCCGCCGCTGATGCCGCCGCAGGCGAAGAAAAAGCAGTACCGGTGGATGTGGTATCCCTTCGCAGCGAACAAGTAACCCTGACTCGGGAACTTCCGGCGCGGGTAATGCCCTTTCGGATTTCCCAGGTTCGCCCCCAGGTGGATGGCCTGGTGGTAAAGCGCCTGCTGGAAGAGGGGCTTGAGGTGGAAGAGGGCCAGCCTTTATATCAGATTGATCCCTTACGTTACCAGGCTGCCGTGGAAAATGCCCGTGCCGAAGTCGCCAGGGCAAAGGCTAACCTGGAAGCCGTAAAAATCACGGAAAAGCGCTACAAGGGGCTTCTGGGCACCAACGCCGTGAGTGAACAGCAATACGATGATGTTCAGGCATTGCTGAAACAGCGGGAAGCCGAACTGGAAGTGGCCAAGGCAGCTTTACAGGTAGCCGAGGTGGATTTGCATTACACCACCATCAGAGCCCCCATCAGCGGGCGTATTGAACAGTTTATGGTAACGGAAGGTGCATTGCTGGAAGCCCTGCAGGATCAGTCGCTGGCCACCATCCGCCAACTGGACCCCATTTATGTGGACATGTACCAGCCTGCAGCGGAGCTGGTAAAGCTGAAACGCAGAATAATACAGGGGGAAATCAGCGTTACAACGCCGCAAACCATCCGGCTTCGCTTTGATGATGGCAGCGACTATCCCCATGGTGGCGACGTGGCCTATACCGAAATGAATGTCAGTCAATCCACAGGCAGTGTGCTGATTCGTGCCCTGGTTCCCAATCCGGAAAAGCTGTTAATGCCCGGCCTTTCGTTAACCGCCGTTGTGGAAGAGGGCGTTATGAATAACGCGGTATTAGTTCCGCAGCGAGCCGTGAACTACAACCGGTCCGGTGAGGCGGAGGTGATGCTGGTGAACACTGATAACCGGGTGGAAGCCCGAAAGCTGGAGCTGGGCCGCGCGATTGGCACCGACTGGCTGGTGGTAAGCGGTGCTGAACCCGGCGACCGGGTGGTTGTTGCAGGCCTGCAGAAAATCAAGCCGGGAGCACTGGTGGAACCGACTCAGGTTGACCAGTCCGGGCAGGGCCGGAGGTAGTCGGTTTGGCCGCATTTTTTATCGACAGACCGGTTTTTGCCTGGGTGATATCCATCATCATTATGCTGGCAGGTGCACTGGCTATTTTTGAGTTGCCGGTATCCCAGTATCCGGATGTAGCACCGCCATCGGTGGAAATCAGTGCGGATTATCCCGGTGCGTCTGCGCAGACGGTGGAAGATTCCGTGGTTCAGGTGATCGAACAGAATATCACCGGGGTGGACCGGGTGCAGTACATTTCCTCCACCAGCGATGCCAGTGGCCGGGGTGAAATCACCATCACCTTTGAGGCAGGCACCGATCCGGATATTGCCCAGGTGCAGGTTCAGAACAAGCTCCAGGCTGCCATGCCGTTGCTGCCCCAGTCCGTTCAACAACAGGGCATTACTGTTAACAAGGCCTCGGCGGGTTTCATGATGGTGCTGGGTTTTGTTTCCCGCGACGGCAGAATGAATAAATACGATATTGCCGATTATGTGGGTTCCAATGTGCAGGAACCCCTCAGCCGGGTTAACG
>JAWVYU010000339.1:0-5609 GCA_033722575.1 Ketobacteraceae bacterium | reverse complement strand
CCGGCAATAGGCTGCATATCAATATCAGGGAACGCCGAACTCAGTGCGGCTACCGACTGCAGTAATGCTTCTTTGGATATTTCCACCGGTGTGTAACTCTGGGGCGACTCCAGGGAATCCAGCAACAGGCGTATCTTGGTTCCGGCACCAGAGCCCGGCTCGATAATAGAGGCGTCGGGACCAACGCAGGTGGCAATATCATCAATGGCATCATTAAGAAGCGCCACCTCAGTCCGCGTCACATAATACTCATCCAGATCACAGATTGCCTCGAACAGCCGTGAGCCCCGCTCGTCGTAAAAGTATTTGCAGGGCAGCGTCTTGCGGTTGGCCGAGAGGCCATTGATCACATCCTGATAAAACTCCCTGGCAGCCTGATTTGGGTCAGTGGCTGAAGTCAGATCCAGTATAGCTCCCATCTTGATTCCCTCTTGTTATCCACCCTGTACTCAGCGGCTCCTTTATTCAGCGGTCCTCGGCCAGCCGCAGCCCCGTAAACTGCCAGTTTTGATGGGGATAAAAAAAATTGCGATAGCTCCGGCGTATATGGCTGACCGGCGTTACACAGGAGCCGCCCCGCAGCACGTACTGGTTACACATGAACTTGCCGTTATATTCTCCGGCATTGCCGCTGAAGGGCCGAAAGCCCGGATAGGCCGCATAATCACTGGCTGTCCATTCCCAGACATCGCCCCAGAATTGATAATGGTAGTCGTCCTCCTGAGGCAGCGGCTTCAGCTGCAGGCTCTCGTAAAAGTTTCCTACGGGTTCCTCTGCACCGTACAGGCTTGCCGCTGCTTCCCACTCAAATTCGGTGGGCAAACGCCGGTCACACCAGCTGGCAAACGCATTCGCCTCATAGAAACTGAGGTGGGTCACCGGTGCCGCCAGAACCAGCGGCTGGAGGCCCGCCAGCGTAAATTCACGCCATCCGTCATCAGTCCGGTGCCAGTAAAGGGGATGTGCACGCTGTTCTTTCTGAACCCAGTCCCAGCCATCCGCCAGCCACAGGGAAGGTTCGCGATAGCCGCCATCGACCACAAACTCCAGGTATTCCTGATTGGTAACCGGTCTCGAGGCAATGGCACTGGGGTTGATATAGTGCTTGTGAACAGGCTTTTCATTGTCATACGCAAACCCCGCTCCCCCATGCCCTATTTCATAAACCCCTTCCGGAATCGGTAGCCACTTGACGGGCTGTGTTTTTGGCTCCGAACCTGATGGGGGCAGATCTTGCCGGTACGCCGGAAACGCAGGATTCTGCAGAAAGCCGTGTTTGAGGTCCGTCAGCATGAGCTCCTGATGTTGCTGCTCATGATTCAGACCAAGTCTGATCAGGAAGTTCAGCGACTCATCGCCTGTTTCCAGCAAAGGTTGAATTTTTTCATCCACATACTCCCGGTACTGTCTGATTTCTGCCACCGAGGGACGTGTCTGGGTACCGCGCATGGGGCGGGGAAACTGCTTGCCTATGCCGTTATAGTAGGAGTTGAAGAGGTAGTTGTATTCATCGTCAGGCGGTTGATAGCGGGGCAGCGAGGAACGCAGAATAAAGGTTTCGAAAAACCAGGTGGTATGGGCCAGATGCCAGCGCACCGGACTGGCATCCGCCATTGATTGCAGGCACATATCCGCCTCTGAAAGCGGCGCAGCAATATCAAGGGAACGTTGCCGGACATTACGATAATGTTCCGGCAGGTTTATGAATTCTCCGGAATCCCGAAAAACACTACTGGTGGCCGCCAGCAAGGGCCCGGTATCGCCGCCTTTGTTGTGATTCTGTCCGGCACGGGCTGTGCGCGGCCGCGATGATTGGGGCTGGCAGGGTTTCCCTGATGGCGATATTGACATGACAATTCCCTGGCTGGCGTTATGAAACAACCGGTTACCAGCGGTACTGCAATAACCGCCTGATATGTCTGGCTTAGGATCTAAAGCCTAATCACTGGAAGAAAATAATTCAATGGGTGTTAACGTGATTGCCATGTCGGGTACCGGATGCTGTTGATTTATCGCGGCGCCATGCGGATCGATCCGTCCAGACGCACTACCTCGCCGTTAAAGAACCCGTTTTCAACCATGTGACAGGCCAGTTGGGCGTATTCCGGCGGGTGCCCCAGACGCTTCGGAAACTGGGTCATTTCAATCAGTGGCTGCTTTACCTTGTCCGGTGCCGCGTTCATCAGCGGGGTATTGAAAATACCGGGTGCAATGGTATTGACCCGGATACCGTATTGGGAGAGATCGCGGGCAATGGGAAGGGTCATACCGATCACCCCCCCTTTTGAGGCACTGTAAGCCACCTGCCCCACCTGACCATCAAAACCTGCCACAGAAGCAGTATTTACGATCACGCCCCGCTCGCCGTCTTCGGTAACGGGATCATTCTTTGCCATGGCTTCAGCCGCCAGCCGCAGCACATTGAAGGTGCCAACCAGATTGACGTTGATGACTGACGTAAACACCTGAAGGCTGTGAGGCCCTTTGGAACTGTAAGTTTTCATGGCAGAGCCGATCCCGGCACAGTTGACACACACATGCAACGCGCCAAACTGATCCAGGGCTTTCTGGATACCGGCCTGTACCGATGCCTCGTCCGCCACGTTGACCTCGGCAAAGGCGCAGTTTTCCCCCAGCTCTTCCGCAACCGCCGCGCCCTGCTCGGCGTGCAGATCAAAGATCATGACGCTGGCGCCCCTGCTGAGCATTTCCTCGGTGGTTGCGCGCCCCAGTCCGGAGGCACCACCGGTGACCACGGCAACTTTCGCGTTCAAGTCCATAAGCTCCCTCACTCGATTATTCATATGGTTTGTTGATCTTTATTTGTGGGAAAAAGTATACACCTGCACTTTGGCCTTGCCAGTGCCCGGATGTGACAAGTGATTAACTCATTTGGTCATTTTCACCTGCTTTATTGCTTTTTTGGACGTTGACGAATATCTGGCCAGTTAGGGTAGGATACTCTCACTGAGCAATTGGCAAATAACGCCAGTTATGACCGTATATGCCAAAAGAAAGCGCTTTCCAGCCATTGCACACCAGGAGAATCACGGGAAAGAATCAGGGGCTCAGGCTGAGTGCCGCTCCCCCTGTCAGGCAGGGACTGATTCAGTGAGCAGAAAGCTCCGGTCTGCAATAACAGGACGGGAAGCCCGCGGAGAGGATAGTAGTATGTTGCGATTTATTGTTGCCCTGTTGATACTTCGTATTAAACCCCATTCAGGTATTTTTGATCCGGTGGTACGGCGCTTCCGCGTCAAGCCCTGGGATCTTGATCTCAATATTCATCTCAACAATGCAAAATACCTGAAGTACCTGGACAAGGGCCGCGTAGAGCACATCATACACTGCCGACCCGTTCGTGCACTGTATCATCGCAAACTCAGGCTCATTGTGGCCAATATAGAGATCAGTTATCTGCGTTCGTTGCAGCCTTTTCAGGCCTTTACCGTCAGCAGCCGCATTACGGGCTGGGATCATAAATACGTTTACTACGAACAGGTTTTTGAAAGCCGCGGACAACGCTATGCAACCGCCCTTGTTCGCCTGGCGCTGCTGAAAGGCAACAAGTCCACCTCACCGAATCATGTGTTTGCAACCCTGACTGGCCAACCGGAGTCACCGGCACTACCGGCATCGGTACAGCAACTGAATCGTCTCATTCAGGCACAACGCCAGGAAAGTCAGGCTGAAACCGGTGCCACAGGCACCCCTACCGAGAAACAAACCAGCAGTCACAAGGAAACCGCATGAGCGCTTCGGAGAATATCAGAACCCGCCTGGATGATGGCATCCTGTCCATCGAGATCCACCGCCCGGATAAAAAAAATGCACTGACCCAGGATATGTACACAGCTTTGTGCGATGCCCTTGAGCAGCTGGACAGCAGTAACGATGCCAGAGTGGGCTTTATTACCGGCACCCCCGACTGCTTTACCGCAGGCAACGATCTGGCGGATTTTCTTAACAGCCCGCCATCGGCGGATAATGAGCCGCCGGTTTTCAGGTTTCTGAAAACTCTGCCCAGGGTGCAAAAACCCCTGGTAGCCGCTGTGAACGGCCCTGCCATTGGGATAGGCACCACCCTGCTGCTTCACTGTGATCTTGTCTATGCCGCCCGCGATGCAAAACTGCAGCTGCCTTTTGCCAGTCTGGGCGCCTGCCCGGAAGCGGGCTCGGCACTGCTCCTGCCGCAAACAATGGGCTACCAGAAAGCTGCGGAGCTGCTCATGCTGTGCGATTTCTTCAGTGGTGAGCAGGGCAAGGAACTCGGGCTGATCAATGAAGTATTTGACAGCGGGGACTACCGGGACAAAGCCTATGAACAGGCACGACGAATTTCATTACAGCCGGCAAGCTCCATGCGCGTCACCAAAATGCTGCTGAAAAAATCCAGTGAAAAGGCACTGGCCGAGATCATGGAAATCGAAATGGACTATTTCGCCAGAATGCTGCGCAGTCCGGAAGCCAAGGAAGCCATTTCAGCTTTTATGGAAAAACGCAAACCGGATTTTACCCAGTTTAACTGAGCCTTTATTGGGCCGGACAACGGACCCCGCCGTTTTCTGGCCTGATAACCTGCAAAGTTTTACGCCCTTCCTGTCTCTTTTTTACCCATCATGGAAGTAAACAGGGAGTGATAAATAATGCCTTTGAAATATCTGTTCATAATCGTCACCGTTCTTATCGCCGCAGGATGCAAGGTAAGAGATGTATCGGTATCCCAGACCCACGCCTGTGCGATTCAGCCTAAAACCATTTCCCTACCCGGAGACAGGAAAAGCGTGATAAATCGTCTTGTCTGCTGGGGTGACGATGCGCCTGAGCCACCGCAAGGAAGCCTCACACCCAAGGACGTCGCCACCGCCAGCTTCCAGACCTGCCTGATTCACAGTGTAACGCAGGAAGACAACACTAAGCGTAATGAACTGAGTTGCTGGGGCAATGGCCCCATCGTTTACGATTTTGAAGACTGGAACTTTGAGCGGTATGGTGCGCCATCCCGTATTGCCACCTCTGAAACCCAGGCTTGCGGTGTGTTTGATGATGACAAGGACCTGCGCTGTTGGGGTAAAGGCGTTGTCGCTCCTAATATATTGGCCGCCGACAACGTAGTCGACTTTGCTGTGGGTAACGACCATGTGTGCGCCATTATCCAGGATCCCGACAGTCCCCGCAAAGTTCGCTGCTGGCGCGCCAGGGAATATGACAGCCCCTGGATTACAGGCTGGTACTGGGACGAGACAGACGACCGCATCTCAAATATTCCTGACAGCATAACCAACCCAAGCGATATCGCGGTCACGAACTATCACTCCTGCGTGGTTCAGAACCGTGAACTGATTTGCTGGGGATCAAACCTTACAATATCCGACGAACTGCAGGCGAAAATCGACCAGTATGGTGTGGATTCCATCAGCTCAAGCAAAACCAGGATCTGCATGACCATCAACGGCACGGTGGAGTGTGTCGGTCAGTACATACAGTACCAACCGGAATCGTTTTCGGAAGCAGCGGTTGATATTGTTTCACTGACAGAATATTTTGCCTGCGGCATGACACTGGAAGATAAAGTAGTATGCTGGGGAGATGAACGCTTTGCCAGCCAT
>JAWVYU010000338.1:0-5619 GCA_033722575.1 Ketobacteraceae bacterium | reverse complement strand
GGGGGAATAAAGCCATGCTCGCTGTGAATCCAGCGTATCAGCACTTCTGCACCGGTTACCTGCTGGGTTCTCAGGTCCACCTGGGGCTGAAAGTAAAGCTGCAGACTGTTCTGTTCCATGGCCGCCTTGAGCTCGGCAATCAGTGACAGGCGTTTGGCACTGTAGGGGTCCAGCTCAGAGGTATAGATAGCCACCTTGTTGCTCGACACGGCCGCTGCCTCCAGGGCGATATGGGCGTTGCGCAGCAGGGTGTCGGTGCCCTCGCCATGCTCAGGGTACATGGAAATACCGATAGTGCTTTCCACATCCAGAATCATGCCCTGATATTCAAAGGGGCGCTCGAATGCCTGCAGTACCACTTCAGCCTGTTGCAGGGCATTTTCGCGGGTACTGGTTTTGAGGGCAAAGCCAAAGGTAACACCTTCCACGTTGGCCAGTGCGTGGGTGTCGCTGTCGGAAACCTCGAAACAGATCGCATTCCGGAAATTACCGATAAGCTCGCTCAGACGATGGGTAACCAGCTTCAGAATCGCGTCACCGGTGCTGTGGCCAAGGGTTTTGTTGAATTCATGAAAGTTGTCCAGGGAAATCAGGAAAAGCCCCACCATGCCGGATTCGTACTGCTGTTCGAAGTATTCATCCAGGCTGCGCCGCAGCAGGGCGCGGTTGGGCAGGCCGGTGGAACGGCTGTGGAGCGCGCGGTGCATTAACTGTGATTCCATTTCCTGGAGTTTTACTACCGCCTTATGTTGCTCCTGCAAGGCTTTGTATTTGGCTTTACGCTCATTGTTGATCTGGTCTGCCAGACCAAAGGACAGCAGCAGGACTTCGGTGGTGCAGCCTAATTGCAGGCTGTGACGGGTAAAGAAATTGCTGGGAATCCAGCCCATCAGCACGCCAAGGAAACAAAGCACGCCCACAATAAACAAGGTCCAGGCCAGCAGGAAGAATCCGGACTGCCGTGAACCTTTGCGCCAGCAGTAAAGTGAAGCAAACAAAGCGGATGTTCCGGTGATGCCAATGTAGATGACAACGTAAAGACTGAGCAGGTAACGGGAAATAACAATGGCGGAGGCAAGCAGTGCCCCTGCGATAATGAGCGAATTCAGGTACAGGTTGAGCCGCTTGTGCCTGGTGGCCACATTGGAAAAGCTTTTGAAGAATACCATGCCGAATACGGTGGCCACGGTACAGATAAAAGGAATAATCAGTGTGTTAATAGCAGGGAATTCCGGCCACAGGTACAGAAATCCGTAGCCGCTGAGCGCCATGTAGGCCAGGGTACTCAGGGAAATATAAATGATGTAGTAAAGATAGGTCCTCGAACGCAGGCTGATATAAAGAAAGCCGTTGTAAAGAATCATGGCAAAGAGGGTGCCGTAGAAAATTCCGTAAATATAATTCTGGGATCCGTCCCGCATCAGAAAGTCCTGCTGGGACCAGACATGGAGAGGTGCCTGTACAGAGCCACCCTTGCGCATAACGTTGATAAAAAACAGCCGGGTTTTGTTGGCTTCCAGGGTTATGGGGAACACGAAATGGCGGTGAGCAATTTTGCGGACTGACATGGCAACGTCGTAGCCAATGTCCTTTGCTTCAAACCGACCCTGGTCGTCGGCCTGGTACAGGGTGGCCCGCTGCAACGGGGGAAAGGGCAGCTCCAGCAGGAAGGTGCGTTTACTCTCTGCGTCGCTCCCCGGCTCGTAACGCAGCTTGAATCCCACCCAGAAAGAGGAGTCGCTGTGTCCGAAATTCAGGGTATCGCCCTGGTTGCGGTGCAGGGAGTCCTGCATCTCATGGAGCAGCTGGTTCAGGGTAAAGTTGTCTTCAGTGTCCTCTATCCAGGCGCTGCTGGTGATTTCAACGTTGTCAGCATGGGCATGGATAACGGTAGTCTGTGCGGGGAAGTTCTCCACCAGCTGCCGGTAATCATTGCCGTTATTCGCCGGGGCGTTCAGCGGTAGCCATAGCAACAGCAGTCCCAGTACACGCAGTATCTGCATGCGGATTGCCGGTTTGATCTGATGACGGGAGTGCCCCGTGGTGTGAATGCCTGGATAGTTCAAACGCTGCCTGTACTTCACTGGATTTGCCCCTGATTTTTTCAGTATAGACAAGCTGGTTGATTACATTGTAAACAGGTTGCAAAAAGTGCCTGAAACCCCCTTACCTTCATTACGGGCCAATAACTGACACCGGGTCATTACCGGCAGAATATCGGCTATAGTTAATTAAAACAGTGAGATAGAGGCGCAGTATGGGCATAGCAAGCAATGTGTCCCGGGTGGCCAATAAAACCTACAGCCATACCCGCAGAATCATGCCGGATCAGCCCTGGTGGGATAACCTGGAAACCAGTTTCCACAAGTTTCCGGACGACTTTGAGCTGAATTTTGGTACCCAGTTATTGGTGGATGGTACGGTGGCCGCAGACGTGGCGTTGCGCACAGCGGCGGCCAGCCTTGTTTCCTGCCTGGCTCTGCCCCTGAGCGCCAACCCTGTTCAGCTTTTGCAGGACTTCAAGGACAGCGAAATCTACCGCAGCAAGGCCGACAGCCACGACCCCGAGGCATTTTTTGTCAGGCCTGTTAAAGGGGCAGTGGAGGTTAAATCCCGGCCCGGAGGGTTTTTTGATTTTCGTCCCACCCACGGCACCTGCGAGCTGCTGTATTTTGACAGCCCCTTTGTGCCCGTTAATCCGAGCCTGAGGGGCCGCTACCGCAAGAACCGGAACAATATGCGGGCGGTAGCACAATACTGGCGCCACAATAACGGACCGCGGCCCACTATTTGTGTGATCCACGGCTTTATGGCCGACCCCTACTGGCTTAACCGGATGTTTCTGGCACTGCCCTGGTTCTATGATCAGGGCTACGACATTCTGCTATATACCCTGCCCCATCACGGGGCCCGCAAGGGTACCCTGGCGCCCTTCAGCGGCCACGGCTACTTTGCCGGGGGAATTTCCAATATCAATGAAACGGTGGCCCACTCGGTGTACGACTTCCGGATCTTTATGGATTACCTGGAATCACAGGGTGTAGAAAAAATCGGGGTGACGGGCATCAGTCTTGGAGGCTATACCTCGGCGCTGCTGGCGGCGGTAGAGGAACGCCTGTATTTTTCCATTCCCAATGTGCCGGTGGTCAGCCTGTTTGACCTGATGCTGCAGTGGTTTCCCGCCAGTGCGGTGCTGAAAGCCGGGCTGCGCCTGAGTAACCTTAGCATCCGGGATGCCCGTCACATGCTGGCCGTCCATTGCCCGCTGACCTATCAGCCGCTGATTCCCAATGAACGGCTGATGATTATCGGCGGCGCAGGGGATCGCCTGGCGCCGCCCAAGCACTCCCGCCTGTTATGGGATCACTGGGACCGTTGCCGGATACACTGGTTTCCCGGCAACCACGTAATTCACTTTGACCGCGGCAAATACCTGAGGGAAGTTGCCCTGTTTCTGAAGCAGATCAGGTTCAATCTCAAATAATGCCCGGCCGGCTGGCGGGGGAGCAGCCTAGTGCTTGTGCTGCTTTTTCTTGATGTCCTGCCAGATAAAGACGGCAATGCCGGCGGTAAAGGCAATGGTGGCGCCGATGGTGATTATGCCTGCCAGTACAGTGGTGTCCATATACATCGCGTTGTACCTCGCCAATAGTTGTTGTTATCAGGGTATGAATGACGACAGTACTAAAGCTATTTCGGTAAATGATTGAAGTAAATCAATCTTCGGCATTAATAGATAATCTGTTTTAAAAGTCTCGTCTTTAGCATAAAAACTTATAAAAAATGTTTGAGTAAGAATAACTTGTCGCGAAGTGTCACCATAAATAGACCGATAGGATAGCGTCTTTCTTTGCGCTTTGGAGCTTACTTGTTACTGGTTACACAAATCAACAGAAGAACCAAACTTGTAAACGAATATCAGGTGTAGACTAAGCGGGCTCTCCTATAGCTGGCCAACCGCTTGCATTATGGCATCTGACTTTCTGGTTACTACAGGGTTCGAGTATACGCAGCATTTCCTGCCCCGATATTTCAGATCAAAATCCCAAAGGCAACGGAAAGACAAATAGCAGGTAGCGGAAAGAAGGTGAAGTACCGTGAACGACAGAAGTGAAAACAGTAAAGCGATAACGCGTTTTTTAATAATTCATGCGTTGGTATTCGGCAGCTTCTTTTTTTCTCCCAGTGCTTTTGCCATTCAGGTTTTTTTGGTGTTAACCATTATTCGGGTGATGGGTGTCAGTATCAGTTATCACCGTTATTTTTCCCACAGAGCCTTTGAAACCAGCCGGGCATTTCGATTTTTTCTGATAATCTGGGGTGGCATTACCGGGCAGCGCGATCCATTGTGGTGGGCTGCGCAGCATCGTCACCATCATAAATACTCTGATCAACCGGAAGACCAGCATTCGCCCCAGCAATATCCACTCTGGTATTCCCATATGGGCTGGGTTATGAAGAAAGAATCGACCATCACCAGGTTTGAGTTCGTTAAAGAGCTGAAGAAAGATCCGGAGCTGATGTGGTTCAACCGGTACCCTTATTTTGTTTTCGCTATGTCGCTGGTGCTTGTCACATTGTTTGGGTGGTGGATGCAGGTGTCCTTTCCGGAATTGAATACGGGCCCACTTGAAATGTTGTTCTGGGGTGGGTTTAACAGTTTCCTGGCGTGCTCGCATATCACCCTGGGGCTTAATTCACTGAATCACTGGGTGGGTAAGAAAGAGCTTCCTACAAAGGATCAATCCACTAATGTCTGGTGGCTGTTTCCATTCCTGCTGGGTGAGAACTGGCACAATAATCATCATTATTATCCCAGTAGTGCCAGTACCTGGGTAAAGTGGTATCAGGTAGACCTGATTTACCTTACGATCAAGCTTTTTGAGAAGCTCGGACTGGTTTGGAACGTCAGAACATGGAAAGAGCGAAAGGTTACTCCCGAAGAGGCCATTGCTAAAACCTAGACCGGTTCGCTGGTGAATACTTTATTCACAGGCCCAGTTCAGACAGGGACTTGTAATCATCAGGCCTGACGCCGGACTCCCAATGGAACAGCCTGTCCGATTCCTTGATCGGCAGGTCATTGATGCTGGCAATGCGGCGCTTCATCAGCCCGTTATCGTCAAACTCCCAGTTTTCATTGCCATAGGCCCGGTACCACTGACCATTGTCGGTGTGATACTCATAGGCAAAGCGCACGGCAATGCGGTTTTCCCTGAAAGCCCACAGCTCCTTGATCAGGCGGTAATCCAGCTCCCGTGCCCACTTGCGGGTAAGGAATGCCACGATTTCCTCGCGGCCGTGGATGAACTCGGCGCGGTTGCGCCATTCACTGTCCGGTGTATAGGCAAGCGACACCTTTTCCGGATCCTTATGGTTCCAGGCGTCTTCTGCCTTGCGCACCTTGATGGTGGCAGTTTCCAGTGTGAAGGGCGGTAGCGGTGGCCGTGTTTCCATCATGGCATTCCTTTCGGTTCGGTTTCTGGTTACCAGGATTTGTAGGGCAGGAATTTCCCGTTCATGGTAACCACCACGCGATCACCTTTGGGATTTTCCTCTTTTTCCACTTCCATGGAAAAGTCGATCGCACTCATGATGCCGTCACCAAACTTCTCGTGG
>JAWVYU010000337.1:0-5669 GCA_033722575.1 Ketobacteraceae bacterium | reverse complement strand
TACCACCGTCCGGACCACCCGCGGGGATGACATTGATGCGGCCTGTGGCCAATTAGTTGGCCAGGTTCAGGACAGAACGCGACGTTCTTCGCAGTGGCAACAGAAAATTCAGCCTAAAATAGTGGAAGTGAATGATATTTCAGGCCTTAATCGCTGACAGTGAGGGAATCCACAGGGATTTATGACGATTCAAAGCACTCTGAAGCGTTGTTTTTTGACGGTGACAGCAACCATTTTGCTCTCGGCCTGTGTTACCGTGGAAGGGCCATCGTCCCTGAAGCGTAACAAGGATCCGGACAAGGCGGTGGAATTATATACAAAGCTTGGTGTCAAATATCTGCAGAAGCGGGATATGGAGAATGCTTCCCGTACCTTGCAGCGGGCCTATGAAATAGACCCTGACAGCCCATTAGTGAACAATGCGCTGGCTTTGTTCTACACTGTAGAAAACGAACCGGAACAGGTAGTTAAGCATTACGAGGCCGCGCTGGAGGAAGATCCCGGTTTTTCGGTGGCCAGGAACAACTATGCGGCCTACCTCTACGAGCAAGGACGGTATCAGGATGCCATCAGGCAACTGGAAGTGGCGGTCAAGGATTTCCAGTACGGGCGGCGTTTCCAGAGTTACGAGAACCTGGGATTGTGCTATCTGGAGCTGGGCAACAAGGAGGCGGCAGAAAAGGCCTTCAAGCGTGCGCTGGAACTGAATCCCCGGTTGCCGCGTTCCTTGATCAATATGGCCGATCTGAGCTTTCAACAGGGAGATTATCAGGCAGCTGCCACCTATCTGATGCAGCTGGACAGGCTGGGAGTGAAACCCAGCGCCCGTAAACTGTGGCTGGAAATCCAAATCAGCCGAATGCGCGGTGACAAGAACAAGCTGGCCAGCCTGGCGCTGGCACTGAAAAACCTGTTCCCCATGTCACCGGAATACAAGGCATATCTTGAGTTGATCGAGAATGAAACTAACATGGCAACGCCCTGATTTATGAGTAACCTGCCGCTTGATAGCCAGCGAAACGAGCAGCCTGCCAATGACGCGGGCTACACCGCGCTGATGGCGGTAAAACCCGGGGAGCGCCTGAAAGAAGCCCGCAACGCCCGCAAGCTGGATCTGGAAGCCGCTGCCCAGCAGATGAATCTTTCCGTTTCCGTGCTCAGGGCACTGGAAAACGACAATTATCAGGCATTACCCAGCTCCACCTTTATAAAAGGTTATATCCGCAGTTATGCCCGCATGCTGAAGCTGCCTGCGGACGATCTGGTTCGGGCATTTGAATACCAGACGGGTGTACACAGCTCCATGGACGAGCAGCACCCGCTGCCCGAGAAACAATCCCGCAAAGGCTTTCCCTGGATTCGTATTATTCTGGTCCTGGGGCTGCTTGCCGGTGTAATCTGGCTGTTCCTGAGCGGTGATGACGACAGCCCGGCCCCGACCAGTCAGGAGCCTGCTGCCCAGTCTGCCGCACCGGTTGCGGATACAACCCGCCCCCCTGACGATGAAGCCGTGTCCGGGGAGACCTCACGCCAGCTGATCGAGCCTCCGCCCATTGAGCGGGAGACTGCTCCGCCAGCCCGGGAAGATACCCCTGAGCCGGCAATGCCCGAAGCCAGGGCTATCGAGCCGGTCACCGAAGCCCTGACCTCATCCGACATGCCGGAAACCCCCGCCGCAGCGTCTGGTGAGCAGGTAGCACTGCGGGAACAGGCGGAAAGTACCGGCTCAACCCAACAGGAAAATTCTGCTGTTGACTCTGGGGTCGCGGGTGTTTTGCGGATGGAATTTGAAGACGACTGCTGGGTGGAAATCCGCAACAAGGATGACGAACTGATTCATGCTGCCCTTTATCGCCAGGGATCCGTATACCAAAGGACCCTGACGGAGCCCTTCAGGGTCAAACTCGGTAATGGAAATGCCGTCACGCTTTCATATAATGGGGACCCGGTGGCGTTTACGCCCTCCAGGAGTTCCGGTGTGGCCCGTCTCAGCTTCGGCCAGTAGCCACCCCGATATTCTGAATTTTATTCTGTTTTCAGCCAGTTAGGCCGATGATTCCGGCTTGGAGAATTGCATGCACTTTGAATCGCCTATAAAACGTCGCCAGTCACGCCAGATCAAGGTCGGTAATGTCCTGGTGGGAGGGGATGCCCCCATCAGTGTGCAGAGCATGACGAATACCGAAACCACCGATGTGGCAGCAACCGTGGCCCAGATACGCCGTCTGGAGGACGCGGGTGTGGATATCGTGCGGGTGTCAGTGCCCAGCATGGAGGCCGCTGATGCCTTCGGTGAGATTAAAAAGCAGGTCAGCGTGCCCCTGGTGGCCGATATTCATTTCGACTACAAGATCGCCCTGGCGGTGGCCGAGAAAGGGGTGGACTGCCTGCGCATCAATCCCGGCAACATCGGCAAGGAAGAACGGGTACGAGCCGTGGTGGACTGCGCCAGGGACAAGGGTATTCCCATCCGTATCGGTGTTAATGCGGGCTCTCTGGAAAAGGAGCTGCAGCGCAAATACGGTGAGCCCAATGCCGAGGCTCTGGTGGAATCTGCCATGCGCCATATCGATATTCTGGACCGGCTTGATTTCCAGGAATACAAACTGAGCCTGAAAGCCTCCAACGTGTTCATGACCGTGGATGCCTACCGCCTGATCGCCTCACAGATTGAGCAGCCCCTGCATCTCGGGGTGACCGAAGCCGGCGGCTTGCGCTCCGGCACCGTGAAGTCCTCCATCGCGCTGGGTGCTCTGCTGATGGAGGGTATTGGCGATACCCTGCGGATTTCCCTGGCGGCGGATCCGGTGGAAGAGGTGAAAGTGGGCTTCGATATCCTCAAGAGTCTGGGCCTGCGCACCAAGGGCATCAACTTTGTGGCCTGCCCAAGTTGTTCCCGCCAGAACTTCGATGTCATCAAAACCATGAATGAGCTGGAAGCCCGCTGTGAAGACATTCTGACGCCCCTGGATGTGGCGGTGATCGGGTGCGTGGTGAACGGGCCCGGCGAAGCCAGGGTGGCAGATATCGGGCTGACCGGCGGTACCCCCAGCAATCTGATCTTTAAAGACGGCAAACCCAGTCACAAGGTGCAGAATGAGCAGCTGGTGGACGAGCTGGAGCGCCAGATCCGTGAGAAAGTGGCGGAAGTGGAGGCCGGCGGCGACAAAACTCCCGGCAAGATCACCATCGGCGCATAGTGTGCGCTGCGGAGTTTCGCTATAATTGCGCGCCTGAAAAACGGAATAAGCCAGCTGAAACGGGTTCACCTTGAGTAAAAAGATAAAAGCGATTCGCGGCATGAATGACATTCTGCCGCAACAGGCGGTGACATGGCGTTATCTTGAGGATAGCGTCCGTCGTGTGCTGAACAGCTATGGTTATGGTGAGATTCGCCTGCCTATCGTGGAATATACCGATCTGTTCAAACGCTCCATCGGTGAAGTCACCGATATCGTCGAAAAAGAAATGTACACCTTCGAGGATCGCAACGGCGAAAGTCTTACCCTGCGCCCCGAAGGCACAGCCGGCTGTGTGCGCGCCGGCGAAGAGCATGGCCTGCTGTATAACCAGGTCCAGCGGTTATGGTATACCGGCCCCATGTTTCGCTACGAGCGGCCGCAAAAGGGCCGCTACCGGCAGTTTCATCAGATCGGTGTGGAAACCTTCGGGCTTCAGGGGCCGGATGTGGATGCCGAGGTAATTCTGATGACCGCCCGGCTGTGGCGCGAGCTGGGGCTGATGGATCATGTCACCCTGCAACTGAATTCCCTGGGATCCAACGAGGCCCGGGCCGCCTATAAACAGGGTCTGGTGGATTACCTTTCCGCCCGCCGGGATCAGCTGGACGAGGACAGCCTGCGCCGCCTGGAGTCCAACCCCCTGCGTATCCTGGACAGCAAAAATCCGGAAATGCAGGCGTTGCTGGCAGATGCCCCCTCATTGCTGGATCACCTGGACGAGGAATCCAGAACCCATTTTGAGCAGCTAAAGGCCGTTCTGGACCAGGCCGGTGTCCGCTACGAGGTAAACCCCCGGCTGGTGCGGGGCCTGGATTATTACTGCAAAACCGTTTTTGAATGGGTAACCGACGCATTGGGTGCCCAGGGTACCGTCTGTGCCGGTGGCCGTTATGATGGCCTGGTAGAGCAGCTGGGTGGCAAGCCGACCCCTGCCGTGGGGTTTGCCATGGGCATTGAGCGGCTGGTATTGCTGCTGGAAACCCTGACGGATGACTCACGCTTCAGCAATACCCCGGATTTTTACATTATGGGTATGGGTGAGGCCGGCCAGCAGCAGGCGCTTCTGTTGGCGGAGAAGGTTCGTGAAATGTTGCCACAGGCCCGCGTGCTGACGCACTGTGGTGGCGGCAAGTTCAAGAAACAGATGAAAAAAGCCGATGACAGTGGGGCCCGGTTTGCGCTGATCCTGGGCGAAGAGGAAATTGCCAGCCAGACCGTTGGTGTGAAATTTTTGCGTGAACAGGCTGAACAGATTACCCTGCCTCAGTCTGAGATCGCTGACTACTTTAAAAGCCGTCTGAACGGATAGGAGAGACCAAGTGGACGTATACCGCACAGAAGAAGAACAAATTGAAGCGATGAAAAAGTGGTGGCAGACCAATGGCAACAATATTCTGATTGGTATTGGCCTGGCGATATTAGCGGTGTTCGGCTGGCAATTCTGGCAAGACAGTGAGCAGCAGGCGGGCGAGGCGGCTTCGTCGGTTTACGAGCAATTGCTGCAGGCCAATCAGCAGCTGGCCGGCTCCACTCCCGGCAGTGAAGGTTATGACACTCAGGTGGGTAACCTGAATCATCTGGCGGATCAATTGATCAACGATCACAAAGAAACCCAGTACGCGGTTTTTGCAGCCATGTTCCAGGCAAAATACGCGGTTGAGCAGGGCAACACCGAAAAAGCGGAAGAAGCTCTGCGCTGGGCGCTTACCAATAACCAGTCAGAACCGAACCGCCTGATCATTCAGCTGCGCCTTGCCCGGGTACTGGCCATGCAGGGAGAGCACCAGGCAGCCCTGAACATGATCGAAAAAATCGATGCCGGGGCCCAGACAACGGCCTACGAAGAGGCCAAGGGCGATTTTTATCTGGCACTGGGGCAACCCGACAAGGCCCGTGCCGCCTACAGGAAAGCGCTGGACGCTGCCGGAGACAAGGCGGAGCAACTGCCCCTGCTGAAAATGAAATATGATGATTTGGCTGTAGCTGAATAAGGCAACTTCGTGCGTCGAATACTTTCTGTTGTACTGGCTGTTCTACTGGTCGCCTGCAGTAACGATGATGACATTCTGCCACCATCGCCGCTGCCTGAATTTGATCCCTCCATTCAGATCAAGAAGCTCTGGGATTACGATATCGACGACGGTATTGAAGACAACTTCCTGTTGCTTCGTCCCGCGGTGACTGAAAACCATGTGTATGTTGCCTCCTATGAGGGTGAGGTGGCCAAGCTTGACCGGCGTAATGGTGACGATCTCTGGGAAGTGGATACAGAGCACCGCATTACCGGTGCCGTAGATGCCGGGTATGGAGTGGTGGTCTATGGTACTGCCGAAGGCGAGGCAGTTGCCCTGGACGACAAGAATGGCAGGCAGCTGTGGTTAACCCGGCTTACAGGCCAGGTGTTGGCGGTACCCTCCGTGGGGCCAT
>JAWVYU010000336.1:0-5679 GCA_033722575.1 Ketobacteraceae bacterium | reverse complement strand
TTTTTGAGGGGGATTCTGTCGTCCTGCACTGGCAGGCGGAATCCACACCACTGGCGGATCTGGAAAAAGTATCCATTGAGCCGGATATCGGGGACGTGGCAGAGTCCGGCTCCCTGGAATTCAGCAATATCAGGGAAACAGCCCGTTACACTGTCAGAGCCCATTCCAAAATCTGGAATGTGAAAAGCGTCCGCATTCATGCCCTTAAACCCTATTGTGAGGGGTATGATCAGGTGACGGGCTCGGCTTACCGCGTGGGGCTGGAAGTGAGCATGCCGGATGATGACAAGCCAGGGCCGCACCCTGCCGTAGTGATTATTCACGGGGGCAGCTTCAGCGGGGGCGATATGATCGAGCTGGCTGCCTATGCGGATGAGGCTGTAAAACGGGATTATGTCGCCGTTAACATTAATTACCGGTTACTCCCCGCCGATGAAGACGCCACCAACTACTCATGGCCTGCCGCGTTGCAGGATGTGAAATGCGCCATCAGGTATGTGCGGGCGAACGCCGGGAGTTTCAATATCGATGTGAACCGTATTGGCGTGATGGGGCATTCCGCCGGTGGCTATCTGGCTACCATGCTGGGACTGACAGGCCAGGCTGATGTGGCTGCCTTTGATGATGTTGGCCAGTATCCGGGGCGTGATGATTCTGTCGCTGCGCTGGTGAGCATTGCTGCGCCCCTGGACCTGATCGATGCCTACGAGCATCTCCGCAATACCGTTATTCTGGATCCTGAGTTCCTGCTGGTGGAATCCACACTGCAGGCGTCCCTGGACCAGATTTTTGAAACCATGGGCCTGTACGATGACGACGAAATTGATGATGCCGACCGGACTCACCCGGGCTATGTAGCATCGACACCTTACACTTACATCCAGAACAATGCCTACGGTAATCTGGAGCGCCCCATGATGTTTATTTACGGGGAATCGGATATTGCCATTCGCCCCTGGAATGGCTGTAATTTTGTGGATCGGGTCAGGGCCAACGCGGCGGCACAGCAACTCGAGCCCCAGGCAATTATGCGACAGTATATGGGAGAGGAAGCCAGTCACGTGGCGTTTGTGGAAGCGCCGGTGAATGGCCTGGTGCAGAGCTTCACCAACTATGGCCGTTTTCTGAAGCAAACTCTGCAAGAAAGCTTTGATTTTTTTGATGTGTACCTGAAAGGCGCACCCCGGGATAAGCTGCCGGTCAGTAATGGTTGTGACTGACCGGCAGTATCAGGTTATGGCGTTATCGTTCGATTCTTGAATCCTTGAGTCGCTGGCCTGCAGCTGACTCGTTGACGTTCAGTACATGGTCGCCGATACGCTCCATCCGGTTCAGTACATCTATGAAGGTAACTCCTGCACGAGTGGAATAGGCTCCCTGTTCCAGACGGCTGAAATGGTTTTCACGGAACTGGTTGCGTAGCTTGTCGACGGTGTTTTCCAGGTCGATGGCATGATCCAGTGATACCTCATGGGGATCCAGGGCCACATTTTCGCTCATGTTTTTAATGGCACTTTCAAGCGCTGCCATCATCTCTTCCATATCGCTGCGGGCATCCGCTGGCCAGTCGTTATTGGCTTCTTTCATGCGGTCACAGAGTTTGCTGATCTGATAGTAAATATCTGCAATGCGTTCCAGATCATTGATCATGGTTTGCATGAAACGCATCTGCGCTGTCATATCATGGTCCAGATTGGTGTGCTCACTGACCCGTACCAGATAATCGGATATTTCTATTTCCAGCCGGTCTGTGGCCTCTTCGTATTTGTGTACCCGCTCCACAAGCTTTACGTGGTCAGCCTGGGGGTTAAACAGCAGCTCATGCACACAGCCATGCATTTTTTCCACGATTTCGGTGAACTGGTGTATTTCATTCTGCGCCTGTTCCACGGCAATCAGCGGAGATGTCATGACCCCGGGATCAATGTAGCGCAGGTGGAATTCATCTTCCTCGCCGCCGCGATCGGGCTGAATGTATTCCACCAGCCGCACCATGTAAGGCACAAAGGCAAACAGTATGATCACATTCAGAACATTGAAGGTGGTGTGGAACAGGGAAAGGCCAAGGGTGGCGTTGGAGCTGGCTTCCTTGGCGCCACTGAGGATGGACACGGAGTTATCCGTAAAAAACTGCACTGTATGATCGATCAGGTCCAGCATCGGAAAAATCACAATCATCATCCAGATAACGCCGATCACGTTGAACAGGAAATGAAAGCGCGCCGAGCGTTTGGCGTGCACGTTCCCCACCAGTGCAGCAAGGTTGGCGGTGACCGTGGTGCCAATATTTTCCCCCAGCACCATGGCGGCAGCGATAGGAAAGGAAATCCAGCCTTCGAACAGCATGACCAGCGTGATGGCAGTGGCGGCGGAAGACGACTGGGTGATCAGTGTCAGTATGGTTCCGATGATGACAAACAGGATCAGGGACAGGTAACCATATTCCGTGAAGCTGTCCAGAAACGCCAGCATGGCAGGGTTGGAGTTAATGTCCGGTACCGAGCCCTTCAGAAAATCCAGACCGATAAACAGAATACCGAAACCTACCATGGCCTCGGCGATTACCCGCCAGCGGCTGCTGCGGGAGAACATGAAGGGGAAAAACAGGCCGATGATGGCAATGGCGATGGGGGTGATCTTGAACTTGAAACCGAAGATGGCCACGATCCAGGCCGTGATGGTGGTACCGATATTGGCCCCCATGATCACGCCGGTGGACTGCACAAAACTGAGCAGCCCGGCGTTAACAAAACTGACGGCCATTACCGTTGTGGTGGAGGATGACTGGGTAATGGCCGTGGTGCCGAATCCGGTGAGCACTCCGATAAATCGATTGCGGGTCATGCCGCTGAGTATGGCCCTGAGGCGCTGACCGGCGATTTTCTGCAGGCCTTCGCTGAAGATTTTCATGCCGAATATGAAAATACCCAGCGCGCCCACCAGTTGCAGAAAGTCAAAAAATGAATAATCCATGAAGCACCGTTCGAATAATGTGTATTGGGTTCGATGGGCGAGCATTATAACGACTACCGGCAACACGATCTGCCCTTGGATGACAGTTTTATTGCAAAACTAACCGGTATAGGGTGTTAATTGTTCTGGCGGGTTTCGGATGCCTGGAAAAGATCCTCAGGCTTTCGCGTGGGATTCTGACGGCACCGCCCGCACGCTGGCGGTGCCGCGACCCGGTCAGGGCCAGTAGATTCTCAGGTTGCCGGGTTTCTTTTTCAGTACCTCGCCGGCATTGAGGGGCGCATTGTGCATGGCGGCCACCACTTCCACGGCACCGTCATTTTCGATATCGGTAATTTTTGCCATACCATACATTACCCCTTCTGCAATGACTGAGCGCGTAAAGCTGCCGTCAGCCTGCTGCTCCAGAAAGAACAGGTTGTTGGCGCCATCACCGGGTACCACGAGGTCAGAGCGGCCATCGTTGTTCACATCGCCCACGGCGAATATGCCCGGAGATCCCTGGCTGGCGGGTTTGCCGAAGTCGAAGGTATCCACCGGGTAGCCTTCGTCGATGGTGACTTTCGGCCAGGGGCTGCTCATCGGGTTGGCGGGGATTTCAAAATAGTACAGGCCTGATGGAATCGGGTCGCCTGCGGCATCCACCAGCTCAGGGTTTTTGATATTGTTGTGGTTGCCGTAAACCAGCTCCAGGGTGCCATCATCGTCGATATCATCCATGACAGTCCAGTAACCCAGGCCGGTGGTGTCATCGATGCTGTGCACCTGCCACTCGCCAGCCCAGTCATTGAAGGCCGAAGGTTTGCTGACCTGCTCCACCCAGACCAGTGCGGGCCTGGTAAAGAATTGCGGAAAGATAAAGTCCAGATCACCGTCCCGGTCAACATCGTGGCTGGTAAGGGCCACGCCACCCACCTGTACCGGCAGGATGTGTTGCTCGTAATTGCCCGCACCCAGATTACGGTACCATTCGAAGCGCACCTGGGGTTCCGGTACGTCCTGCGTCTTTGCGCTGGTGGTGACCAGATCAAGGCGGCCGTCCCCGTCAAGATCGACCTGTTCCGTCAGGTGCCAGAAAAAGCCGTCGGAGTTGTCCAGGGTGGTTTCAGGCGTGACCGCTTTGAGGGTGTCGTAGTCAGGGCCTTCCAGCCACTGATAGCTGCCGCCCCCGGTCATAATAAAGCCCTGTTGCACCAGAATGTCCGGGATGGCGTCTTCGTTAAGATCCATTACCTGCGGTTTGTTGATAAAGCCCATGCCTTCAGCGGTGCTGATTACGATGCGTTCATCCCAGCCGCTTTCATTGCGCTTGTAAATGCGCAAGGCACCTTTGGTGCTGCCAATACCCGGCGTGCCTTCTTCCACCAGGGTGGATAACACCACTTCCTTGATGCCATCGCCGTCCAGGTCCGCGGTATCAATAAAACCGGCAGACTTCTGGTTTGGGTCTATATCTTCGTGATTCCAGAAAATCTTGTACTCAGGATCGCCGCCGCAGGCCACCGCCAGAGCACAGGCAGTGGCCAGGGTGGTATATTTTACTGGCTTGATCATATCGTCCCCTTGTTGTTTTTATCATGGTTTCAGGGGGACGCATTCTAAGCAGATTTATCCGGATTGTCCCTGCACAAAATGAACAACCGCCGGGTATTTCAGGCCAAGTTCATATCCGGGTAAGCCGGCATGATACCGCTGACTTTTTGCAGGGCGTGAATCTGGCGGCGAAAGTCTCCCGGTGTTTCTCCGTGCCAGCGCTTGAAAGCCCGGGTAAAGGAACTCTGATCATTAAAGCCCAGCAAATAACCCAGCTCCACCAGAGAGATGTCGTTGTTACTGATCACCAGGTTGGCAATAATCTGGCGTACTTCATCCACTACACAATTAAAAGTCAGCCCCTGTTTTTTCAGGCGGTTGTGTAAAACCCGTGGCGACAGCGCCATTCGTTCAGCAACCCGTTCCAGGCTCAGGCCGTCCCGCTGCATCAGCATAAAAATATGCTGCCGCACTCTGGAGACAAAGTGCACCGAATGCTGAAAGTCTTCCAGCAGTTTTCTGGCTTGCTGAGACAGCAGTTTTTTCAGTTCAGTGTCATATTGCCGGAAGGGAATATCCAGCGCCTGCAGGGGAAATACCACTGAATTTTCGCTGGCGTTAAAGTTAATCTCGCAATCGCCGAACGCATGGTGATAGGCGCCGATATCACCGGGCGGACCATGCATAAAGTTTATCGCAAGAATACGAGGGGGAGCGGTGGTCATTTCAAGGGCATGTTTGATCCAGCCGGCTATAATGATTTCCACAAAGTAACGGGACTCTTCGCCCTGATAGGGGCATTGCCATATCAGCCGGCCCTGCTTATCGTTCTGTAAAAACAGGGTGCTGCTGGATTCAAGCGCCAGCTTTTCATACTGACGTATTACGGTAATTGCTTCACCCAGGTTTTTGCAGTTCATCAGTAAGTAGCCCATGACATGAAAGGCTTTGAGTTCCAGCGACTGGCCGATAACCAGGCCCGCTTTTTCATCACCGGAATGACGCAGAATGGACATCACAAAGGCATAACCATAGTAAAGGGGTACCCGTTCCCTGCTTCTGAGATCATCCAGATCATAAAGGCCGGCTTCATTCAGTATCAGTTGCTGGTCAATGCCATAACGGGTGGTGCCTATTTCAAGAATGTTAAGTAAATAAGGCACGGGCATGCTG
>JAWVYU010000335.1:0-5694 GCA_033722575.1 Ketobacteraceae bacterium | reverse complement strand
GAGGCAGAAGTGCCGGTGATCAATGTGGTGTCGGCGGACAGCCAGTTCGCTTCGGCCTACCTGAGTTTCCGTTCGGATATTCTGGAACAGAACCAGATTACGGATTATCTGATCCGGGTTGTTCAGCCACGACTGGCGGCACTGCCGGGGGTGCAGCGGGCGGAAATTTTCGGTGAACGCACCTTTGCCATGCGCATCTGGCTGGATCCGAAAAAAATGGCCGCGCTGACGGTAACCCCCACTGATGTGCAGCAGGCCCTTGCCAGAAACAACGTACTCAGCGCCGTGGGCCAGACCAAGGGCGCGCTGGTGAAAGTCAATCTTGCCACCGATACCAGCCTGCAAACGGTGGGGGAGTTTGAGCGCCTGATTATCAGGGAATCCAACGGCGCGACCATTCGCTTGCAGGATGTGGCCAGGGTGACTCTGGGGGCAGAAAACTACGATACCGACACCCGCTTCAATGGCAATACGGCGGTGTTTATGGGGATTTTCCCGCTGCCAAATGCCAATGCCATTGAAGTGATTGAGCGCGTGCGCCAGGAAATGACCGAGATTAAAAAGGCGCTGCCCACGGGATTAATTGGCGAGCTGAATTACGACACCACCGAATATATCAATAACGCCATCAACGAGGTGGTGATCACCCTGACGGAAACCCTGTGCATAGTGATTCTGGTGATTTTTCTGTTTCTGGGGTCGGTGCGTTCCGCCATTATTCCGGTGGTGGCCATTCCGGTATCCCTGATCGGCGCGGTGTTTCTGATCCAGCTGTTCGGCTTTTCCCTGAACCTGTTAACCCTGCTGGCTATTGTGCTGGCAGTGGGGCTGGTGGTGGACGACGCCATTGTGGTGGTGGAAAACGTGGAGCGCCACCTCAGTGAAGGGCAGTCGCCAAAGGACGCGGCCATTTACGGCGCCCGTGAACTGATAGGCCCCATTATTTCCATGACCGTCACACTGGCGGCGGTGTATCTGCCCATCGCCTTTCAGGGTGGCCTGACGGGTTCGCTGTTTCGCGAGTTCGCCCTGACCCTGGCAGGGGCGGTGATAATTTCCGGCATAGTGGCGCTGACTCTGTCCCCCATGATGGCCAGGAAACTGCTCAGGACCGGCATGGATAAGCAGGGCTTTGCCGGGTATGTGCATAATCTGTTTGAGTCACTGAAGCACAGCTACCGCTCGGCCCTGAGTGAGGCCATGGAGCATCGCAAGCCCTTGTACGTGGCATGGATTGTTTTCAGTTTGCTGACCATCCCCATGTTCATGCTGTCTTCCAAGGAGCTGGCCCCGCAGGAAGATCAGAGCATTATTTTCGGCATACTGGATGGCCCTGCCAATGCCACCCTGGAGCAGACAGCGTTTTTTGGCAAGCAGGCCAATGAAGTGTTCATGGAGGTACCGGAAACGGACTTTACGTTTCAGATTACCCGGTCCGCTGGTGGTTTTGCAGCGATGGCAGCGGTGCCATGGGAACAGCGGGAACGCACTGTGTTTGAGATGTTGCCTGGCCTGACGGAAAAACTGGGTGCCATTCCGGGTATTCGCATGTTTCCGGTCGCGCCCCCGGCGTTGCCCGGCGGCGGGGATTTCCCGGTGGAGTTTGTGATTGCAGCAACGGCCGATACGCCGGAAATACTGTCTTTCGCGAAAAAGATCCAGCAGGCGGCGGCGCAAAGTGGCCTGTTTGCGTTTCCGCCGCAGCTGGATGTGAAATATGATCAGCCCAAGGCAACCCTTCATATTGATCCCGACAAGGTCGCCGATCTGGGTTTGACCATGGCGCAGGTGAGCCGCGACCTGGGTATTCTGATGGGTGGGGGCCACGTGAACCGGTTTGATCTGAGTGGCAGAAGCTACAAGGTGATTCCCCAGGTGCAACGGGCGGACCGTCTCAATCCTGAACAGCTTCAGGGGTTTTACATTACCGGCCCGGAAGGCCGGATGATTCCCCTGAATGCCATTGCCGATATCAGCTATTCTGTGGAGCCTCGCTCCCTGAACCGGATGCAACAGATGAATTCCGTGAAAATCAGTGGCGTGGCTATCCGGCCGCTGGATGAAGCCCTGGGCTTTCTGGAAAAAGAAGCTGCCAGCATCCTGCCCCAGGGGTACACGGTGGATTACACCGGCGAATCCCGCCAGTTGCGGGTGGAAGGCAACAAGTTTCTGCCCGCCTTCAGCCTGGCAATGGCATTGATTTTTCTGGTACTGGCGGCGCAGTTTAACAGCTTCCGTGATCCCTTTGTGATACTGGCGGGCTCAGTGCCCCTGGCGCTGTTTGGGGCGCTGATCTTTACGTTTCTGAACATGCCGGCACCGGGGGTTCCATTCTGGACCAATGGCTGGACCACCACCCTGAACATTTATTCCCAGGTGGGCCTGGTGACGCTGGTGGGGCTGGTGGCCAAAAACGGCATCCTGATCGTTGAATTCGCCAATCATTTGCAGGAGCAGGGCAAAAGCGCCAAAGAGGCGGTCATCGAGGCGTCGGTGACCCGGCTGCGCCCGATTCTGATGACCACGGTAGCTACCATGGCGGGCCATTTTCCGCTGGTGCTGGTTACCGGGGCCGGGGCAGCAGCCCGTAATTCCATTGGCCTGGTTCTGGTGGGCGGCATGGGCATAGGTACGCTGTTCACCCTGTTTGTGGTGCCTGCCCTGTATCTGTTGTTCAGTGGCAAATCGGTGCGCGTTGCGCCGCAAACCGGTGTGTCTGCGGCGGAACCTCAATAAGTGGAAAATTCCCAGGAAAAGCCACTATCGGGAGTCAGCGGCAAGCCATTTTCATCCCTGATATTGGGTGATACCGATACCCTGTAGGTCGTATTGGGTTCCAGCGAGGTCAAAGGATAAAAAATAATAAGGTGTGATTCTGCCACCGGGTTGCTCAGGTTGGTGCGCATATTGAATACCCCCGGAATTTTCTTGCCCGTTTCACTCACCACGAAAAAGTCGCTGCCGGTAACCGTGTTGGGAATAATTCCCCGGTCCGCAATCACCCCAATCTGGGCATCGGTGTGGATATTCTGGTGGGGAACGGCAGAGCCGGGCTCCGGAAAAGGCATCAGGGTAGCGCGTTTGCTTTGTTCCTGCTCATTCAGCCGGTCCCACAGGTAATCAAAAAGCCGGGCAGTGGTGGTGGTCATCTGATTGATGCCGCCGGGATGGGTGATGTAATTATCCCGGGCCCAGGGAATATTGCGAATACCCTCTGCATAACCAAAGGGAAAGATTACGAATTCGCCCACCATTCCAATGCGGATCAGGCTTCCACCAATCAGCAGTTCCAGCCAGTTGGTTCGGCCAAGCCCCATATCCTGAAAGGTGTAAAACAATTCGAAGAAGGGAATAAACCAGTTTTGGGGAATGGATGCCTGCCGGTTCGGGTAATCGGCTATCACAAAAAAATCGATATCCTGATCTGCGGTGTCGGCGGTGCCATCCTGTTCCTCGATTTTGGGGAGCAGCAGGGCGTCTGTTACCTGGTCCTGAAAGCCGTGCCCCACAGAACCCATCAGATGTACCGCGAGCTTACCGCAATAGGCATTGGTCAGGTATTTTCCGAAACACAGTTTTTTGACTCGCGGGATATAGGCATTCTGAAAAGGCGCCCAGTGGGCCGGTTCACCCCAGCGATAATCCAGCGGGTAACCGCCATCGGGAAACGACGATGAACTGCGCAACGCATCGGGGTAGGTCTGAATCAGCTGCCGCAGGTTGTCGTCCTGAACCTGTCTGGCGGCTTCTTCACTGACAATCAGGTGGGTGGCGATGCCGGAGGCCGCGGCCAGATGGCAACAGGAAACGAGCAGAACGGTGACTAGCCCTTTTATTATTTTCATTCGGACGCACACTTTTTTTGTTATGGGTTGGCGGAGCGCTTTCAGTCTTTTGGCTGGGTGAAAAATATACTACAAGGTGGTACCAAAGTGCCACAAGCAGGAGAAGAAAGAGTGACTTTTGGTATAGTCTGAACCGCTGCATTTTCCTTTATGTGCGGTTAAAAGTATTAACTGTTCGATTATTATCCTAAAGTTATAAGGGTGGCGTCTGATTGATAACCAGGTACCATAACTTTACCGGAAAACGGCTTCCGGCATTCACATTTGCGGGGCCCGGATTTTATATCGGTTCAGGGCAATAAAGACTGTTCCTGACAAATGCCTGCCAGGGTTAGCTAGACATCGGGATGTGGAGTTTTGCCGCCAGCATTACCCGCGAACTCATGCAATTTCTGTTGTAATGCATGCAGTTCGATGGGCTTGCTGAGGCAATCATCCATCCCGCATTCGTAACACATCTGTCGGTGTTCCTTCATGGCGTGGGCGGTGAGGGCAAGAATGGGCGTGGGCTTGCGGTTCTGCTCCTGTTCAAGCCGCCGGATGGTGCGGGTGGCCTGAAAGCCATCCATCTCGGGCATTTCACAATCCATCAGGATCAGATCAAAGGGTTCTTTGGTATCCTCAAACTGGCGTACTGCACTGAAGCCGTTCTGGGCAAGGGTGCAGCGTACGCCAAGTTTTTTCAGCATATTCTTTATCACCAGCTGGTTAACATTGTTATCCTCAGCCACCAGCACATTGATACCCTCCAGCGGGTGCCGTTGCTGTTGATCCTGGGCCCGCTGTTCCGGTAGCTTTTCACCCAGCAGCCGCAGGAAGCACTCCTTGAGTGCTCTGGCCGATGCCGGTTTCTGCATGGCCGTACTGATACCGGCTTCCTTCAGTGCCTCCTTGGGTGGGGTAATGCGCATGGCGGTCAGCAACACCAGCCTGGTATCCGCCAGGGTCGGGTTTGCTTTTATGGCCCGGGCCACTTCCAGGCCGTTCTTTCCGGGCATGTTCATATCCAGGGATACAATGTCGTAAGGAGTGTTCCGGCTGGCCGCCTGAGCCATCTTTTCCAGCGCGGCGTCCCCATGATAAACGGCTTCCGCCTCCATCCCCCAGCCGTTGGCCTGCTCCAGCACCACCTGGGTAAACTCAACCGAATCGTCAACGAACAACACCCGCTTGCCCCGCAGGGATGCCACCGAGAGTTCGTGTTGCTGCACGAACGCCTCATCGGCCGGGTCGCACTGAATAGTAAACCAGAATATTGAACCTCTGCCGGGCTCACTGTGAACCCCGATTTCGCCGCCCATCATCTCCGCCAGTGATCTGGATATGCTCAGGCCCAGCCCGGTGCCCCCGAACCTTCGGGTGGTGGTGCTGTCCGCCTGGCTAAAGGCTTCGAACAGCTGGCCCTGCTGTTCTCTGGTCATTCCGATCCCGGTATCCTGGACCTCGAACTTCAGGGTGTAGCGGGTCTGGTTGTCATTTTCGGACAGTGGAAATACCCGCAGGTATATGCCCCCCGCAGGGGTGAACTTGAAGGCGTTACCAATCAGGTTTAACAATATCTGGCGCAAACGGGTTGGATCGGCGCGGATAAACAGCGGCGTTCCCGGTTTCAGGGAAACCAGAAACTCGATTTCCTTTTTTTCCGAGGTTAATGCAAACACCGACGCCACGTCCTGGCAGAGCTTGTCCAGATCAAAGTCCACCGTTTCCAGTTCCAGTTTGCCTGCCTCGATCTTGGAAATATCAAGAATATCGTTGACGATCTCAAGCAACACCTCTGCCGAGGACTGTATCGCGCTGGCGTATTCCCTTTGTTCCTCGTTCAGTGATGTTTCCTGTAACAATGAGG
>JAWVYU010000334.1:0-5735 GCA_033722575.1 Ketobacteraceae bacterium | reverse complement strand
TTGACTGGTTCCTTGAGCAGGCAGAAAAAACACCGGACCGGGTGGCGTTGATAGAAGGTAACACCACCATGACCTACCAGGATCTGCACCAGCGGTCCAATCAGATCGCCCATTGGCTGAAGTCACAGGGGGTGGATGCCAATCAAAGAGTGGGGTTGTGCTTTGACCGTTCCGCAGCCTTTGTAACAGCCGTGTGGGGTGTGTTAAAGGCGGGTGGTGCCTACATTCCCATGGACGCGGCGTACCCCGCCGAGCGCCTGCAATATATGGTGGAAGACAGCAGCGCACCGGTAATTCTGACCCAGCAAAAAGTGGCAGAGGTGATTCCGGCAACCGATGCCGTGGTTTGTGTGATTGATCAGGACAGTTCACCTGTTAACGAGCAACCGGTTAACAACCTGCAAACCGTGCCGTCGCCCCAGGATCAGATATACGTGATCTATACCTCCGGTTCTACCGGCAAGCCGAAAGGTGCCCAGGTTACTCATCAGGGCGAAGCTAACCTGCAACGCTGGTATCTGAACGAAATGGGCTTTGACGAAACCAGCTCATCGCTGCTGGTGAGTGCCATTGGTTTCGACCTGACCCAAAAGAATCTGTTTGCTGCTCTGTTGCGTGGCGGCAAACTGGTGATCCCGCAGATGGATCTGTTTGATGAACAGATTCTTATTGAGCAGATACAGAAGCATCAGGTTTCACTGATCAATTGTGCTCCCAGTGCCTTTTATCCACTGGTACAAAGCGCCGCGCTTGCGGGATACAAACCGCTGACCAGTTTGCGCTACGTGGTGCTGGGCGGTGAACCCATTCAGCTGCAGTTGCTGGAAGAGTGGCTGGCCAGCGAAGCCTGTCAGGCGGAGCTGGTGAACAGCTACGGCCCTACGGAATGTACCGATGTGGTGTGTTACCACAAGCTGGACCGGTTCACGCCGGGTAAGCGCCTGATTCCCATTGGCAGGCCCATAGAAGGCGCCCGCTTGCTCATACTGAACGACCGCAATCAGCAGGTTATTCCGGGCCTGGTGGGTGAGCTTTGCATTGCCGGTATCCCGGTAGGGCCGGGTTATATCAATCAGCCGGAACTGACCGAGAAAACCTTTCAGGACAATCCCTTCGGAGACGGAAAACTGTATCGCACCGGCGACCTGGTACGTTATCTGCCCGATGGTAATATCGAGTATATCGGCCGCAAGGATTTTCAGATAAAACTGCGTGGTTTGCGGATTGAACTGGGGGAAATCGAAACCGCCCTGAAAGCACTGCCCGGTGTGAACGATGGCCTGGTGCTGCTGAAGAACGAACAGCTGATCGGCTATGTGATTACCGACAACGGTGATGATGTTACCGGCTGGCGTGAAGAGCTGGCCTTGCATTTGCCGGATTACATGGTGCCTTCCGCGCTGGTGGTGTTGGCAGAATGGCCCCTTACCCCCAACGGCAAGGTTGACCGCAAGGCACTACCCGCACCGGAGGTGGGTGGCCAACAGAATTACGTACCACCGCGCAATGAAGTGGAACGGCAACTGGCGCAGATATGGCAGCAGGTGCTTGAAGTTGAGCAGATCGGCGTGATGGATAACCTGTTCGATATCGGCGGCAACTCGCTGCTGGCCACTCGCATTCTGTCGCGGGTGCGTCGCGCCTTTGGTGTGGATGTGTCGGTAAGGGAACTGTTTCAGGCACCCAATGTTGCCGGTCTGGCAAAAACCATCCACCGCTGCCAGCGAATTGGCGATATCCCTTCCCTTAAACCCCAGGAACGGCCGGACAAGATTCCCCTGTCATTTGCACAGCAACGATTATGGCTGCTGGATCAGCTGGACCCTGAAAATACGGCTTACAACATGCCGGCGGCGGTGCGCCTGCAGGGCGATGTGCAACCCAGGCTGCTGGAAAAGGTTTTTCACACCATCATTGATCGACATGACGTGTTCCGCACCCGTTTTGACATGGTGGATGACGAACCGGTACAGGTGATTGCGGCTTCCGTGGATTACCGGTTGCCGGTGGAAGATATTTCCCATCTGGCATCCGATGAACAGGAAGCCGAAGTACATGAGCGGGTCGTTGCCGAGGCTTCACACCCTTTTAATCTGGCCGAGGGCCCCTTGTTGCGCACGCGCTTACTGAAGCTGGCAGATGACGACTACGTGTTGCTGGCCAACAAGCATCACATCATCAGTGACGGCTGGTCCATGGGCATTCTGATGCAGGAAATTGCCGCCCTTTATCATGCCTTTCAGCAGGGCAAGCCTTCACCATTGCCGGAATTACCGCTGCAGTACGCAGACTTTGCTATCTGGCAGCGAAGCTGGTTGCAGGGCGAGGTGCTCCAGCGGCAAATCGATTACTGGAAACAAAAACTGGCAGATGCGCCGGTGCTGGAGCTTGCCACCGATTTCCCGCGGCCCGCCAAACCGGATCAGCGCGGTGCGGTGATTGAGTTCAGCCTGTCAGAAAAACTCAGCCGCCGGCTGGAAGCCCTGAGTCAGCAAAACAGCAGCACCACCTTTATTACCTTGCTGGCGGCCTTTCAGACACTGCTTTACCGTTACACCAATCAGCGGGATATTGTGGTGGGTTCACCCATCGCCAACCGGAACTGGGCCGAACTGGAACCCATTATCGGGTTTTTTGTTAATACACTGGCATTTCGCAACCAGCTGGATCCGGCCGCCAGTTTCAAGGACCTGATGTATCAGGTGGAGCAGACCGCACTGGAAGCCTACGATCATCAGGATATTCCGTTTGAACGGCTGGTGGATGAACTGGGTGTGGAACGTTCCCTGACTCACACGCCGGTTTTTCAGGTGTTGTTTACCTTTCAGAACATCGGCGAATCCAAAGTGCTGAGCCTGCCCGGACTTGACCTGACGCCGGTTGAGGCCGAAGCCACCGACGCCAAGTTCGATCTCAGCCTGAATATGGGACTGAATCCGGAAGGGCGCCTGGCGGGGGTCTTTGCCTATCGCGTGGCCCTGTACCGCGAGGAAACCATTCAGCGACTGATTCAGCATTTCCAGACACTGTTGCAGGCCATAGTCGATCACCCCGATCTGCCACTCTGTCAGCTTCCCATGCTCAGTGAACAGGAAACCCGGCAGCAGCTCACGGAATGGAACCAGACCCGGCAGGAATACGATGCCACGGTCACCCTGCAGGAGCTGATCGAAAAGCAGTGCAATACAAGCCCGGAGGCCGTTGCCATTCGCTGTGGCAGTCAGGTGCTGACCTATAAAGCCTTAAATGAACAGGCCAGTGCCGTTGCCGCTACCCTGATTGAACGGGGTGTAAAACCCGATGACAAGGTGGGCCTGTGCTTTGACCGGCATCTTCAGCTGATGCCGGCCATTCTCGGGATTCTGAAAGCAGGCGCCACCTATGTGCCGCTGGACGCCAGTTATCCGGCGGGCCGTATCCGTTACATAATTGAGGATGCCGGTATTGCGCTGGTGGTATCCCGTCAGGCACTGATCGACCAGCTTGCGAAAGGAGACTGGCAATGTCTTGCGGTGGAAACCTGCGTTGCGCAGCCGGGGCAAAGCCAGCCATCCGTTAAACCGGATCCCCGGCGTTTGCTGTACATGATCTACACCTCCGGCTCCACCGGACGACCCAAGGGAACCGGTGCCTATCACTACGCCGAGGTTAACCTGCAGCACTGGTACTGCCGGGATTATGATCTTGATGCCCGGGATAACATCCTGTTGATGAGTGCCCTCGGTTTCGATCTGACGCAAAAGAACCTGTTTGCCCCCCTCATCAAAGGCGCCTCGCTGACGATTCCCGACTTTCAGGAATTTGATCCGCAGTTACTGCTGGACACCATTCACCACCATGAGGTCACCTGGATTAACTGCGCACCCAGTGCGTTTTATCCACTGGTGGATGACCCCGATGACTGGCACAAACTGGAAAGCCTGAGGCACCTGTTTCTGGGTGGTGAACCCATTAACCTGCCACGGCTTAAACCCTGGCTGAATTTCAGTGGCTGCAAGCTCATTAACAGTTACGGGCCCACCGAGTGTACCGATATTGCGGCGGTGCATACCGTGGACCTGGAAGAGGACTCGCACTATCCGGTGTTACCCATTGGGCGGCCCATTGATAATGTGCGCCTGTATATTCTGGGGGATCATAATGAACTGATGCCGGTGGGCGGAGCCGGTGAACTCTGCATTGGTGGCGACAGTGTGGGGCCCGGCTACCTGAACAACCCGGAGCTGACCGGGCAGGTATTTATCCAGAATCCGTTCACTGACACCCAAGATACCCTGTACCGTACCGGAGACCTGGTGCGTTACCGTACCGACGGCGCCATTGAATACCTGGGCCGCCGCGATCATCAGATCAAGCTGCGGGGTTTCCGTATTGAGGTGGAGGAAATCAAGGCCGTTATCAATGAATTCGAGGGCGTAACGGATTCCCTGGTGGCCGTGGAAAAAACTGCCGGTGGCGACATGCTGTTTGCCTGGGTGGTGAGTGCTCAGCAGGATAACCCGGCATGGCTGGATAACCTGAAGCAACACGCAGCCAATCTGTTGCCAACCCACATGCTGCCGGGTGTGTGGTTTGTGCTGGATAAATTCCCGTTAACACCCAATGGCAAGGTAGACCGCAAAGCATTACCGAAAGATGTGGCGCTGGACCAGTCCACCCGCGAACCAACAACGGAAACCGAAATCACCGTAGCCAATGTATGGAAAACGGTGCTGGGGGCAGAGGCCGTGGGTGCCGATCAGGATTTCTTCCAGCTGGGTGGCCATTCACTGCTGGCAACACAAGTCATATCGCGCCTGAAAAAACACTATGGCGTGGATATTCCCCTGCGGCGTCTGTTTGAATCACCCACTGTGGAAACCATTGCCCGGGTTATCGATGAACTGCTCGCCCAGGGCGATCACTCGCAGGTGCCGCCGCTGCAAAAGATTTCCCGCAACGAACGTCTGCCACTGTCTTTCGTGCAACAGCAGTTGTGGTTGCTTGATCAGCTGGATCCGGGCACTGCCGCCTATAACATGCCGGTGTTGCTGGAGCTGACCGGCGAGCTGGATGTGGAAATACTGAACCAGTCCCTTACTGAAGTGGTGAAACGCCACGAAACATTGCGCAGTAACTTCGTTATGCAGGGCGACGAGCCGGTGGTGATAATTCATGAACCCCGGGAATGGCAAGTCAGCATTGTTGATCTGAGCGGTAAAGCCGTAGAGGAGCAGGAACAGGCCGTTCAATCGTACATTGATAAGGAAACTGATCGCGGTTTTGATCTTGCGAAGGATCCCCTGTTGCGAACGACTTTATTGAAATGCCACCAGGATGGCCAACCGCAGCGCTGGATATTTGTGGGTGTAATGCACCACATTGTTTCCGATGGCTGGTCCATGGACGTACTGGTGCAGGAGCTGGCAGCCAGTTATATAGCCTTGTCCCAGGGGCAGCAGCCACGGTTACCGGCGCTTGATTACCAGTATGTGGACTACGCTGCCTGGCAGCGCCAATGGCTGCAGGGCGAGGAGCTTGCAAAGCAGATCGCATACTGGCGTAAAGAACTGGATAACGAATTTGCGGTACTGGATCTGCCCACCGATTACCCGCGGCCTGCGGTGCAAACCATTAACGGTGCGTCGGCCACTGCCAGCGTTGATATCAAAACCGTTTCCGCATTGAGCAGTGTTGCCAGCAAAGAGGGCGCCACACTCTTTATGGCCATGCTGGCCGCCTTTGATCTGCTGCTG
>JAWVYU010000333.1:0-5777 GCA_033722575.1 Ketobacteraceae bacterium | reverse complement strand
TCGGGTCAGTTTTCACGACTCTGTCGTCTTTGCCGTTAATCATTACTGAGTTCAAGAATAATACCATGAAGAAACTAACCGCCTTAGCTGTCAGTATCGCACTCGCGAGTAGCCTGGGTGCAATGAATGCCAGTGCCGGAATTGCCGATGGCACACCCTATACCGTAGAAACCGATCAGAAAGGATTCATCATTGATGGTGAATACCGCCTCTTGCGTGGTGGCACCGTGCAATGGTTCCGCCTGCCCCCGGAAGCTTGGCGGGATCGACTGGTGCGTTTCAAGGCAGCGGGGTTCAATACCGTCGACATTTACATCGCCTGGAACCAGATCGAGGAAGAAGAAGGCGTTTTCGACTTTGATGACCCCAATATCCGCGAATTTCTGGAGCTTTGTAAGGAGCTCGGACTGTTTGTGTATTTCCGGCCAGGTCCCTACATCACCAATGAGGTAGACGGCGGCGGCGTGCCCGGCTGGCTGATGGATATTTCCACTAAAAAGTCCGTGGCGGCCGACGGCAAACCCAATTTCCGCACCGATGACCCCGATTTCCTGTATTACGTGGAACGTTACCTGGGCCGCCTGAACGAGGTCATTGAACCCTATCTGGCCCGCAACGGCGGCCCCATTATTCTGTACGCCCTGGAAAACGAATATAACTGGTTCAGCATTTTCTTTGAGGCAGACAAGCTGACCCGCTACGAAGGGGGTCCGGAACGCCCCTTCTTTGCCATGCAGCCCACCAAACCCTATTTTACCGCCCTGCGTGACATCGTATGGGAGGACGGCATTGATGTGCCCCTGGCCACCTGCCCCGGCGATGGTAAAACCACCGCCATGGGGAATGTGCCGGGGATTATTCCCATTCCCAACGTCTACAACGGCCTGGGTGGCGAGATGCCGGAAAAAGTGGCCTACGACCTGCTGAAAAGCATGCACAACCCCGACAAGCACGACGGGGTTTACGTGGACTTTCCCAGCGGCACCACTGAAACCGACCGCGACCCGGTGCGTATCAAGCGCATGGTAATGGGCGGCTTTGATGCCCTGTTCCCCTTTAACATTTTCGGCATGCACCAGGAAGGCTATCTGAATTCCGTGGTGCTCAACGCCAACGGCAGCGATATTGTGGACCGGCTGTTTGATTTTGACCTGAGCAATATCATTACCGGGTTCCTGTCGCCCACTGTGGGCTATTTCCATAACGTGATCGACTACGGCGGTGCCGTGAGCCCGTCCGGCGTGCACCGGGAAAACTTCTATGAGTTCCGGCGGGACAACCTGTTTTACGATGCGGTAGAGCCCTATCTGGCGCCCGCACTGCATGCCAACCGCAGTGGTGAGCTGCCCCAGGCAGATGGGCGCCTGCTGATCGATTCACCCTATCTTGGCGCCATTGAAGGTGAAAACCGCATTCATTACTGGCTGGAAGGTGCTGCCGGCAGCCGGTTCATCAATCTGGTAAACATGTCCGGCGAGCCGGAAACGTTGCCGCCTTTCTCTATTGACCTGGAAGGCAGGCAGTTCCCCCAATACACCACTCTCACCGTGCCCATCAAGGAAAATGTGGGGCCAGGCCAGTTTTCAGACCCGGACACCAGTTTCGCCATGGTGCTGGTAACGGATTTACCCCTGGTGTCCGAACAGGAGCAGTGGGGCACCCTGAGTTACACCACCAGCGAACTGCTGACGGTGGCCGACTTTAACGGTGATCGTCTGGTGGTGGTGCATGGCAACCCCGGCAGCGAAGGTGAAATCGCCCTGGAAGATCTGCCGGGCGTTGCCGGTGTGCGCTATCTGGATGACTCCGTGGTAGTCCGGGAGCAGAGCAGCAGTCATCTGGTGCTGAGCTACGGCCACAGCGATTACCAGCAGGCGGTGATTGATCTGACCGACGGTACCCGGCTGAGGTTGCTGATCACGGAAAGCCCGACCGCAGGCCGCGTGTGGATTGAGAACAACCCTGCCACCGGCGAAGACGTGCTGATTGCCGGTCCGGAGCTGGTGTTAGCCGAAAATGACGGTTTCGACATTGAGTACAGCGACGTCGACCGGCCCTACCTGGTGATTTCCCCGACTCCCGTTTACGACCTGAACGGCTTTGTTGCGGGACGGAGCTACGATGCGAACACCCAGAGCGCTGTTTTCTATAACGGTATGAGTGTGCTGGCACCTTCCCTGGACAGTCAGCTGTTAACCCTGGGTAAAGCCAGAAACGACAAAGACGAAGCCAGCCTGAAAGGCACCGACAGCGACTGGATCCACTGGGAAGGCGAGCCTGTTGCGCTGGAACACAATGACATTATTAAAGGCCACGCCTGGTACCGCACCGAATTCAACCTGGGTTGGTGGGGGCTGCCCTTCTGGGAACCGGCGGACCTGTATGTTGAACATGCCAGCGATATTGTCGGCATCTATGTGAACGGCCATTACATTACCACCGTTGCCCCCCTGGGCACAGAGATCGACAGCGACAGCAAAAACCGCGATTACCGCTTCCCCAGCATTCGTCGTTATCTGAAACGCGGCAAAAACGTGATCGCCTTCCGTACCGAAATCTGGGGCCACGGCAGCTTCATGTTTCCCCGCGGCAAACTGCTCTTCACCCAGGCTCAGATTCCCGCCGTGGGCTTTGATTCCATCAAGGGCCTGTTTGGCAGAGCGAAACTGGGCCGGCGCGACCTGAATAAATGGAGCGTGAAAAAAGACCTGAGCGGTGAAACCCTGGGCTATCAGGATCCGGACTTTGATGACAGCAACTGGGACGCCATAAGCCTTCCAGGGCAGCTGGAAAAAGGCGATGTACTCTGGTACCGCACCCATTTTGATCGTGCCGATTTACCAGATCCTGCCAGCATTCATGCACCGGTGGTGCTGACGCTGGAGGGTAAAAACGCCAAAGCCACGATTTTTGTCAATGGCCGCCTGATTGGCCGCTGGATTTCCGATACCGGCTGGCTGGAGCGGGGTTTCTGGGGCAGAGCGCAGCGGGACATGTGGATGAACACCAGCCCGGATGATTTTCCGGTGAATGTGGACATGCTCAACCCTGCGGGTACGCCGAACACACTGGCTATCGTGTTTGAGGACACCTCAGGCCCCAGGGACGACACCGGCGGCAGCATTGACACCATACAACTGAATTACGCGAGGGAGAACCAGGGCGAGAGCCGCTTTGTCGGCAAAACAACAATAACAATTCAATAACACTCTATAGAAAACATAAAAATTTAATAATAACAATAATAAAAGCAGTACCCTCTACTTTAGCGGCAGGGTGAGCGCCCCCAGGCCTCACCCCTATTTTTTTCGCTTTCCATTTTTGTATACCGTGGCAGTCAGCACTGCGTGTTCACCAATTGATTAATTAAAAGCCCTTGTACTGGACGAGCGTAAATCATGCTTTTCCCTGCGCCCATGCGCATCTGATACTATGACCACACTATCTGACGCTGAGCAGATACTCAGGCAGCAAAACGCTTTATGACAATAATCTCATTCGGAAATTTTTGAAAAGTTGAGCAACTTGTCTTTCAGCCGTTGTGAATAGGTCACAACATTGGTCAGGGCGCTGGCATCCCTTCGTTCCGGATCTGCCAGAAGGCGCAACAGATCCTTGTTAACCTTGCCTATTTGCGCTTGCAGCTCCTGGGATACCGGCTTGATTTCATCTGTAGCGGGATCCTGCAGATGCCGATGCACCGCATTGAACAACTTCAGTGTGTCACCGGAAAGTTCGCGGATCAGCAGCAGGATATCGCTGCGTATTTCCACATAACTCTCGGACACCAGCTTTTTGGTATCGTAAAGATCAGTGATGGAATCATGTATCTGGAACAGATAATCATACTGGTTAATCAGTGCAATCAGCTGCCGCGATTCATCCTCGTCAGTCACAGCAGTGGCAACCCGGGAAAAATAGCTTATGGTTTCCTTTTTGAAAAAATCAATGTACTTGATGCGCTTGCCGGCTGCTTCAGCAATGCTCCGGTAATTGGTTTCGATGCTCAGTGACACCAGGTTATAGTTTTCCTGCAGAAAGCTCAGCAGAGGCCCGAGACCTGCATGCAGCCTGGCAGACACCTCGGCAAAGGTTTCCTCGGCGGAATACTTCGGCATATCAAGACGCCTGAAGTCCATTTTGCCCTCTCCCATCATGCGATCTACCGCACGGGAAAAAGGTCCCACAAAAATGATAAAAATCACACTGGCCGCCACATTGAAAACCAGGTGAATATTGGCCAGTGCCACCGCAGGCGCCACAGTAACCTCGTTGAGCTTGTGACCAAAAAGCAAAAGCAACGGCAGAAACATGAGCACACCGATAAAGTTGAACAGAAAGTGACTCATGGCGGTTTTCTTCGCAGCCACATCCATACTGAACATGGCGATCAGAGCGGTGGCGGTGGTGCCGATATTGGCACCCATGATCAGGGGCACTGCATTTTCCAGACTAAGCATGCCCTGCTGTGTAAAAATTACTGCCAGCCCCGTGGTGACCGAACTGGACTGAACTACCGCTGTAAAAAGACAACCGAAAAGAATGGCAAAAATGGGGTTTTGTGGTTGTGTCAGTGCCTGAATCAGTGCTTCGTTACTTTGTAACGGCTGAAGCGATGAAGATATCAGGTTCAGGCTGAAAAATACGAAACCAAAATAGAAAATAGCTTTACCGAAGATTGAATATCGGCTTTTTATAATACTCATTAAAAAGCCGATAATAATAAATATCGGCGCAAATGCAGTGAGTTTAAAGGCAATCAGCTGAGCGGTAATGGTGGTGCCGATATTGGCACCAAAAATGATACCGAGGCTGTTTTTGAACGATAACACCCCCGCATTGACCAGACTGATGGCAATTACCGACGTTGCCGAGCTGGATTGAATAATAGCGGTTACCAGCGCCCCGATGACCAGGCCAATTACCGGCACTTTGGTAACACTACCCAGAAATTTCCTGAAGCGTTCCCCAGACAGCCGTTCGATTTCCTTGGAAAAATTTTCCAGGCCGAACACAAACAGGATAACCGCGGTCATGCCGGCCATCATGATATGAATATTTTCCACCGTAAGTACTTCCCCCTGCTGTCAGGACAGCGCAGACCGCTCAGCCGTGGATCTTTTTAACCCGCATGGCCTTGAGCAGGTTACGCCATGTCAGTATGCCTATCACTCTTTCCTGGCCGCTGAGCACCGGCAAGCAGGAAACATTATGCTCCCGGAACTTATCGACCGCCACCTGAACGGAATCCGTGCCACACACCGTTACCGGCCTGTGGCTCATGATCTGATGGACCCGTTTATTGAGTGTGGCCAGCTCTTTACGGGTCGCAATGTCTTTACCCACATTGGGGCTAATGGCTTTCAGGTAGTCCCGGTCAGATACCACTCCCATCAGCACATTATTTTCCACCACCAGTACATGATGGAACTGATGTGAATCAAAAATTTCCTTTAATTTGCCCAGGGAATCATCCATTGTCACCACCACAGGGTTCGGGGTCATAAAAGCCTGAACACTCATATTAGCCTCCCGGCAGCCGCTGACCTGTCATACATATACCTCTTATCGTTGCCGCTCATACTAATACAGGTGACCACGACTGGATCAACCCCGGAGTTGCTGTATTGTGGGGCTCATATACACTTAGGCTATTTTCAGACAAATGAATCAAGGTGTTATGAAAAACCAGAGCGTCGTGATCGGTGGCGAGGAAGTCCGCCCCGGCGAGCGAAAAACCATCAACATTCCCCTGGCTGCCATGCCCACCCACAGTG
>JAWVYU010000332.1:0-5809 GCA_033722575.1 Ketobacteraceae bacterium | reverse complement strand
GAGCAGCACGACATGGCGGGCAAACCAGGGTAATGGCGGGCGTGTATCCGCGTTACCCTGCTTCATGGGGATGGTTCCTGTTGATAGAACGATAACGAAGCCCGCTCGTTACCGGTTACCGGCACCAGGGTCTGGAATACCCCCTCAAGGTTCCGGCTCTGGTAGCGCTGCAACAGCGTGGCCTTGTCTGCCTGGTCCTGGAGCTTGCCCGCAAACAGCACTCCGGCATGAGTAGCCAGACGATCAGCCACCTCCAGAATGTGGGTGGTGAGCAAAATGGTCACCTGCTGACGGCGCAATTCTTCCAGCAGCTCCCTGATGACACGAGCCGCAATCACATCAATACCGTCGAACGGCTCATCCAGAAACACCAGACTGGGGCCATGAATCAGTGCCGTGGCAATGGCCAGACGCCGCCGCATCCCTTTGGAATAGTTGGCAATTACCTGGGACGCAGCCTGTTCCAGATCCGTCAGTCGCAGCAGCTCCTGTGCCCGGGAGGTGACTTCTGCTTCTGACAGGCCATACATCCGACCGCAGAACATCAGCTGCTGGAATCCGGTGAGCCGTTCGAACAGGGCCAGTTCCTCCGGCACAATGCCAATGCGGCGTTTCACCTCCAGGGGTGCCCTGACCGGGTCAAATCCCAGCACCCGGATCTCGCCCGCATCGGGTGGATACAAACCCGAGAGGATGCCGATCAGCGTGGATTTGCCGGCCCCATTGGGGCCGAGCAATGCATAGAGCGCCCCTTGTTCTATATGTATATCGAGCCCGTCCAATACTACCTTGTCCTGGTACTGCTTGCTGATGCCTGCGCCGGTGAGCGCTTTATTATCTGTTGTGGTCATCTGTTGGTCTTGATCCTGATTCTGCACCGCTGAACACCCGGTTTATCTTTTCCTTTTTGCATTTTAATTATCATTCCCTCTTATCCGGCAGCACACGCCAGTCGCCGCGCCGGATCTCACGCTCCAGCTGACCGGCGTTCCAGCCTGCGAACCCCAGATAAATCCTGTCAGGCGCACTCACCGGTTCCTCCGCATGGGCGAGCACTCGTACAAAAGGCTGGTCCCCGTATCCCTGGATCACCCGATAAGCCTGATCGATCTCCAGGGGGCCTCCCCAGAAAAGAGATTCTTTTACGGTATCGGACAGCGACAGGGACGGAGGATTCTCATAGCGGGACAGGCCATGTATCAGGGGCTCATTAAGCACCACACCGGTGGCCCCACGGGGAGAATAATGCACTAACAGAACCCGGGTATTTTTAAACAGACCCCCATGATGGCCACTTACCGCTTCCAGCAAGCGCCCCGGTGCCAGAGCCTGAATGTAATCACCGGTTTTCAGGAGGTGGCGGCTTACAGGTATGACAATCGCCACAACGAGGGCCGCCACCACAATGACACGGTTGGACTTTTTGCCGATCTTTTTGCTTTTTTTGCTTTTAATTGTGATGTCCGCTGATGTTGCCATGAATTCGTCGACAGTCAGTTATCCTTTTCCGGCCACAATAACAGGTTCAGGGCATGAATGACTGGCATTGGATCATAAAACCCCGGCTTCATGCCAGCTAAGTCAAACTACGTATTCAAGCGCCGGAGGGACTACCATAAGGTAAAGGGCTGATACATATCCAGCAACACAGGTTTTGCCATGGCAGACAGTGACATCCGGGGTACCGTAAAAATCGTGGGGGGTGGCCCGAAAAAAGTGCTTTATACCCTGCGCACGGTGAAGCGTATCGGACTCAAACAATCCTCCAGGGCCCTCAAGAGCCAAAATGCCTGCAAGGCCTGCGGTCTGGGCATGGGCGGCCAGCGGGGAGGCATGGTCAATGAACTCGGCGAATTTCCCTCGGTATGCAACAAAAGCATTCAGGCGCAGTCCACGGATATTCAGCCACCCATACCGGGCGCGGTGTTTACCCATTCCCTGGAGGATTTCCGGCAACTCAGCGATCATGAGCTTGAACACCTGGGGAGGCTGAATACGCCGTTGTTCAAGGCGGCCGACAGTGATCACTACGCAGCCCTGAACTGGGAAGAAGCCCTGACGCTGGCGGCCAGCCGCTTCAGCACCACTGCGCCGGCGCGCACTTTTTTCTACAGTTCCGGCCGCTCGTCCAATGAAGCGGGGTTCACCCTCCAGCTGCTGGCCCGGCTTTATGGTACCAACAATATCAACAACTGCTCCTTCTACTGTCACCAGGCCACCGGTGCCGGCATGAAAAGCACACTGGGCATCAGTACTGCCAGCGTCAAGCTGGAGGATCTGCAACACGCGGATCTGGTATTTGTTATCGGTGCCAATCCCGCCTCCAACCACCCGCGCATGCTGCACCAGCTGAAAAACTGCCGTGACCGCGGGGGCCATGTGGTTGTCATCAACCCGGCCCGGGAGCCAGGCCTGGTGAGATTTGCGGTACCCAAAAGTCCCCGCTCCATGTTGAGCGGTGGCACCTGGATAGCCTCTGACTATGTGCAACCCAGAATCAATGGCGATGTTGCCCTGCTCAATGGCCTGGGTAAAGCGTTGCTGGAGGCTGATCTGGCAGACCAGTCATTTATCGCTGATTGCACCGAAGGGTTCGAGGACTACCGGCAAATGCTGGACGACATCAGCTGGGAGGCCATCTGTGAGGCCAGTGGCATTTCCAGAGCGGAGATTGAGAGCATCGCGCAGCGTTATGCCCGCTCGGAACGCACAATATTTACCTGGGGCATGGGTATCACCCATCACCTGAATGGCGTCAACAATGTGGAGGCCATCGTTAATCTGGCGCTGCTACGCGGCCAGATCGGCAAAACCGGTGCCGGCCTGCTGCCCCTTCGCGGCCACAGCAATGTGCAGGGTATCGGCACCGTGGGGGTCAAGCCTCTGTTACCTGAGGATGTATTCCGGCATATCGAATCACACTTGAAGGTATCTCTGCCACGGGACCCCGGCAAGGATACCCTGGCCTGTCTCCGGGCGGCCCACGAAGGCAACATGGATGCGGCACTGATCATGGGAGGCAATCTGTATGCCGCCACACCCAATTCCCACTGGGCCCGTGAAGCCCTGGACCGGATCGGTTTCAAAGTGTTTCTCACCACCACTCTGAACCGGGGCCACATTACCGGAATGGAATCCAGCGAGTCATTGATATTACCGGTCACCGCACGGGACGAGGAATGGCAGTCCACCACTCAGGAATCCATGTTCAATTACGTGCGCCTGAGTGACGGAGGCATTGATCGGCTGGAAGGCGTCATGCCGGAGAGCCACATTCTTTGTGAGCTTGGCAGGCGGCTGCTTCCCGACGGCCCTGTGGATTTTGATGCCTTCAGGGCCCACGACACTGTTCGTGCCGCCATCGCGGCCGCCATTCCCGGGCTGGAGGAATTGAAAGACATTGGCAGCACGCATCAGGAGTTCACCATCAAAGGGCGGATACTGCATGAAAATCGCTTTCCCACGGATTCCGGACGGGCCAGGTTCCGGCTGACCCCCCTGCCCACGGGAAGACTGACCGCAGAATACCCGTGGATGCTGGCCAGCGTACGCAGCGAAGGCCAGTTCAATTCCATTATTTATGAAGAGCAGGACAGCTACCGGGGAACCGATAGCCGCTGGTGTCTGTTTATGAATCGGGAGGATATGGACACCCTGGGCCTGTGCGAAGGGCAGCTGGTTGATGTGTTATCCGCCCATGGCAAAATGGAAAAGCTCTCCATCAAGTCTTTTGATATCGCCCGGGGCAGTGTGCTGGCCTACTACCCTGAAGCCAACCGGCTGACTGATATCGCCCATGATCCACGCAGTAAAACACCTGCCTTTAAATCGGTTCCCGTGAAGATATTGAAATCAGCGCCCTGAAACCGCCTGCAGTACAGAAAACAGTCAAAGCCATCACACCCAAAGCCGACTGGTGAAAAACTCAACAGCCTGATCTATGTTATACTTCAAAAGTTATCCTATGCTGCAAGTATGGCCTTTAACTGGTTGATTCAACTCAACTTGGAGATATAAGATTTGAAACGATACCTCACCCTGGGATGCGCACTGATCGTTTTCTGGCTGTTGCTTTCCGGCCACTATACACCGTTGTTTATGGGCTTTGCTGCGGTTTCCATTCTGCTGGTAATGGGCGTCAGTGTGCGTATGGACCAGGTAGACCACGAAATTGACCCCGTTCGCCTGACACCGGCCCTGGTGAGCTACTGGATTTATCTGGCATGGGAAACCGTGCGCTCCAATGTTGATATGGTAAAACGCGTCTGGCGCAAGGAAGTGAATGTCGCACCGGCCGTTGCCCGGATTAAAACGAGTCAGAAATCGCGGATGGGAAAAGTGATTTACGCCAATTCCATTACGCTGACACCGGGCACCGTTACCCTGGACATTGACGAGGAGAAGCAAGAGTTTGAGGTGCATTCCATTGATTATGCACTGCTCAGGGAACTGGAGGATGGCGACATGGATCGCCGCATTACCCGGCTGGAAAAATAGGCACCGTTTATGTTGACTCTGACCATCACCACCATCGCCATTCTGGTTGTTATGGCCCTGGCACTGGCAAGGGCATTAATGGGCCCCAGTCTGTTTGACCGGATTCTTGCGGTCAATATGTTCGGCACTAAAACCGTTCTGTTTATCTGCGTGCTGGGCTACCTTGATGGCCGGCCGGACTTTATTGATATTGCGCTGATCTATGCATTGGTGAATTTTATCGGTACCGTTGCGGTGCTGCATTTTTTTGAATACAACCGGGAACACAATCCGGCTGCAGACAAGGACACATAAGGAAGGCCACAGTGGATACAGTTTTTATCATTCTCAGTGGGGTTTGTCTGATCACCGGCGCATTTCTGGGGCTGACCTCCGCTGTGGGCATCATCCGCATGCCGGATTTCTACAGCCGCATTCATGCGGTGGGTATTACCGATACCCTGGCGGCGTTCCTGATTCTGGTGGGGCTGGCACTGCTGGCCACTACCTGGATTGAGGTGGCCAAGCTGGCCATGGTATTTTCCTTTCTGGCTTTTACCAGCCCCACTGCCACCCATGCGCTGTCAAAAGCGGCAAAACACGCCGGTTTGCAACCTTATACCAGGAACGGACCGGCCAAATAAGCTCCGCAGGCAAGAATTATGGAAGCATTCATCGACATATTTTTACTTTCACTGCTTGGCGTTACCGCAATCGCCGTAGTGATGATGCGCGATCTGTTTGGCGCGGTCATGCTATTCGGTATATACAGTTTGCTTTCAGCCGCCATTTTCGTGACGCTGGATGCGGTGGATGTTGCTTTTACCGAAGCGGCGGTGGGCGCCGGAATTTCCACCGTACTCATGCTTAGCACCCTGGCACTGTTGCCTTCACGAAGAGAAAAGAAACCGCAGCATTCGCCGGCCCTGCCCTTTTTTGTTGTGCTGATTACCGGCACCGTGCTCATGTACGCCACCTTCAGCATGCCCCATTTCGGCGACCCGGAAGCGCCCATTCATCAGCATGTAGCGCCCCGATATATCAAAGAATCCCCAAAGGAAATCGGTATTCCTAACATGGTCACTTCGGTGCTGGCCAGTTACCGGGGCTTTGATACCTTCGGCGAAGTCACGGTGGTTTTTACCGCAGGCATCGGCGTACTCACGCTGATTGGCAACCGCCGGCGTAAACCCAAACCCGGGGAGAGGGAGGAGGACTAAGGTGGAACACATTCTTTTGCGGGTCATGGCCAAGGTACTGATACCGCCTATTTTACTGTTTGCACTTTATGTTCAGTTCCATGGTGATTTCGGCCCCGGTGGCGGTTTTCAGG
>JAWVYU010000331.1:0-5842 GCA_033722575.1 Ketobacteraceae bacterium | reverse complement strand
GCCCTGGATATCGCCATGGGCGGCTCCACCAATACCATCCTGCACCTGATGGCAGCGGCCCAGGAGGCAGAGCTGGATTTCGGCATGAAAGATATTGACCGCATGTCCCGCAAGGTGCCCCAGCTCTGCAAGGTGGCCCCCAATACGCCGCTGTACCACATTGAAGATGTCCACCGCGCCGGTGGCATCATGGCAATACTGGCGGAGCTGGATCGTGCCGGCATCCTCCATGCCGATACACCCACGGTGCATTCCGCCACCCTTAAAGAGGCGCTGCAGCGCTGGGACATCAAGCAAACAGATGACGAGGCCATCAAAACTTTTTTCCGGGCAGGCCCTGCCGGCATTCCCACCCAGGAAGCCTTCAGTCAGGATTGCCGCTGGGAGTCCCTGGACGATGATCGCGAAAAAGGCTGCATCCGCTCCATGGAACACGCCTATTCCCGCGAAGGTGGCCTGGCGGTTCTCCATGGCAACATCGCGCAGAACGGCTGCGTGGTAAAAAGCGCCGGCGTGGACGAGAGCATTCTGGTGTTCTCCGGCCCGGCAAAGATATTTGAAAGCCAGGACGACGCTGTAAAGGGTATCCTGAATGATGAAGTCCAGCCCGGTGAAGTGGTGATTATCCGCTACGAAGGCCCCAAGGGCGGTCCCGGCATGCAGGAAATGCTCTACCCCACCAGTTACCTGAAATCCAAGGGGCTGGGCAAGGCATGCGCACTCCTGACTGACGGGCGTTTCTCCGGAGGCACCTCGGGCCTGTCTATCGGCCATGTGTCGCCGGAGGCCGCTTCCGGTGGCGCCATCGGGCTGATTCGCGACGGTGATATCATCAACATTGATATCCCCAACCGCACCATCAATGTGGACCTGAGTGACGCCGAGCTGGCTGACCGGCGGGCGTCTCAGGATGCCATTGGGTGGAAGCCTGCCAAAGAGCGCCCCCGCAAGGTAAGCACCGCGCTGAAAGCCTATGCGGCATTGGCCACCAGCGCTGACCGCGGTGGCGTGCGTGATCTTTCACAACTGGAAAAATAAACCTTTTGATTCAGGAAAAAAACCGATGAACATGGATGTTAATGAACAACAGCTTATTGCTGATACAGCGGTTGACCGCAAAGCCATAACCGAACGGCTGGAGATCCGTCCCGCCCGAAAAACAGATCAGGGCCCCCTGGCTGAACTGATGTACAGCTCGGGCTGGGATATTTATGACTATATCCACACCCGGGATGGCCGCAACCACTCGCTGGATTATATCGCCAGCGAATTCAAAAGCGGCCGGGGCCTGTGCTCATGGAAGTTGCTCACCGTAGCGGTGCTCGACGGTGAAGTGGTTGGTACCGGAACCTTTTATAACCGCGAGGCGTACCAGGCCATGCCGCTGCAATCCCTGATCGCCCTGATCGGGTATTACGGTGTCGGGTTTTTCCCCCGCCTGCGCAGAGCCATGGATACCACCAAACTGGTAAAGCCGCCCGAACCCGGCGAGCTTTACCTGGCGAATTTTGGTGTGGTGCCTCATCTGCGGGGAGCCGGGGTGGGCTCAAAGCTGCTGAAACACAAGATTGAGGAGGCCCGGCGCCAGGATTACCGTACCGTAGCTCTGGACGTGGCAAACCATAATCCGAAAGCAGAGGCATTGTACAGCCGCCTGGGTTTTGCGGTTACCCGCAGTAAAGCCATGCAAGGCCGCGATGGCAAAGAGTACTCCGGCAAGAAAATGGAGCTATTCCTTTAAACCGAACACGGGGGAGCTGTAACCAGACCCTATGGAGCTTAATCAGGAACAACAGTGTGCGGCCCATTACCAGGGTGATGCGAAACATCTGCTGGTGCTGGCCGGCGCCGGCACCGGCAAAACCCGCACCATCATCGGCCGCGTCCTCCACCTGGTGAAAACCGGTGTGCCCACCCAGCGGATCCTGATGCTGACCTTCACCCGGCGTGCAGCCAAGGAAATGCTGGGCCGTCTGGAGCGTGATCTGGGCCAGGTGGCGCAGCAGATCACCTGTGGCACCTTCCACCATTTCTGTTTGCAGATCATGCGCCGCATTCCCAGGGCTTTTCAGCTTGAGAACACCACCATCATTGACCGGGATGATGCCCAGAGTCTGCTGCAACTGATCCGTGGCGAAAAGGTTCGCAGGGAAATCAAAAAGGATTTTCCCCGTGCGGCCACCCTGCTGAATTATATTTCCTTTGCAAAGAACAGCTGCCTGCCGCTGGACGACTATCTGCATCAGTACACCGAACTGAGCGAGGAGTTTATGACACTGGTGCTGGACATCGCCAGGGAATACGCAGTGCGAAAACAACAGCGACAATACCTGGATTACGATGACATCCTGCACCTGTTTGTGAAAACCCTGGAAGCCCGTCCGGAACTGGCGGAAAAAATCGCCGGCCTGTTTCAGCATATCCTGGTGGACGAAATGCAGGACACCAACCCCCTGCAGTGGAAAATTCTGGACGCGTTGTCATCCGCCCACCTGTTCTGTGTGGGCGACGATGCCCAGTCCATCTATGCGTTCCGGGGCGCGGATTTCAGAAACGTCCACGCCTTTACCGAACGCATGGAGAATACCGCCGTTCTCCGGCTTGAACAGAACTATCGCTCTACCCAGCCCATACTGGATATTGCCAACTGGCTGCTGGGCCAGTCGCACATTGACTATAACAAACACCTTACCGCCGCCCGTGGTAATGGCAGCAAACCGGTGCTGGTTGACTTTGAATCGAAACAGGATGAAGCCGCATGGATTGCCACCGACCTGCTGGAGCGGCATGAGGGCGGCGCCGCCTGGGGTGAACATATGATTCTGGTGCGCTCAGCCTGGTCCGCCAAAGTCCTGGAAGGCGCGCTGATCGACGCTGGCATTCCCTACCAGTTTGTGGGGGGCACCAGCCTGCTGGAAGCCGCCCATGTCAAAGATATTCTGTCCCTGTGCCGGGCTGCGCTGAACCGGCTGGATGAACTGGCCTGGATACGCTACCTGAAATGCTGGCCGAAAATTGGTGATGTCACTGCCGCAAAAACTGTGGCCGCGCTGCTGTCCAGTGATCCTGCCGAGTCGGTGGAAGATGTGGTGCGTGCGGTATTGAAGAATCGCGACGATATTATCGAGGGAATCCGGATTATCAAGGCCCACCATGGAACGCCCAGTCAGGCAATCCGCCTGGCCACGGACCACCTGAGCCAGACCTTCCATAACCGTTACGACCGCTGGGAATCACGCCTCGCTGATTTGCGCCTGCTGGCCGACCTGGCCGCCCGCTACAAGGACCTGCTGGGTTTTGTGGAAACCTATACCCTGGACCCCATCTCCAATTCACAGGCAGAGAAAACCGAACAGGAGGAGTGCCTGACGGTGATCACCGTGCACAGCGCCAAGGGAACCGAAGCCAGGGTGTGCTATTGCCTGGGCGTACAACCCGGAACCTACCCCCACATGCGCAGCCTGGGTGACGCAGAGGCGGAAGAAGAGGAACGTCGGGTACTGTATGTGGCCCTGACCCGGGCCCAGGACGAACTCATTATTACCCGGGCCGGCGATGACAGCCGAACCCTGTTCCATGGGGGCTCCTATGTCCAGAGCGCCGGCTCACCCTATTTTCTGGAATACCTGCCACCGCAGCTGGTGGAGCACCAGCAATACGGCTACGGCCTGGGGCTGGCCAGCAGCTCGGTTTTCGATGAGCTGCTGGACGATTTCGAATAAAACTTATCGACTCAGCCTCAGAAGTGGGTCACTGTCACCCGGCGATCGCTGCCACCGTGTCGGCGGTGGGACTCTTCCCGGATACGGTATACCCCGTGACGCTCACCCCGGTGGTAATCCCTGCCATAATGCCGGTCATGGCCACCATCGTGATGCCGGTATTTCTTTTTGTGGTGATGATCCTTGTAATGCCCCTTACCGTGACCCTTGTTATGCCCATGACGGTATCCGTGGCCGTGATGGTAATCATGACGATAAACCCGATAACTCCGGTCATGTCCACAACCCCTGTGGTGCTCGTGCCGGCGGTGGTGCCTGTGGTGATAGTTTTCCTTGTAATGAGCGTCCTGCAAGCCCTCGCTGGCCTCAATCAGCGCGTATCCTGCCACGGCACCTATTGCCAGCCCCGTGATCAGCTGCGCAGTATCGTCATAGCGGTCCCCCTGGGCATTGGCCGCAGATGCGCCCGCAAGCCCTGCAACCACCAGTAAACCACTGAAAAACCTGACTAAAGTTGTGTTGGAGAATGTCATTGTGTGCTCCTTTTCTTAAGCTACACCGCCATCCTACCCCCTGCTAGCTGAACTCAACCTGAACCGGATTGTTTATTTCATTCAGGATCAATTCAGGTGCTTCGTGGCTCAATGGACTGCAACAGAAAACGGAGGACTACCAATGAAATATCTTAACCGCATCGCCTTGTTCTTTACCTTGCTGATGATCCTGGCGCTGGCTGCAGGCGTTCAGGCCGCGGAAACTGATTCCGGTGAATCCAGCAAATCCACGGGCAAACAGATCAGTGTGGAAAAAAAGCCCCAACCTGCCACCCGGTCTCACCTTGGCAGTACCTGGATCGACAACACCTGGTTTACACCACTCACTGACGAGGATGGCGATGGCTATTATCACCATTTCCGCTTCAGCTTTGATGCGGATACCAGCTACCTGAGCCAGAGCCTTTACGCCAAGGTATTTATGACCGACGGCGCTGAGGAATGGCTGATTTTTGAATCCGGCACTTTTACCATCCATGGTCAGAGCGGCACCGATGTCTATGAAATTACCACCTCTCTGAATGAAGGCTACCCTGCACAGCCCTATGACCTGATTCTGCGGTTATACGACCCGGTGACCCATGAGCTGATTCTGACCTGGGATTACCTGGATGACAGCGAACTGGCCAACCGGTATCTTGAAGATGCTGAACAGGATACCTATTACAGCAGCACGCCCTATGTTCACAGTTTTACCACTGAGCTGCGGGATGATTACGATGGCGACGGGTATTTCAGCCGGATTGACCTGAGCGTGGACGTGGATGCGCCGCAGACAGAGCGCGCCATCAGAATCGGTGTGGAACTCTACAATGAATACGGCGGCTGGGAATCGCTGTATCTGTCCCGGGAAATACTGATCCGGGGCACCACCTCTGCGGACACCGAAACCATCACCCTTGAACTGGACAGTGGTTTTCCCACAGACAGCTACAGCTTGCGCCTTACAGTCTATGAATCCCAGAGCCGGGCCCTGCTCTCCACGGAATCCATTCAACAGTCCATGCCCCTGGAAAGCCTGGAGTACGAAGACTCAGGCCACTCACACCACCGTTCAAGCAGCAGCAGTGGCAGCGGGGGCGCCATGGGGATACTCGTTTTTCCTCTTACATTAATGGCCTGGCTGGTGAGGCGCCGTCGACAAAGACTGACCGCCTGACACCAATGGCAACAAACCGGACAAAGCCCTTATAGCATAAACTGCTATTTGTATTACGTAGCATCATATAAACGGGCCGGCTGGCCCACGCACAACAAAGGCCGGCCCGCTATACTGAAAAGATTGCTACAGGCCAGTCATGAAAAGAACATTACGTTTTATCACTTTTATTTTAACACTGATAACCTGGTCAACTGTTTCCGGATCAGCGTCAGGCGCCGTCGATGTGCTCAGCATACGTGCTGACCGCTGGTACCCCATGAACGGTGACCCGTACGCTGAAAAACCAGGCTACATGATCGAGCTGGCCCGGCTCATCATGGCTGATCACGGCTATAAAGTGGATTACCGTATCCTGCCCTGGAAACGCGCGCTCAAGTACGTGGCGAAGGGCCGGGCCGACTGTG
>JAWVYU010000330.1:0-5893 GCA_033722575.1 Ketobacteraceae bacterium | reverse complement strand
CGTCGTAATCCTTGCGATGACCACGGATGTAAATCATCCCGTTAATGGCGCTGGAGCCTCCCAGACCCTTACCCCGTGGCCAGTACAAGCCGCGATTGTTAAGGTGCGGCTCGGGCGCTGTTTCAAATCCCCAGTTGTAGGGGCCGCCCTTGAGCAGCTCCCCCACGCCGGCGGGCATGTGAATAAACAGGGAGCGGTCCCGCGAGCCGGCTTCCAGCAACAAAACCTTGTTATTGGGATTCTCCGACAGCCGGTTGGCCAGGACACAGCCAGCCGAGCCCCCGCCAACCACAATGTAGTCAAACATTCCCGCACCTCAATGCATTATGATTTTTATGGTTTTAATGTATGCCAGGGCATGGGGATGCGCAAGACACCCGGCACACAGGCAGGCTCCGGAAAATAGAAAGGCAGCCTTGAGGCTGCCTTTTTGTGGCTGTGTCTGTCTAATGTCTTCCTGCTGACAGTGCGCCTGGTCAGGCAGTGTGATGTGCCAGCGAGTATTCCCTGAGTTCGCGCTCCTCTTCCACTTTCATGGCATCCAGACAGCTCTGTATGGTGGTGCTGATCATGGTGGAGTTGCGAATCATTTCCAGTTTGGGCCAGGTGGCTTCCTCACCGACGCGAATGTATTCAGCCACATCACTGGGGGATGCATTAGCGATGACTTTGAGGAGGTTGCCCGGGTTGCGCGGCGGTACAATATTGATGTCGCCAACGTAGTTCTGTGTTACCACTGAATGCGCTTTATCCAGCAACAGTGCCAGCTGTTGGTTACTGATCTTGTTGGTCAGTAACTCCAGTGCCTGGGACACGTTATAGCGGGTGTTGGACACAATCATATCGATCAGGTAACCCATGGCATTCTTTTCCCGGCGCTTGCGGGCGATAAAGGGCACGATATGCGGATTGGTCTGGCTCACGATGGTGTGGTTCACTCCGTAAAGACGGGCCAGCCGCTGGGCAGGCAGATCGTTCTTGATGGAGCCATCAACCCACTGCCGCGAGGGTATAAACGGGCACTTTTCGCCGTCAATATTCTTCGCCCAGAGCATGACCGGCGGATACACATAGGGAATGGCACAGGATGCCAGGGACGCCTTGCGCACCAGCACGTGGGGCGAGGTCATGGCATTCAGAAGGCGGGATTCCTGGTGCGGATCAGATGGCGATACCGGAATATTGATACGGCGGCCGGTTTCCTTGAACGCCTCCTCGAAGGTCATGTCTTTCACGTTCCGCTCCAGACACAGTTCCAGCTGCGCCGGATCCAGCACGCCCTGTCCCTTCAGAGTGCCGCGCCAGCCTACGGTGCGGAAGGCTTCCACGTACAGATATTCCGGTTCAAATATGGATTCCAGTTCATCGTCGGTGTGGGTTCCCAGCACCGCAGCCATAATGGAGCCGGCACTGGAGCCGGACACAACGCTCGGTAACAGGTGCTCATCGAACATGGCTTTCAGCACGCCCAGATGGAACAGGCCCAGGGCCGCGCCGCCACTGAGCATCAGGCCGGACTGGCCAAAGGATGCTGAAGTGCGTTCAAAGAATTCAAGCTTTTTGACGAAAGGAAAATGGGGAAATTCGGTTTCACAGATCCATTTGAGGCTGGTGCAGACTTCTTCGAGGTATTCGGTCACCAGATGCTTGGTGCCGAAGAAGCAGTGATCATAGAGGGCAGCATTGGCGATTCGCCCCAGATTACCGTGAAGACCTTCGTTGATGTAGAACACCAGCTGGTTGACGTCTTCCCGTTCGCGGGCGGTACGCAGTTCGTTGTAGCGAAGACGGATCATCTTGTAATCGTAATGAGCGGAGGCATCGTCCTCTTTCCACTCATCATTACCGGATAAACGATCGTATTCTTTCGCGGCCTCAGCCCATGCCTGGTAGTTCTCGGCGTTTTTCATCGCCTCCAAACAGGATTTAAGTGCTCGCTTCATGCGGTAACCCCCTCTCTACATCGCTGAAGAGCCAAACAGCGCGCCCCTCAATGGTTACAGTTCTGTGAGTGCAACCCTGATCTCAATTATAGCCAACGATTGGATTGTCCATTTTTATAGCTTTTCCGAATATATAACAAGGCTTTTCCGGTGAGCTACGAAAATACGTTATCTTTTTGTAACTAAAAGAGATTTTTTTATACACGACCTATTTCGAGCGTTTACCGCAACGTTAATCTTTTGTCTATATTGCGTCCAAAGCACCGGAATTCAAGGGCTTTTCGCCCCGTTGCAGGGTCAGGAATCCGCTTCCAGAAGGTGCCGGGACAGTGCTTCCTTGATATCCGCCGGAATCGGCAGGGATTTGCGAGTTTTCTTGTCAAAATTCACCATGGTAGCCGTGGCTGTGGCCCGCAAGCCGCCCTCCTGCCACACTTCCTGGCCTACCAGCACCGATGAGGTGCCAATCCGCAGAACATAGGTTTTGACTTCTACCGGCTTACCGAAAAATACCTCCCCCAGATACTCGATTTCGATTTTCGCCAGTACCAGGCTGACCTCATCGGTGGACAGGTTCGGGTTGAAGATCTTGAGAATGGATTCCCGCCCCTCCAGAAACCACACCGGAAAGACCGTGTTGTTGATATGCCCCATAGCATCCGTATCACAGAAGCGTGGCGTGATTTCCAGGGAAAAAACTCGGTTCTCGTCTGACATAAGCGCCCTTTTTTGTTGTTGCGTGCAGGCAAATTTGGGGGCGCATTATACACAGTCAGGGACACTTTTTGGTGCTTTTTGTCACCCAAACGGAGAATCACGGGATGTTAGTGAGCACCAGCAATCACTGCAGAGGCTCTGGCTCCGAGAGCTGCAGCGCCGCCAGGCGTTCATACAAGGGGCTGTTTTTCACCAGCTCCTGATGGCTGCCGGTGGCCACGATTTTGCCCCTGTCCATCACCACAATCTGGTCCGCATGTATGACCGTGGACAGCCGGTGGGCAATCACCAGCGTCGTGCGGTCCTCCATCAGCTTTCCGAGTGCCAGCTGAACCTTGTGCTCGCTCTCCGCGTCCAGGGCGCTGGTGGCTTCATCCAGCAGCAGAAACCTGGGGTTTCGCAGAATCGCCCGGGCAATGGCAATACGCTGCTGCTGTCCGCCGGAAAGCCCCACACCACCCTCGCCTACCAGGGTGTCGTAACCCTGGGGAAGACAGGCGATAAACTCATCCGCATACGCCAGCCTCGCTGCCTCCTCTATCGCTGCCTTATCCACAGGCTCAGAGCCATAGGCAATATTCTCCGCCACCGTTCCCATAAACATGGCGGCTTGTTGCGGAACAATAGCAAACTGTTCCCGCAGGGAGCGCAGGCTCAGCTGGCGGATATCGATATCATCAATGAGTATCTGGCCGTGCTGAGCGTCGTAAAACCGCAGCAGAATATCGAACAATGTGGTTTTACCTGCCCCTGACGGCCCCACCAGCGCCGTCAGGCTGCCCGGTTCCACGGTCAGACAGACATCATCCAGGGCCCACTGCTGCTCGCGGGAGGGATAATGAAAATACAGGTGCTCCAGCTTCAACCGGCCATGACTGCCGTCGGGCAACAGAGCCGGCGTTTCCGGTTCAGAAATGGCACTGGAAGATTGCATCAGCTCCATCAGTCGGTCCGCCGCCCCGGCAGCCCGTTGCAGATCGCCCATGACTTCGCTGAGGGCACCCACGGAAGCACCCACAATAACGGAATAAAATACAAAGGCTGCCAGTTCGCCGGGGGTGATACGGCCTGACAGTACATCGTGGCCGCCCACCCAGAACATCATGCCCACCGCCCCAAGCACCAGCAGAATCACAATGGCAATCAAAAAAGAACGCTGACGGATGCGAATATTGGCCACCTGAAAGGCCTGTTCCACCCGGCCATTAAACTGGTGGACATCCTCTGACTGATGATTAAAGGCCTGCACGGTTTTCAGATGGCGCAGGGTTTCACCCACATAGGCCCCCACGTTCGCAACGCGGTCCTGGGAGGTACGCGACAGTCGCCTCACCCGGCGGCCGAAAATCAGAATGGGCATTACCACAAGAGGCACCGCTCCAATAACAATGGCCGTCAGTTTGACATTGGTAATAAACAGCCAGATAAAACCACCAACCATTAACAGCATGTTGCGCAGCGCCATGGACAGAGACGAGCCAATCACGGTTTGCAGTAACGTGGTGTCGGTGGTGATACGGGACTGGATATCTCCGGTATGCCGGCTTTCAAAAAAACCCGGATCCAGGTGCACAAGCCGCTCGTAGACCTGCTTGCGGATATCAGCCACCACCCGCTCACCAAGCCAGGCCACGATATAGGAACGGGCAAAGGAACCCACAGCCAGCAATACGATCATCCCCATAAACACCAGCACCGACTGATTCAGCATATCCGGCGATCCGGTTGCAAAACCATCATCCACCAGCAAACGCACACCCTGCCCTATGGACAGTGAAACCCCTGCGGTAAAGATCAAAGCAATGGCAGCGAGTGAGGCCTGCTTTTTATACGGTGAAACAAAGCGCAGCAAAGACGCCAGCGAGGTAATCAGGGACTCTTTGCGGTTTTTTTTAATCATGGTTTTTGATTTGACAATTTACCCGTGCATACCGAAGAATAACCGGCATGATAAACAGCAGATTGCTTTCCAACGGCAACCCTCCCATTGTGATGTCCTTTGCGGGTCATGACCCTTGTGGCGGCGCAGGCATTCAGGCAGATATTGAAACTTTAGCCAGTCTCGGTTGCCATTGCACGCCCATTATCACGGCACTGACAGCCCAGGACAGCGTGAACGTGAAAGATTTCCGAAGCACTGACCCGTCGCTGCTGGTGGAACAGGCACGGGCGGTACTTGAAGATATGCCGGTGGCAGCGTTTAAACTGGGCATGATCGGGAGCGTACCCAACGCGGAAGCCATTCATACCATTTTACGGGAATACGACAGCATCCCCGTGATTCTGGATCCGGTGCTGGCGGCCGGTGGCGGCGGCGAACTGGCTACCGCCAGCCTGGTGGACGCCATTATTCATCTTATTCTGCCGCTGACCACCCTGATCACCCCCAATACCCCGGAAGCCAGACGCCTGTGCAGCGACTCAGACTCCGTGGATGCCTGTGCCCAGCAACTGATGGACAGCGGCTGTCAGTATGTTCTGATCACCGGAGGCCACGAGCCCGGCAATGAGATCGTTAATTCCCTGTGGACGGGCAGGGAGAAAGTCGAAAGCTATCGCTGGCCGCGGCTGGAAGGTGAATTTCACGGCACCGGTTGCACACTGGCTTCTGCCTGCGCCGCCTACATAGGCCACGGTGCCAGTGTGGAAGTAGCGGTCAGGGATGCCCAGCAATTTACCTGGCAAACCGTACAACAGGCTCGGCGCCTGGGCATGGGGCAGGCCATTCCCAATCGTCTGTTCTGGGCCGGCCTGCCATCCGACAAACTGAACTGACTGCAATGAACAAGCACCAGCGCCTGTGGGGACTCTATGCCATCACCGACCCCACGCTCACTCCACCGGATTTACTTGCGGAAAAAACGGAAGCAGCCCTGGCAGGCGGCGCCCGGATTATTCAGTACCGTGACAAGAGCACCGACAGCGAACGGCGTTACCGTGAAGCCAGCGAACTGAAGTCCCTGTGCCTTCAATACAACGCCACGTTAATAATCAATGACGATGTGGCACTGACGGCCCGCGTGCAGGCAGATGGCGTGCACCTGGGGCTGACGGATACCGGCATTCATGAAGCCCGACAGCAACTGGGGCCGGAGTTCATTATCGGGGCAACCTGTCACGGTGAAATCACCAACGCCCACCGGGCGCAGCAAGACGGGGCTGATTATGTAGCCTTTGGCCGGTTCTTTCCCTCCCGCACCAAACCCGATGCCCCCCTTGCCCGCCTGGATGAT
>JAWVYU010000329.1:0-5916 GCA_033722575.1 Ketobacteraceae bacterium | reverse complement strand
CCGCCACCGGGCAGGGTGTAGTGGTGGCGGTGGTTGACACCGGTTACCGCCCCCATGAAGATCTGCTCGCTAACATTTTGCCGGGCTATGATTTTATTTCCGATGCGGGCATGGCTAATGATGGGGATGGCCGTGACAATGATGCCCGGGACCCCGGCGATGCACTGGTGCGGGGCGAATGCGGTGAGGGCTTCCCGCCTGAGGACACCAACAGCAGCTGGCACGGTACCCATGTCGCAGGCACCATTGCCGCAGTCACCAATAACCGCAGGGGTGTTGCCGGTGTAGCTTACAATGCCAAAGTGCTGCCGCTGCGCGTGTTGGGCAAGTGTGGTGGCTATACCACGGACATTACCGATGCCATCTACTGGGCTGCCGGCCTGTCCGTTGATGGAGTACCGGATAACCCCAATCCGGCGCAGGTGATCAATCTGAGCCTGGGCAGCAGCACCGAAGCGGACTGCTTGAATACTTACCGCAATGCCATTGATGCAGCCCGGGCAGCCGGTGCGGTTGTGGTGATTGCGTCCGGCAACAGCTCCAAGAATGCCAACAAGTTTCCTCCTGGTAACTGCGAAGCAGCGCTGAGCGTGGCGGCAACAAACCGTGATGGTGGCCGGGCGTTCTATTCCAATTACGGCACAGTGATTGATGTGGCGGCCCCGGGCGGTGCGAAGTCTTTTGAAAATGATCCCAACGGTATTCTCTCCACAATCGAGACCGGCACCGACGAGCCGGAAGGTGACGGTTACGGCTTTTATCAGGGCACCAGTATGGCGGCACCCCATGTGGCGGGTCTGGCTGCGCTGGTATTTTCCCGGGGGAATGTCAGTGTAACGGACGTGGAAAACATTATTGTAAATACCAGCCGCCCGTTCCCGGCCAGTTGTGAAGGCTGTGGTTCCGGTATTGTGGATGCGTCGGTGGCAGTGCAGGCATCTGGTAAAGCCAATCTGGCGGTGGAGATCCTGACGGATGGCGTTGCGGTGAATGAGGGTCGCGTGACCTATGACGTTGAGGTAGTTAATAATGGCTTCGCCAGCGCGCGCAATGTCCGTCTTGTCCATACGCTGCCCGAAGGTTCCGTGCTGCAATCTGCCTCCGCTACCCAGGGCAACTGTGATACCGGTTCCCTGCAATGTGATCTGGGGGATATGTCCAAAGGGAAAACCGTAACGGTCACCGTTGTCGCCACCATTACCGGCAAGGATCAGTTGTTTGTTGCCGAGGTGTCCGGTGATGCCAGCGAGTTCAGCATGGAAGACAACCGTTCGGAAGCCCGTTTTGGGGGTGCTGCTGCACTGATCGTGCTGGTGAGCCTGTTGTTGGCCTGGCGCAGACGGCTGAATCAATTTTAAGAGGGAGACACAGAACATGAAACTTTTCAGTAATATTGGCTGTAAAGCCACCCTGGCAGGAGCCTGCCTGGTTTTGGCAGGATGTGGCGGCAGCAAGCCCTGGCCGGAAAGCCCCCTGTATGAGCCGGAGACAGATCCCGCATCGCCGGCAGAGTTCGCATCGGCGCAGGATGCCATGGAGGCTGTAGAGGGCAACTATGCCCACTATGATGTGGTGGCCTACGCCGGGGAAACGCCCAACGGCCCCCTGAATACCTTTATTGTGTCTTATGGGTTTACCCGCTTTGATATTGAAGACGGGGAGCTGATATCCCGTGATACCTTCTGTTTTTCAGAGCACAAATCCAATCAGAACTTCACCACCCGTTTCAGTGATGAAGCCACCCAGGCCATTATTCCGCGATCGGCGGCTGTTGATGTCTGGCTGGATGCGGAAGGCGTTCAGGTGTACCGGCCCCGGACACCCACCCTGCTGGGCATGGATGGGGATCCGGACCAGCCGCTGCCCATGGACAAGAACTCCCCTCTGATCCGGGATGACGATCATGATGGTAAACCCGGTGTCACCGTGGATATGCGTCTGTTCGGGTTTATCAATGCGGAGCTGTATATTGCCCGGCGGGAGATCTATGAAACCTACATGACACTCTACCAGGATGGCAGCCTGAGAGGGGACGTGATCGATGAATCCGAGCAGCTGGTCATCGGGGCCTCACTGGGTTTTCTGGATCAGCCCAACAACCCGGACCAGTACCCGGACCCGGGTATGAACCCCATTATCCTGGTGCCGGTGGCGGATGACTTTACCCGGTGTGACGAGCTGAAGGCCAGGCGCAATGAGCTGTTTCCGCCGTCGCCGAAGTTCTGAAAGTGACTGGCGCCGCAGGGTTTGGTCTCAGGAAAATGTTTTCAATTACACAAGATAACGAAAATAAACGAAAGGTGAATTACGTTATCCAATTTCGGGATTTTATAATGAACCATCGTGCTAAGTTGCGAACCGGGGTCTTTATAATACTATTAATAGCAAGGGACATGCTGTAGTAATCGCCAGGGCTGGCGACTTTGGAGCCAGCCTTGACAATTAATCAGAACATCCCGACATCAGGCCTTTCCCTGCAGGCGCTGAATCAGCGAAACATTGATTACCGCTTTGATCTGGAGCGGGATATCCCCTGGGATATCCCGCTGGATGAGGGCCGGTTTTTTACTGACGAGTTCTTTTATCTTTTCGGCTTCAATCCCGATCTGCTTAAAGACAGCACCCGACGTGGCCAGCTGGAATGGTGCTGGGCCCTTGCCATCTCCCGTATTTTTGTGTTCTTTGAAAAAGATATTATTGGTCTGATCCGGGATTCCAGAAACAGAATTTCCCAAACTCCAAGCAGTGCCCTGCTGATTGAGGAAGAGGTGAAGCACGTGCGCCTGTTCCGGCGCCTGGGGGAAAAACTTGAACAGGCTCAGCCCCAGTGGGTAGCGGCCTTTGATGAATGCTACCGCGATCCGCAGGCCTACAATATTCCTTTCTCCCAGAGGGATGACCTGGAGCGGATCGAACAGCATCAGTTCCTTATCTGGCTTTATACCCTGTTCTTTGAGAACTTTACGGTTTACCTGCACGACAAACTGATTCCATTTGCAGACTGTATTCATCCGCTCTGGTACCGGGCCCATGAATGCCATCGCAACGAGGAGGCGGAGCATGTCCGTACCGATCAGGCCTACCTCGAAGCCTGTGCGCTGTCACCGGCGGAGCTGAAGTCCCTGGGCAAAGAGTTTTTTCTGTTGCTCAGCTTCAACTACCAGAATTTTTTTGGCCTGGATACCTGCGAACGTTTTATGAAGCGATTGCATCCGGCGTCCGGCTCCTGGCTCAGCTGCGAGGAATTCACTGAAATACCCTTTTTTCAGGAAGTGTTGAATCACCCGGTGTTTGTCAGTACGCGCCAGTGGACTCCGGCGCTGGTGGATTATTACGGTAACGTCTATGCCGGCACTGAAACAACCGCAAGTGAAACAGGTGAAAAGGGTACGCTGCCCTGGGCTCTGGAAACCCTGGCACAATCTGATCCGTTGGCTGCCTTGAATATCGTAGGCTTTGACGGCGCGCTGCACACCCTGACCTACGGGGAGCTGGCGGAGCAGGCCAGACAGAAGGCACGCCAGTTAATAGCCGCTTTTCCCGGGCAGCGTTACGTATTGCTTTACTTCCCGGAAATCGGAGAAACCCTGACCTGGTTCTGGGCCAGTATTTACAGTGGCAAGGTGCCGGTGATTTTGGCTTTTGCCGGTGCGCCTGGTAATGACAGTGAAGAAGCCCGGCGCTTGCGCAAGATCAGTGTGGCGCTGCCGGATGCGCTGCTGCTCACACCGCAGGAGCACTTGCCAGGGCTGGCTGCTCTGCACAATGAACAGCCGCAACTGGAAACAGCCCATCTGGCCAGTGTGGAATCCCTCGACGGTGCCGACCTGAGCCACGTGCCGCTGCCGGTGGTAAAGGCTTCCGATGAAGCGCTGATACAGTTCAGTTCGGGGTCCACCGGTGACCCCAAGGGAATTTCCCTTACCCATGGCAATATTCTTGCCAATGCACAGCAGATGATTGCGGCCTGTCAGGGCACACCGGAAGACCGTTTTCTTAACTGGATGCCGCTGCATCATGATATGGGCATGATCGGTTACCACCTCACGCCCATCATTAACGGTTCCAGCCAGTACCAGATTCATCCGGTTCAGTTTATGAAATCGCCCGGCCTGTGGCCGGCACTGGTAACCCGCTACGGCATTACCAAATCCGGTATTACCAACAGCGCCCTGAAAAATATTGTGCGCTGGGCAAAGTCAGCGGCACGCAAAGCCCGGGCGCAACAGATGGATCTGAGCCATCTGACCAGTGTGATCGTGGGGGCAGAACCCATTCAGGTGGCCACCATGGACGATGTGGAGCAGTTTCTTGCGCCTATGGGCTTGAACCCGGACTGCCTCACTCCGGCCTACGGCATGGCAGAGGCTTCCCTGGCGATCACGTTCAAGCCTCATCATTCCAAGTACCGGGCGCAAAGCTTTGCGCGGCGCACTCTGATGCTGGGCAGCGCGGTATCAGAAGCAACCGGCAGCACCGGCATGACCATGATCAGTCTGGGTTTGCCCGTGCCGGACCTGCAACTGGAAATCGTGGATGAGCATAACGGCCTGTTGCCCGACGGGCATCTGGGTTATGTCCGTTTCCGTGGCCCCAATGTCAGCCGGGGCTACTGGAAAGGGCAGGCATTTGTTGCCGCTGTGGATGATGCCGGCTGGTTCAGATCCCGGGATCTTGGCATGCTGATTCAGGGTGAACTTTATCTGATGGGGCGCGCCGATGAAGTATTTTATGCCGGCGGCAAGAATTATTTTCTGAATGATATTGATGCGCTGGTGGAAGCCCTGGATTGTGTAAAAACCGGTGGCTGTGCTGCGGTTGTGGATCCGTTCAGCCATCAGGGTGCTGCGGATGTGGTGGTGTTTGCTGATGTGCTGGGTGCCGGCGATGACACCGTGCTGGAAAACCTGCGCAAAATTCACAACGAAATACAGCGTCAGATGGGGGTGGCTGTGGGCCGCTGCGTCAGCCTGCCGCGCCGCGAATACCTGAAAACCACCAGCGGTAAAATCAAACGCATTGCCATGGCCACTGCCTACGCCAGTGGCAACTGGCAGGAGCGCCTGACGTTTTCCGTTTCTGCACCACAAGCCGAGGCGCGCCCGCCGGCGGACTCCACCCTTGAAGCCCTGGTGGCAGATCTGTGGAGCGACGTACTGGGTATCGTCATTACGGCGCAACAGTGGCAGCACAGTTTTCAGGATCTTGGCGGCACTTCGTTAAAAGCCCTGAGGATTCATGATGGTCTCGAACAGGTTTTTCAGCGGCCCCTCAACCCCAGCTGGCTGATTACCAAAAATACCATTCAGCAGATGGCAGATGCCCTGCGGGCCAAAGGTTTCGCAGTGCCCGATGACGTGGTGTCTGATGATGTAGCACCTGTATCGCCTGAACTAGGCGTTGCAACGCCACCACAGCCGGCATCAGCGGAAGACGCGCAACATTCTGCCGGGCAGCAACCTGTCAGTGACACAGATATTGCTGTTGTTGGGGTCGGGCTGCGCTACCCGGGAGCCTCGGACCTGGCAACCCTGGCACAGCGAATGGAAGCCGGGGAAACCACGTTTGCTCCCATGTCGGACAAACGCTGGCGCCTGATTGCGGGCAACGATGCCCGGCTGATCAACGGCCAACGTCCCTGGGGTGCCTTTCTTGAGGATATCGAACTGTTTGACGGCCCCGCATTTGGCGTGAGTGATGAGCTGGCCACAGGCATGGATCCGCAAACCCGGCTGTTTCTGCAGATGTCTCTGGAGGCTATTGGTCAGGCACGGCTGACCTCGTCGCGGGTGGGTGTGTTCGCGGCGGGCGGCGATAACGAATACGGCGATCGCCTGATGAGTCCGTCGGATTACAACCAGAGCACCCTGGGGGGCACTCTCCAGAACATGCTGGCGGCACAGGTGTCGCGGGCCT
>JAWVYU010000328.1:0-5919 GCA_033722575.1 Ketobacteraceae bacterium | reverse complement strand
TGCAGGAGCGCCATTTCTACTTCACCGCCTCTGGCGACAGCGTTGGCGTCATTACAGCCGAGTCTGGCACCTCTGGCAGCCTGTTCCAGAATCTGATCAGCTTCCCCACCGGGCGGGATAATCTGCGCCAGGGCTCTGTGGATCTGATGAACCTGCTGGCCAGTCTTGGCGACATGGATGTGGATGGCGTCGCTAACGGCCCTGATTTTGATACCAGCCGCGTCTACTTTATCGGCCACAGTCTGGGCGCAGTGAATGGCCTGCCTTTCCTGACCGTTAATAACCTGACGGCGGATACTACCGGCCAGCCCAAGGTGAAGGCGGCTGCTGTCCTTAATAGCGGTGGTTTTGTTACCGAGTTACTGCTGAACTCGCCCAGCCCTGCATTTGGTGCGCCACGAATTCTGGCTGGCCTTGCGGCAGCTGGTCTCACACAAGGTGACAGTGATCTCGAGGTATTCATGAACGTGCTTCAGGGAATTCTGGACTCCGGAGACTCCATGAATTTCGCTGAAAGCCTGGGAGACGGCGACATGAGCGTACTGCTTACGGAAATTGTGGGCGGTGATCCTGTGAACGTATACCCGGGTGAGCGGTTTGTGGACCCTCTGCCTGCGGGTGGTGCTATCTGTACTGAAGAGGATGTGGAGCAGGAAGGTTGTGTAACCGAGGTGACGCCATCCGACCAGACCGTACCCAATGCCGCGGACCAGGATGTATGGGGGGTTGCACCGTTGAGCAATGCTTACGACGCCCCTGGAAGTGGTAAAAATGCAGGTGACCCCTGGATGATCAATGGACAGGCGATCAGTGTGGTTCCGTTGACAGGCACACCGCTGGCAGGTACTGAGCCTATGGTTAACTTGCTGGGTGCCGCGATAACAGCCGAGGCCTCAGCCAGTAACGGCAAGTTAATCAGCGTGACTCGCTTTACTCGTGGAGACCATGCGAATCCGATTACAGGGGGTGTTACCGAAGCCACGGATTCCGATGGCAATCCGGTGGTGGGTAACAAGTTCAGCAGCGAGCGGGTGTTCAGTGAAATGACAGTGCAGATCGGATCGCTGTTTGCCACTCACCCAAGCGGAACGCCAAGCGTTACCGTGAGCGATGGTTGTGTCATTGAGGATTCAGCCAGCAATGACCGATCAGCAACCAGCGGCTGCCCCTTGGGGGAGTTCCAGTAAGCTGAAAAGTTGTTTTGCTCACAGGCCCTGTGTGACTTTGGGCTGAGCAAAAATGACTGATAAAAAAACCGGTGCCAGTCATGGCATCGGTTTTTTTTATTCTTGCAGCAGCCTGCTTACGATTTGCTTGCGAAAAGCGTCAGGTATGGATCAAGAAACAAACGCTTTTACGGGGTCCACTTGCCGATCAGTGTATTGCTTCTTTTTTCCCCTGCTGCCTCCAGTCGCTCCAGGTATTCCTGCCACAATTGCTCTTGATTCTCGCAAAGCTCTCTCAAATATGCCCAGGAATACAAGCCTGTATCGTGACCGTCATCAAAGGTGATCTTCAGGGCATAATTGCCAACCGGCTCAACGCCCCGAATTTTGACGTGCTTTTTACCGGTTTGCAGTATGGGCTTGCCGTGACCTTTTACTTCCGCGGAGGGTGAATGTACCCGCAGGAATTCATAGCTCAGATGATAGCTTGTTTCGCCGTAAACCAGTTCCATGGTGGCTGACTTTGTATGCAGGCGAATACGGGAGGGCGCTTGTGCCATAGGATTAATTCCAGCCCCTGACCCTCGGAGAAGTCAGGGGCTATCGGTACGTGTTCAGAAGTACGTGTTCAAAGGTAAGTCTTACAGAATATAGCGGCTCAGGTCCTCATTGCCCGCGAGATCCGCAAGACGCTCCTCCACATATTCCGCATTGATGTTGAAGGGCTCCTCAGCATGTTTGCTGGCAAGGTCTGCTGCGTCGTAGGAGATTTCCTCGGTAAGTTTTTCCATCACCGTATGAAGGCGACGGGCACCGATATTTTCAGTGCGTTCATTCACCTGCCAGGCAATCTCGGCAATTTTGCGGATCGCTTCCGGGTGGAAATCGAGCTTGAGGCCTTCGGTTTCAATCAGGGCCTTGTACTGTTCCATCAGCGACGCCTTGGGTTCTGTCAGAATGCGCTCAAAATCATCGGCCGACAGGGCTTCCAGTTCCACGCGAATGGGCAGGCGACCCTGTAATTCCGGCACCAGGTCAGAAGGTTTGGCCAGGTGGAACGCGCCAGAGGCAATAAACAACACATGATCGGTGCGTACCATGCCGTATTTGGTGCTCACGGTACAGCCTTCAATCAGCGGCAGCAGGTCGCGCTGGACACCCTCGCGGGACACATCCGTGCCGCTGGTTTCGGAGCGTTTGGCCACTTTGTCGATCTCGTCCAGAAACACAATGCCGTTTTGCTCCACTGCGTTCAGGGCTTTGGTCTTGATCTCATCTTCGTTCACCAGCTTGGCGGCTTCTTCGTCCCGCAGCTGCTTAATTGCGTCCTTGATTTTGACCTTGCGCTTTTTCTTTTTGCCGGAGTTCATGCTGGAAAACATGTTCTGCAGCTGGCTGGTCATTTCTTCCATGCCGGGCGGTGCCATGATTTCCACACCGACGGATGGGGCCGCCAGATCAATTTCGATTTCCTTGTCATCCAGCTGACCTTCACGCAGGCGCTTGCGGAACAGTTGCCGGGTGGTGGAATCCTCGCCGGGGGTAACGCTGTCGGTATCGGATCCCCACTCCTTGCTGCGGGCAGATGGCAGCAGCACATCCAGAATGCGTTCCTCTGCGGCATCCTCGGCACGGTTCTTTACCCGTTCCATTTCTTCTTCGCGAACCATTTTTACGGCCATGTCGGCCAGGTCCCGCACAATGGATTCCACATCCCGGCCCACATAGCCCACCTCGGTAAACTTGGTGGCCTCCACTTTGATAAAGGGTGCTTTGGCCAGCTTGGCCAGGCGGCGGGCAATTTCGGTTTTACCCACCCCGGTGGGACCGATCATCAGGATATTCTTGGGAGATATCTCAGCACGCAGGCTTTCTTCCAGTTGCATGCGGCGCCAGCGGTTTCTCAGTGCCAGGGCAACGGCGCGCTTGGCATTTTCCTGGCCAATTATATGGCGATTCAGTTCGTGAACAATTTCGCGGGGAGTCATATTTGACATGGCGACTACTCTGGTGAAATTTTGTCAGTGATTCAGCAATCGAGTTCTTCGATTACCAGATTGTGATTGGTGTAAATACAGATATCGGCGGCGATGGCCAGGCCTTTCTCAACAATATCCCGGGCGCTCAGCTCTGTATTTTCCAGCAGGGCGCGGGCGCCGGCCTGGGCGAAGGGGCCGCCTGAGCCAATGGCCATCAGGTCGTCCTCCGGTTCGATCACATCGCCGTTGCCGGTAATGATCAGTGAGGCTTCCTTGTCTGCCACGCAGAGCAACGCTTCCAGGCGGCGCAGTACCCGGTCGGTACGCCAGTCCTTGGCCATTTCCACGGCTGAGCGCACCAGGTTCCCCTGGTGTTTTTCCAGTTTGCCTTCAAAGCGTTCAAACAGGGTAAAAGCATCGGCGGTGCCACCGGCAAACCCGGCGATGACTTTGTTGTGATACAAGCGGCGAACCTTGCGGGCGTTACCTTTCATAACGGTGTTGCCCATGCTCACCTGGCCGTCGCCGCCGATCACGACCTTGCCGTTGCGGCGTACGGAAAGAATGGTGGTTCCTCGAAACTGTTCCACAGTCAGCTCCTCTGACAAGTTTGCAAGCAATCTCGACTATATGGGGGGCACTGGCGGGATTTCAACGGTCCGTTTCAAAATTTCCGCCGGTGCCGGGTTTATTTCAGGGTCAATACAATATGTTCAATATTGTTTTCGTTCAGGGTGGCGCGGGCTTTTTTCAGCGCCGCCGGGTCGGAAAAGGGGCCAACCTGTACCCGGTGAAAGATCTGGCCGGGGCTGAGCTCCACCTTCTGGGTCTGCACATCCAGACCCAGCAACAACAGTTCAGCGCGGCGCCGGTCGGCATCCTGAATATTCTGAAAGGAGCCGGTCTGTATCATGTGCCTTGTGGTGGCTGCCCTATCAGTCTGTTTTTCCGCCGGCCTGGTTTTGGGGGCTTTGTCGGCCATGGACTCCAGATCCGGCAGTACCGTGTAAAAATCGAATTTGGGCGCTTTCCTGCCTGAGGACTCTGCCGGTGCCGGAGTACTTGCCGCTTGCTGGCCTTCGGGCACCTTGATCCCCGCCAGGTAGTACAGAAAGGCCAGAAACAGCCCGGTAATGACACCGGTCATTAACCAGGCCCAGGCGGGAAGTTGTGAACCGTGGGAGTCTGCCAAACTGCTCTTCCTCCTTTATATAACCTGCTCTGGTGTTACATGCTTTCCGGTGCGCTGACACCCAGCAGGGTCAGGCCGTTATGGATGATAATCCGCACTGCTTCGCACAGGGTCAGCTGTGCGTTACGGGGAATATCATCAGCCTCAATCACTTTGCCGGCATTGTTGTACCAGGTGTGGTACACGTTCGCCAGTTCGCGCAGGTAGGTGGCGATCTGGTGTGGCTCATAGGCCAGCGCCGCCCGCTCCACCACTTCCGGGTACTGGGACAGCTTGTTGGTCAGGTCAATTTCATATTCATTGGTCAGGGCTGTCAGGTTGGCTTCACCCAGGGCGCGGTCCCAGGGCTTGCCTTCCGCCGCGCATTTGTTTTTTACGCTGCAGGCCCTGGCGTGGGCGTACTGGATGTAATACACCGGATTATCCTTGCTCTGGGATTTGGCCAGATCCAGGTCGAAATCCATGTGCTGTTCGGATTTGCGGGTGACATAAAAGAAGCGGGCAGCATCGTTGCCCACTTCATCCCGTAGCTCCCGCAGGGTCACAAAACTGCCCGAACGGGTGGACATCTGCACCTTTTCACCGCCGCGATACAGAATGGCGAACTGTACCAGCAGCACCTCCAGTCTGAACTCGTCCAGGCCCAGCGCCTGCAATGCAGCCTTGACCCGGGCAATATAGCCGTGATGATCCGCGCCCCAGATATTGATGACCCGGTCAAAGCCCCGTTCGAATTTATTCAGGTGATAGGCGATATCCGAGGCAAAGTAGGTGGTCTGGCCATTGTCGCGCACCACCACACGATCCTTGTCGTCGCCGAAAGCGGTAGAACGGAACCAGATAGCGCCGTCCTTTTCGTAGGTATGACCTTTTTCCTTCAGTAACGCCAGCGCCTTGTCGATATGGCCATTGGTGGTGAGGGAGCGTTCCGAGAACCATTCGTCGTATACGACGCCAAATTCGGCGAGATCCTCATGAATGTCGCCCTGGATAGCCCCGAGTGCGGCATCAAAGAAAACATCGTAGCCGCTGCCCAGCAGCTGTTGCGCGTTGGTGGTGAGCGCATCAATGTGAGCTTCCTTGTCGCCGGTTTTATTGCCGTCGGCGTCTGTGTGCTCATCGTCAGGAACATCCGCAAAAACTTCTGTGGCGGATTTTACGTAAGCTTTCCCGGCGGATTCCGCAATAGAACGGGCAATGTCCTGAATATAGTCACCCTTGTAGCCGTTACTGGGGAACCTCAGGGTTTCCCCCTGCTGCTGCAGGTAACGAAGCCAGACGCTGGTGGCCAGGATATTCATCTGGCGCCCGGCATCATTCACGTAATATTCCTTGTGAACGTCGAAACCGGCCGCCTCCAGCAGGTTCGCCACGGTGGCGCCATAGGCTGCGCCCCTGCCATGGCCCACATGGAGGGGGCCGGTGGGATTGGCGGACACGTATTCAATCTGGACTTTCTGGCCGGCGCCCACAGTGGACAGGCCGTATTCCTTGCCCTGTTGCAGTACGGTTTTGATCACGCTGTACTGGCTGGCGGGGTCCAGGAAAAAATTGATAAAGCCGGGTCCCGCAATCTCCACCC
>JAWVYU010000327.1:0-5928 GCA_033722575.1 Ketobacteraceae bacterium | reverse complement strand
CCCGTAACTGCTGCCTGGAAAATGAATCCGGCGATACCTTTGAGCTCACCATCAGCCCCCGTCACGAGGTGCTGTTGCAACCTCAACAGGTAGAGCGACTTGAGCAGGCGCTCTCGGAAAAGTTTGCGAAAGGCATTAAACTAAAGGTCTCCGTGGGGCAGCCCGGCAAGCCAACGCCGGATGAGCTGGCCCAGCAGCGCCGCCGCGCCCGGCTGAAACAGGCAGAAGACACGCTTATGTCTGATCCCTTTGTGCAGGTATTAATGGACCGGTTCGGGGCGAGTATGGACCGTGAATCACTGAAACCGCTTGATGAATAGGTAAGCTTATGAAAGGTCAACTTGGCGATTTAATGAAGCAGGCTCAGAAAGTGCAGGAAGAGATGCAAAAGGTTCAGGAGGAGCTGGCCAATGCGGAAGTTACCGGGGAGTCCGGTGCCGGTCTGGTTTCCGTGGTCATGACCGGGCGCCACGATGTCAAACGGGTCAGCATTGATGATTCCCTGTTGTCTGAGGATAAGGAAATTCTGGAGGATCTGATTGCAGCTGCGGTAAATGATGCCGTGCGCAAGGTGGAGCAGCATAACCAGCAAAAGGTCAGTGGCCTGGCGTCAGGCATCGATCTACCCAACGGTTTCAAATTTCCTTTCTGAGGGCGCTGCCATCCGATGTTCAGCCCTCTTATTGATGAATTAATCCAGTCGCTGCGCGTTCTTCCCGGTGTGGGGCAGAAAACCGCGCAGCGTATGGCATTGCACTTGCTGGAGCGGGATCGCGAGGGTGCCCTGAAGCTGTCCCGGTCCCTCCAGGATGCGGTGGAACAGGTGGGCCATTGCCGCCAGTGCCGAACATTCTGTGAGTCGGAGTTGTGCGCCATTTGCCGGGATCAGTCCCGGCAGTCCGCATTGCTGTGTGTGGTGGAGACCCCCGCAGATCTGCTGGCTATTGAACAGGCCGGCATGTACCGGGGCCATTATTTTGTATTGATGGGGCATCTCTCGCCCATTGATGGCGTTGGCCCGGAGGATATCGGTATGGATCTGCTGGCGGAACGCTTTCGGACCGGCGAGGTGGAAGAAGTCATTCTGGCCACCGGCACCACCGTGGAAGGTGAGGCCACAGCCCATTACATTTTCGATCTTGCGAAAACCCACCAGGTCGCAGCCAGCCGCATTGCTCACGGGGTTCCCATGGGCGGGGAGCTGGAATACGTGGATTCCAATACCATCAGTCTGGCGTTTTCCGGGCGCAAGGCCCTGTAAACAATCAGAAACCGGTCTGCGCCAATCAGCCCGGTTTTTTTATGCTTGCGATACCAAGCAAGCGCTTGGTATGGTTTGCGTAAGATTTACCGGCAAGCGTCAGAAAACACTGACAAGAGATACCCATGAGCGATTATCCGGAATACTTCGGGGAAACCCAGAACATGGTAAGGGCCACCGTCAGAAAGTTTGTGGCCAAGGAAATCACCCCCCACGTGGATCAGTGGGAGCGTGAAGGCCTGTTACCACGTAGCCTGTTCCAGAAAGCGGGCCAGGCCGGCATTCTGGGCATCGGCTTCCCCGAGGAGATAGGGGGCACGGGCAAGGATGTGTTCAGCAAGGTGGCGGCCAGCGAAGAAATCATGCGCTGCGGGTCCGGTGGTGTCGCTGCCAGTTTTGGTTCGCTGGATATCGGGTTGCCCCCGGTGGTGTATTGGGGGAGTCCGGAATTGCAGGCGCGGGTGTGCGGCCCGGTGATCCGGGGGGAAAAAATCCAGTGCCTGGCCATTACCGAGCCCGGCGGCGGGTCCGACGTGGCCAATATCAAAACCCGTGCAGTAAAGGAGGGTGATTATTACCTGGTGAACGGTTCCAAAACCTTTATTACCAGCGGGGTAAACGCGGATTACTACACCGTGGCGGTAAGAACGGGGGGTGATGGCTATGCCGGTATCAGCCTGCTGCTGATCGAAAAAGGCACGCCGGGTTTTACTGTAGGTAAAAAGCTGGAAAAAATGGGTTGGCTGGCCAGCGATACCGCCGAGTTGTTTTTCGAGGATTGCCGGGTACCCGTGGCCAACCTGATTGGCGAGGAAAATGCGGGCTTTTACGCCATCATGTCCAACTTTCAGATGGAACGGTTGAGTCTGGCGGTCATGGCCAACACCACTTCAGAGCTTGCGCTGGATGCCTGTCTGGCGTATGTGCAGGAACGCGAGGCCTTTGGCAAGCCCATCGGCAAGTTTCAGGTGATCAAGCACAAGATTGCCGATATGGCCACCCAGCTTGAAGCCAGCAGAGCCTTTACTTACCGGGTCGCAGCGTTGATCGATCAGGGGCAGTCCGTGGTGAAGGAAATCTCCATGGCGAAAAACTTTGCCACGCGAGTGAGTGATTTCTGCACCTATGAGGCAGTTCAGATATACGGCGGCATGGGGTACATGCGGGAAAGCCTGGTGGAGCGGCTGTACCGGGATAATCGCATTCTGTCCATCGGCGGTGGCACTTATGAGATCATGAACGAGGTAATTGCCCGGCAATTAGGGTTATAATGTGCGGCAACCACTGAACTCACCACCCAGAAAGAGCCGAATCCTTGCAGTCTTTTGACGTTCAAAACACGCCCTGCTACTTCGTGACGGAACAACCGGATCTGGATAACATGGTGGCCCGGCTGGCCAGTGAGCCGCTGTTGGCGATTGATACCGAGTTTCTCCGCACCAATACCTTTTACCCCATCGTAGGCCTGCTGCAACTGGCGGCGCCATCAGTCTGCTATCTGGTGGACCCCCTTACCGGTATGGATCTGGAGGGGCTGAAAACCCTGCTGTTTGATCCAGACCGGCGTCTGGTCATGCATGCCTGCTCAGAGGATCTTGAAGTGTTTCAGGGCCTGTTCGGGGACATTCCGCAGAACGTGTTTGATACCCAGGTGGCCGCCAGTATGGTGAGCCGTGATCAGCAGCTGGGGTTGCAGCGCCTGATTCTGAACTTTACCGGTATCGAAATCCCCAAGGACGAGACCCGGTCCGACTGGACCCGGCGGCCGCTTACGCAGAGTCAGATGGAATATGCGGCCCTGGATGTGGTGTGTCTGCTTCAGGTATATGACGCCCTTGCCGAACAACTGGACGCGTTGGACAGAATGGCCTGGTGCGAGGAGGAGTGCAGCCGTATCGTGGATGGATACCGTAAAGAGGCGCCCATTGATACCTACTACCGCACCATGGGGGATGCCTGGAAACTGAAGGGCAAGAAACTAGAGGCATTGCAGGCGCTGGCGGCCTGGCGGGAGCGCACCGCCAGGGAGAAAAACCGTCCCCGCGGCTTTATCTTTTCAGACCGCGAGCTGTTTGCCATCAGCGACCAGTTGCCAGGCTCTGTGGCGGAGCTGTCACGGATTGCGGACTTCAAGCCGGTGCAGATCCGCCGCTATGGGGAGGCCGCTGTGGCTGTTGTGAAAGAGGTGCTGGCGCAGCCGGATCAGGCTCTGCCGGCGGTAGCCCGGCCGTTCAACAACCAGGTGAAAAAGGCGGTCAAGTCGGTTAAACCGGTACTGGAAAAAAAGGCCGAGGAGCTGGGCATGGCAACGGATCGATTGTCCAACCGGCGCAACCTGGAGAAACTGATCAAGTCCCGGCTGGAGGGGCGCCAGCTTCCCGGGTATTATTCGGGCTGGCGCCGGGATGTGCTGGTACCGGCCATACAATCAGCATTGGAAAAATATCAAGCATCCGGTCAGTCCTGAATCATGATTGAAAACGAGAAAATACTGTGTTCGGTTTACCGTAGCCCCCGGAAAGAGGGCATGTATGTGTATGTTCGCAAGAACGAGGGCGTGGATAATCTCCCGGAAAGCCTGATCAGGCAATTTGGCACTCCCGGCCATGTGATGGACCTGCTGTTGACGGCAGATCGTCGGCTGGCCCGTGTGGAAGTGGCTGAGGTCATGGGTGCCATCAGGGAAAAAGGTTTCTACCTGCAGATGCCTCCCCGTGAAGGCCTGGACTTTTAGGAGGCAGGGGAATTACTGTGGTCCAGCGCCCGTTCTGGGAGTCCAAATCACTGGAAGAAATGACCGCTGCTGAGTGGGAATCCCTGTGCGATGGCTGTGCCCTGTGCTGCCTGCAGAAGCTGGAAGACGAAGCAACGGGAGAGGTGCATTACACCCAGCTGGCATGCCGCCTGCTGGATACGGACAGTTGCCGCTGTACCGATTATGCCAACCGTTCGGTGCGGGTGCCGGATTGCGTCAAACTGACCCGGGAAAATATACCGGAATTTCACTGGTTACCCGGTTCCTGTGCCTATCGCCGGCTTGCTGAAGGGCGCGGACTGGCTGATTGGCACCCTTTGATCTCCGGGCGCCCGGAGTCAGTGGTGGAGGCAGGAATCTCCGTTCTGGGACGGGTGATACCGGAGGACGTGATTGACGAGGAAGACTGGGAAGAACACATCATTCAGTGGGTGGAAAGATAAGCATTATGTTGACTGGTAACGAATATCTGATGGCTTGGGGCATTTATCTTGTGGCGGTGATCGGCCTGGGGGCTGTCTGGTGGCGTATTACGCGGCCTCTGGCCCCGGTACGCTGGTTGCAGAATCTGCTGCGGGTCCTCTATTTTGCCCTGCTGGTGACCCCCGCCGTGGTAGTGGCGGAAAACAGCGCCCGCATGGCACCCGCCGCCATGATCTGGATTCTGGAAACCACCCTGGTTGAGGATGCGCAGAATGTGTCGCGGGTCTATGCCCCGCTGGCAGTCGCTGCCCTGGTGGGGGCCCTGATTGCCCTGGGGGAGGCTGTTCTGCACCGGCGCGGCACCCGTGAATAGTGCCGTGGCCTCTGCAGCGGTCAAAGAAATGCCAAATCAATAGCTTACACCGTTAAATTCCAGCATATCACCTGAAATCACCCCTAAACCTGCTATAAATAAAGTACTGACAGGCTAACTCGGGTGTTCTGTGGACTTTATTCGTATCACTGCAATTTCATGGCTGTTTCTGACACTGGCAATGTTCAGTGGTCAGCCCGTTGCGGCGGCAGAGCCCAAGACCGATATGCGGCTGGTGATCGATATATCCGGCAGCATGAAAAAAACCGATCCGGAAAACCTGCGGATTCCTGCCTCAAAACTCCTGCTGAATCTGGCGAAAGAGGGCACCCAGTTTGGTGTCTGGACCTTTGGCCAGTACGTCAACATGCTGGTGCCTCACAAGGAGGTGACCCCCGCCTGGCGAGAGAACGCCCTGAATCGGGTAGAGCTGATCAATTCAGTGGCCCTGTATACCAACATTGGTGAAGCCCTGGAAAAAGCCTCTTTGAACCAGACCGAGAAGGACCCCGAGTGGGACCGCACCATTGTGCTGCTATCTGATGGCATGGTGGATATCTCCAAGTCCGAGGCGGTAAATCGCAAAGAGCGTGAGCGTATCATGAATACCGTGGTGCCACGGCTCAAGCAGGCCGGCTTCAAAATTCACAGCGTGGCCCTGTCTGACGATGCCGATACCGCTTTTCTGAAAGAGCTGGCGGTGCAGACCAACGGCACTTTCTCGGTTGCCCAGTCTGCTGATGATCTGATGTCAGTATTTGTGCAGGCTTCGGACAAGGTGAATAAACCGGAACAGGTTCCCCTGAAAGGCAACCGGTTCCAGATTGATGCGGCCGTTCAGGAGTTCACGGCACTGATATTCCGCAAGCCGGGCAGTTCCCCCACCGAGCTTTTTTCACCGGATAATCAACAGATTACCGTGGGCAAAAAGCCTGGCAATGTGGCCTGGTTCAGTGACAGCCGTTACGATCTGATTACCGTTAAAAATCCGGCGCCGGGAGAGTGGCGGGTAAAAGCAGCAATGGATCCCGATAATCGGGTAACCGTGGTCACGGATCTGAGCCTGGTGATGGAAGGGCTGCCTGATAACCTGATCGAAGGTGAGCGTGTCACCAT
>JAWVYU010000326.1:0-5939 GCA_033722575.1 Ketobacteraceae bacterium | reverse complement strand
TTGCGCTTCTGATCCACCAGTGCAATCAGAGACACCATAGGTGAGCGCATATCATGGGACAGAAAATCGATGGTTTCGTTTCTCATCCTCTGCGCTTCCCGAATCCGGGTAATATCGTAGAGGTTGATAATCAGCAGATTGGCGCGATGATTGGCGGCTTCAAGATAAGACAGGTTTGCCAGCAATATATCCCCATTTCCTGTAGTGGTTTCCAGTTCCCGGGAAGACCGTTCTGCCAACACCTGAAAAAGCAGGTTCTGCCCGTTGTCTTCCGCGGTGCGGATGCCCAGCTTCATCAGCACATCCATCAGTGAAACATCCCGGTGATGCTGAATCCCCAGATATTTCAACGCCAGGCGGTTGATAAAAAGCACTTCTCCATACTCATCCGCAATAATAACGCCATCATTCATTTCATTGACGCAGTATTCAAACAACAGGCGGGCGTTGTTGACTTCCACCTGGGAGCGACGCACTTCATTCAGGTATTTGAACACCAGATCATAGGCACCGGTGTAATCGCTGCTGTTATCAGTCAGCTCGTTTTCAAAAAAACCCACAATGTAAACTTCTTTCAGTTCATTCCATAAAGGCTGCATGGCCACAGGTACCACCAGCAGGTAGTCATCGGACTGATACCGGTAACGACAACTGAACAGATCATTCTCCCTGGCGGGTCCCTGTGGCAACGACATCAGCCGGGGTAACCGGCCATTGATATCATTGCTGGAAGAGCCGGACACCAGGCGCTGGTTTATAAAAAGTCCGTAGGCGGTTATCGAGGCCATTTCCATGAGGTGTTCAATACGTGCTGCCATGGTTTTTCCGGCAACAGCATGATGCTCTGCCAGCGATTGCTGCCCCAGCTCTTCCCGCAACAGGATCAGTTGTTTTTTGAGATAACGCAGTGTCTGGTCAAGCCGCAACACTGTCCACAGGGGATACACCAGCCATTGGGCAATCAGTGCGCTGGCCAGCGGCAACCAGAGGTTCATGCGTAACAGCAGCAATGCCTGAACCATTAACAGGATCAGACTGGAAACCACGATAAACAGAAGTGATGAGCGCCCTGCCACTCTGGGAATCAGCAACAGCGTTGCCAGCACATAGATGACACCCAGCAAAGCCCTCCAGCGGGGCTCAACCGCATGAATAAAGCTGTTCTGACGGGCAGCACTGAATATTGTTGCGTTGATTTCCACACCGGGCATCTGTTCCCCCTGAACAGTGACCGGTGTGGGCAGAAGGTCTCCCAGGGAGATGGAGGTTGCCCCAATAAACACCACCCGGTCTCTGAACAGACGGGGTGGTACTTTTCCATTAATCACATCGTAGAAAGATACCTGCTGAAATGAACCCACCCCCCCCAGGAAAGGAATCAGCCGGGGCAGTTTGCGCACGTTTACCAAAGGCGATGCAGGCTTGTCTGTAATGCTGGCCGGGTCCGGCTGGCGATATCCGCCCGCCAACTCTGCCACTACGGTTGCAAAATGGGGCCAGAAGGCATCACCAATACCCTCGTAATGATAGAAACGCCGCACAATACCATCCCTGTCAAGCTCGGTATTGACGTGGCCCATGCGGGCATGCTCGGCGAACATGGGATGGGGCAATACTTCAATCAGCTGGCCGCCCAGCTGGGTGCGATCGATATATACAGGCAATACCACTTTGCCGTTGGCCCTGATGGCGCGGACAAACGCGGCATCCCCTTCCGGGTCCAGCGGGTTGGGCTCGGCGAAAACCACATCGAACCCGATAGCCCTGACCCCGGCGGAGGTCAGAATATCAATCAATTTTGCGTGATAGCGACGGGACCAGGGCCATTCACCCACGTGGCTGAGGCTGTATTCATCCACCGCAATAATAATCACATCACCGGGAGGATCGGCAGGCCGGAGCCTTAAAAGCTGGTCGTATACCAGCTTGTTCAGTGTGTCTGCCCAGCCCCACCAGGCGGCACTGTAAACCAGCGTGGAGAGCACCACCGCCAGCAGCACCAGATACAAACGTATCCGTTGCAATGTGGATTTTTCAATGGCGTCCGCGGCTACGGGCTTATCGCTGATACTGTGCTCCTGTCGCTCAGAAAATAATGATCAGCAAGGTGATCCCGACAATTGCCTGCACCCAGACAGGTGGAGCATTTTCATCCCGGACACGGATCATTGCCTCATCACTGAACGCCAGAGTCTGTTCTCCCACAACAGGCGCCACTTTGAGGCGATAAATCCCCGGTTCGGAGATACCCTGAATAAACTGGTTATCCATGACTTCAAAATGTTTTTGCTGTTCACCGGCAGGTTGTTGCTGGTCTGCACTCACTGCCACCCTGTAGTGTTTCACGCCTTCAATGGCATCCCACTGCCAGTGCAGTGATCGAACGCCGTTTTCCTCCCGGATGCTGACGGTCACTTCCGGCGGTTTGATTTCCTGCGGTGCAACCACTGTCATTCGGTAAGCCGCTTCCATGCCCTGAAACCCGTCGCCATCAATGGCACTTACCAGGGTCTTGTAATTGCCTTCCGGCAACTTGGGTATGTTATAGCGTGCCACGCTGAGTTTCTGTTCCAGCAGCAGGTCATCAAATATCAGGCCTTCCCGGTAAAGTTGCAGACGGTACGCCACTGCCCCCTTGATGGCCTGCCAGCGCAGCTCCCACGGAAAGGCACTCAGCGTTTCCGGCATCTCCGAAATCAGTACCGGTGCACCCAGCAGCTTCACGGGGCTTGCGGGGGATTGTCCGGATACCGCTTTCAGGGCATAGCCCTGCGCCAGGTTCTGCGCACCGGCATCGTTGGCTACTGCCACATTGCCCTCCAGTACCTCCGTACGCATCTCCGGGGGATCCTTATCTTCTGACACTACCCGGAAGTCCGTACCGCGAACTGCTGCCACCGCCGCCGGTGTCAGGATCTCGTATCGGGAGGCCGGGCCTTCTGTGGGCCGTACTTTGGCTCTGGCACGGCCCCGGTTCAGCCTGACCCGGGTATCCACCATACCGCTCTCCCCGTACAGTGTCAGTGTATCGAACTCCACCTCGGAGCCCGGTGTCACAATCAGAATGGATTCATCGGCGAACTGCAGGGTGGCGGTGCCCTCATCGGTGGTGATGGTATCACCCACAAGTATCTCGGCGCCCCCCGACAGTACGACCCTTTCCTTACTGTCTGCCCGTTTCAGATAAACATTGCCCCGGGTGGACAGCACCGTTGCAGAGGCCGGCAATACCTTGAGCCAGGAAATGGGCAGATAGAGCCGCGTGCCGGGCTTGATATTGCGGGGTGTCTTTACCTGGTTGCGCTCGGCAACTTTTTTCCAGCAATCCTTGGCAGCGATATACTTTTCACAAAGATCCCAAAGGGTGTCTCCGGGACGAAAGGTATAAATCCACTCACTGGCATGGACCGGTTGGGCCCCCAGCGCAAGCAAACACAGCAGTACAACCTTTTTCATAAACTTCATTAGGCCAGAAAACTCCCTGCTTGATGTTGGTTAATCCTGGCTGGTCGCTTCCAGCCGATAGCCGTGCTGATAGACTGTCTTGATGCGATAACCGTTTTCAGGACTGATGTTGAGTGATTTGCGGATCCGGCTGATATGCACATCCACGGTGCGGGTGTTGACATCGGCAGTAACCCCCCAGATGGTTTCCAGAAGATACTTCCGGGACAGCACCCTGCCAACATTGTTGAAGAGGCAAATGGCAAGGTCGAAATCCTTTTCGGTGAGCGTTACCGGTTGATTGCTGAGATAGGCTTCCCGGGCCGAGATATCGAAGCGATAGGGACCCAGTTCAATGTGAACACGCGGTTTATCGGTGACGCCGGCACGGCGTGCCAGGGCGTCGATGCGCGCCTTCAGTTCTCCCTGCCGGATGGGTTTCACCATGTAGTCATCTGCACCGGCCTCCAGGGCACGAACCACATCCTCTTCGGCATCCCGCTGGGTACAGAAGAGCACAGGAATGGTCTGGTTGACTGACGCACGAATGGTGGTGAGCGCTTCAATACCACTGATATCGGGCAACTCCCAATCCATCAGCAGCAGATCATGATTTCCGGTTCTTACATCCTGCACAAACTCGGCTCCCCGTTCGAAGTGCCGGCATTCATGGCCGGCATCAGCCAGCCACTGCTTCACCATGTTCGCCTGTTGCAGGTCATCCTCAAGATAGCCGATTCGCACTGCCTTACCCCATTCCTGTTCTGAATAGGCTGGAGTTTAACCCGGTGGAAAGCTAAAACAAACCCCGAACCAGCAGGGACAAGAGTCAGTGATCAGACAAATGGCACTCCATCCGGATGATAACGGAATCCGGAGCCTGCTCCACCAGAAAAAGATCGCCCTGGTTAAGGCGCAGGGTTTCGCGAAGCACCGCAAACGCCTCGGAAAGCTCCGGCAGGAATCGATCAGAAAATCGCGGCCGCCTGGCAACGATATCCATCCACATCCGCTGTTCACAGATCAGCGAACGCGGCGATGTCATCACACTGACAACCGTATAAATATTGAAAATCTCCAGGAACAGGTCAATCAGATGTCGCTTTGCCCGTTGCCGGTGTAATAATACGGGCAGGTCTTCTCCCTGAGGGTCCCACGCCAGATCAATACCACGGGTACGGGCAACCACCCGCAGGCTGTCGATAATATTCCCCACAAAGCTTTCTGCATCGGCCACATCGGCATCGGTAACCGCCATGCAGGCAGGGGTCGAACTGGTCTGTAACCACCGGTGCCGCTGCCCCTGCGCTTCCAGGTTAATGCTGCAGGCTGCCCTGAAGCGGTTTATCAGCGAATGGATCACTGCGGCCAGATCAATCTGCCCCAGACGCTCTGCTGACAGGCTGTGATAGCTGAGATGTTCCAGGCCCATGTCAAACACATTGTCTGCCTCCTTGATGAGCAGGAGCGGCATGGTCAGAGCCAGACAAGCCAATTCCTGCTTTTCCGGCGGGCAGATGCCATCGGCACCCACCACCACACAGGCAGAATAATCTGCCAGCAGACGACTCTGACGGAGCGTACCCAGTTGCTCGGTGAGGTAATAGCTGGCCACCAGCTCCGTATTATGCTTTTCCAGCTGTCGGGATACCGTCAGCCAGTCCCGCTCGGTGCGGGCCACCACCAGCACAAATCTGTGTTGTTTATGTTGATGCCGGCCAAATGAAATTAGTTTACCCACGGCAGATCCCTCCTGATCCCGAACAATGAGATATCGGGGCAAATTCTATGGCATGAACTCGGTATGGAAAGGTTGGCCGCACCGTTTTTACCGGCTTTTTACAAAGCCGCGCCAGACTGAAAAACAGTGTAAAACAGGGTGGAAGAAATAAAAAAAGAGGCTTGTAAAGCCTCTTTTTTCCAAAGTGCTTTTTGTACCCCGAAACACCAATCAGGTTTCCTGAACAATGCCTGCCAGTTTACGGGCATGCCATTTTTTCTCGTTAACGTTCATGCCGCGAAGGATCTGAATGCGCTGCGCCTGTGGCGAACCGGCACCGTGAAGCGATTCTGTCAGGTAGCCTACGGCATTGCGTCCAAGAGTCATGTTTTCTATCAGGCGCAAGATTTTCACCCGGTCTTCGGTGGGAATATCCGCGCGCCCCTTGAAGAACTTCTTCAGAATTCCAGCGGTGTCCTCATTGTTGAAATCCTTCTCTGAAGGCAGCGTCACCATCAGGCCGCCGGCAAGATCCTGTGCCAGCCGGGCGATTTCGTAGGGGAAACGGGTCACGTTGTGCTTGCAGACATTGGCCAGCATGCCGTTGTTGATCCAGGCACCCGACGGCAGGGGTTCAGCTTCATGGGAAGAGGCAATACCGGAGGAAAAAATAGTTTCATTACGTTACCTATTTTTACAAGGAAGTTTTTATCATTGCTGTATATAATAAGATTACATGTTTCGCAACGTATTTTGTAATCACTGCCTTTTTCTA
>JAWVYU010000325.1:0-5970 GCA_033722575.1 Ketobacteraceae bacterium | reverse complement strand
CTGCCAACCCCGCAGCCGTGGTGTAAAGGGCCTCCGATATGCCGCCGGCGAGTACTGCAGCGTTCCCGGTTCCCTCCATCACAATGGCATTAAATACCTTGATCATGCCGATCACCGTACCCAGCAGGCCCAGCAGCGGGGTTATGGCCGCAATGGAACCCAGCAGATTCAGAAAGCGTCCCATTTCATGGATTTCGTGGCTGGCGGTATCCACAATGGATTCTTTCATAATGTCGCGGCCATGCTTGGAGTTCACCAGCCCTATAGCAAGGACACGACCCAGTGGTGATGAATCACGCAGCTGCTTGAGCCGCTTGCCATCAAGCTGATTATTCTTCACCCAGTTCCACGCCTGGGTGGACAGGTTACTCGGGGTAATTCGCTGGGTCCGCAGGCTCCAGAGACGCTCACCGATAATGGCCAGCGCCAGAACAGAACACAGAATGATGGGGTACATGACAATGCCCCCGGCCACGATAAAATCAATCACGCCTAATTAACTCCTGCCCAGACTATGTTTGAGTAAATGTAGCACACCTTGCCCAAACGGATAAATTAACAAGTCCACAAAATCATCCTATATCAAGAGCTTAGAGCCCTTCATGCGGTGCAGGCGGATGATAAAAGCGCCGCGGCATCAAAGGCTGCACGCCGGATACAGTGTCGCCCGTGAATACCAGCGCCCCGGTTTCCGCCAGATTGTACGCCGTGATGGATCTGGCGCTGAGAGAGTTATTATAGATACCCAGCTCCCCATGTGCCTGCTCCCCGGCACGCCAGAAAAAAAAGATGGCATTCTGCAAACGGTTATACAAGGCTCCAAGGTACGCGTCAGTGGACCCCATCACAACATCAAACCGCAGGGATTGGAATGTTTTGTCATTCAACAGTGCCAGCTGCTGTGATGGCGTCAGCCGGGGCAGCCAGAGCCAATGCTGCCCACGCCACTCAACACTGAGCACACAGGCTCCGCCGGTCCCCTGAGGTGGCAGATGAAAGATTCTTGTCAGGATGCCAGAGGTCCCGATCGCATGGGCCTGACCATTGTCATCAATGCGCGCCGAATGACACACATCCATTACCGCCAGAGACCCGCCCTGGGTGTTTTGATAATGTATTTGCCACGGAGCACCCTTCCAGCGCCCAAACCAGTCATCATGATCATGGGCTTGCACCAGCTCCGGGATCATGGCCTGCAGCAAGCGCGCTTCGTGGAATGAAAGCCCGGGTGTTTCATCCACAGAGACGACTCCTCCGTCCGCATACAGCAAAGCGAAAGGCGCCTTGTGGGCAAGCAGCACCACCCTGCCATCCGGATAAGCAGTGGCGCCTGTTAACATCAGAACAAACCCGGCTCCCGAACAAAACCGGGCCAGCATTCCGGCAGGAACACAGGTAAAAAATGCAAAGATCAGCATCAGCGCCAGCTCCGTCCCCGACAATGAACCCTCAAAATATCCGGGCCAGTAGTCCCTGAGCCAGACAAGAAACAGCAACAGGGAATCAATCAGCCAGTAAATGACTTCCGTCAGCGGGCCCGCGGCGGCACCGGTGACCAGCACGCAAAGCACCTGTAACAGGCACAGGGGCAGCAGCGCGATGGTCACAAAGGGAATGGCAACGAGATTGGCGGGCACGCTGTTAAGCGACACACCGTGAAAAAAGTACAGTGACAGGGGTAGCATAAAGACAAAGATTACCCCCTGCAGCCTGAGTAATGCACCAAGAGCATCAGTCAGATTGCGCTTCCCACTCAGCACCATGACGCGGTCAGCAATCACCAGAAACACCACCGCAACCGCTGCAAATGACAACCAGAGCCCCATGGCGAGCACTGCAAAGGGCTGCCAGATCAGAATCAGAAGCAGTGCCAGACACAAACCGTTCCAGACCATTCTCGGACGCCCCGTAAACGCTCCCAGCACGCCGAACAGAAGCATCAGGAAAGCCCGCTGCGTCGGCAGCGAAAAGCCCGACATCCAGCTATACAAAAAACCAATGCTGACGGCTGCGATGGCCGCAGGGACCGGCGGATAAAGAAAAGCATGGACCGTTGTGATGCGGCGAAATAACGCAAGCACTATCCAGTAAATCCAACCACTGATGATACCCAGGTGCATACCGGAGATGGCCATCAGATGACTGGTGCCGGTTTCACGGAACAGTTGCCAGTGATCGTCTGTCATTTCCGAACGGTTTCCCAGTGTCAGAGCCTGGGCCACCGGGGCAAGCGACACACCGCTGAAAGCAGACCGCTCAACCGGGGATTCCTGTTTCAGCGCACGAGACAATTCGTCCCGCCAGACGATACGGTCGGTGGGCCCCGGAACAGTGGCGAGCACCTCCAGCAACCGGACCCTGGCCACCAGGTTGTTACTGAGCGCCCAAGCGGGCTCGTCAAAGCCGGGATTACCCCGCCAGCTCCAGGGCCGGGCTTCCATCCGTACCAGTAGTCGTCGGCCGGGGGGTAACGCCGGCCCCGCGCCATGAGTCAACTCACTGCCGAACCGGGCCAGCACCTTGTATTCCAGCAGGTAATCGCTGTGCCCCCGGGCACAGCGGCCCACAGAAGCCTGCTCAGCAGGACAAACCAGCACCAATCTGGTGCGCCATTCTCCCCGCGTTTTTTCCGGAGCCTCCTTCACGTCCACCAGCCAGAGGTCGCTGGTAACCAGCTGCGCCCTTACCTCGAGATACAGGGATCCGCGCCATAGCGTCCAGGAATAGGCTGCCAGACCCACGGCCAGCAGGACCCAGACCGGCCGGAACCTGGACCATGAGCCCAACCCCTTGAAAACCACTGCGGCAAGCGCCCATAGTGCCCAGTAAAGGCCCAGCACGGCCCCAGGAGGAATGACCGCTTCCCTCACAGCAATACCGATGCCCAGCAGGCTCGCGAGAAGCAGTTTCAGCATCTAGTGTTGTTTACTGAAACTGTGCATAATAGGCAGCCCTTGTCGACTGAGACCAGGGCCGACAGAGCCAGCGGGACAGGAGAATCCCGCCACGGAGACGTCAGAGGTAACGTTTGGGGAATTGTCTGAAGTTGTGGGTAACTTGTTTTGAAAAAGTTTTTTAAGAAAAACATGCCCGATCCTCAGTCCCTGAGAGAAAACCGCTGGCTGCGTGTTCTGGCACCACTGTTTGACGATCCCAACCTCTTGCACTTCAATCGTCGCTCCATCGCCGCCGGAGTCTTCTGTGGCGTGTTTGCCGCATTCATTCCGCTGCCGGTGCAAATGTTCGCCGCCATTGTTCTGGCCGTTATTTTCCGTGGCAATCTTGCCGTGGCAGTAGGTTTTACCTGGGTCAGCAATCCCCTCACCTACATCCCTATTTATTACTTCTGTTACCGGGTAGGTGAATTCATCATGGGCAGGCCCGTCGATGAAGCCGGTAACGAGATAACCATCCAGATCAAACCACTGATTGCGGACTTTTTTGCCGGGGATTTCAGTGGGCTGATGAGCTTCTTTTTTACCAGCGGGACCCAGTTAATGCTGGGCTGCTTTCTGGTGGGACTCCTGTCCGCCGGTATCAGTTATGTGCTGGTGGGCTACCTGTGGCGGGCCCATGTGCACAAGAGCTGGCGCGTTCGCAGGCTTGCCCGCAAACAGAAGAAGCTGGCGGCCCAACAGGAAGACAGTGCGGGCTAAAGCAGAACAGAAAAATCATTATCGCGGGAAAGCCTGTACCGACTGCAAGCCTGGAAATCAGGAAAGCATTGACGCAGGATCAGACAGATCCGCCTCGGCAAGGGTACCATCATCCATTTTAAATACCCGTCGGACCTGACCCGCCAGTCCCAGGTCGTGTGTAACGATCAGAAACGAGGTTTGCAGCGATTCATTAAGTTCCAGCATAAGATGCTGGATTTCTTTCGCGGTGTGCACATCCAGATTACCGGTGGGTTCATCGGCCAGCACACAATCCGGCTCAGTCACCAGTGCCCTGGCGATCGCCACCCGCTGGCGCTCACCACCGGAAAGTTCGGCCGGTTTGTGGCCCAGGCGATGGGACAGGCCCACCCGGTTCAGCATGGCTTCGGCTCTGCCGGCCGCATCTTTTACCGACAGACCACGCCGCATCAGCAGTGGCATGGCAACATTTTCCAGAGCCGAAAATTCCGCCAAAAGATGGTGAAACTGATAAACCACGCCGATATGACGGTTTCTTAATTCGCCCCGCTGTTTTTCGTTGAGTCGCGACAGGTCCTTGCCGCCCACCTCAACCGACCCTGATGTGGGTACATCCAGCCCTCCCAGCAGGTGCAACAAGGTGGTTTTACCGGAACCGGAATTCCCGATAATGGCCGCAAAATCTCCGCGCTGCAGCTCAAAATGAATTCCTTTCAGCACATCGATCTTGCCGGCACCCTCATCAAAGGTTTTCACCAGCTCATGGCAGCGCAGAATCACATCAGTCATAGCGCAGCGCCTCCGCCGGTTCAATTTTTGAAGCTCGCCGTGCAGGATAAATGGTAGCCAGAAAGCTCATGGCAAAGGCAGCACCCGCCACCAGAATCACGTTATCCCGGCGCAGCTCGGAGGGCAGATAATTCACGAAGTATTGCTGAAACAAAGCCACCTGAAATGTCCGCTCCACCCAGCTGGCAAAATCACTGATATTGAGCGCTATGAAAATCCCCGCAAGAGTACCGGCGACCACACCCACCAAACCGATAAAGGTACCCTGGACCATAAAGATGCCCATCACAGTTCTGGGGCTGGCCCCCAGGGTGCGCAGAATAGCAATATCCGCTTTTTTATCCGTAACTACCATCACCAGGCTGGAAACGATATTGAAGGCAGCCACGGCCACGATCAGCAGTAACAGGAGTGCCATCATGGTTTTTTCCAGCTTGATGGCCTGAAACAGATTACCGTGGGTGCGGGTCCAGTCGGTAGCGTAAAACTGCCCTTCCAGAGCATTGGCCACTTCCCAGGAAACCTGGGTGGCCCGGAACAGGTTATCCAGCTGCAGCCGCACGCCCTGGGCCTTGCCAGGAATTTTCATCAGTCGGGCGGCATCATCCAGGTGAATGTAGGCCATCATGCCATCCACTTCAGCGCCAACACGAAATATGCCGCTCACCGTGAAACGCTTGAAACGAGGGATCACGCCGGCGGGAGTGACCGATGCTTCGGGCAGGACAAAGGTCACTTTGTCTCCCACGGCCAGCCCCAGGGTGTGAGCCAGCCCTCCCCCCAGAATAATGTTGTACTTGTCATCGTTAAGGGTAGCCAGTGAGCCGGCTTTCATATGCTGGGAAATAATGGAAACCTTGTCTTCATATTCGGGCTGGATACCGGTGACAAAGGCGCCCGTGACTTCACCCCGGTGGCTCAGCATACCCTGCAGCTGAATAAAGGGCGCAGCACCCTGCACTTCGGGGTGGGACTCTGCCTGACGAACTACGCGTTTCCAGTCAGAAACCGGCTCATACCCGAGCACGCTGGCCTGTGACACCATACCGAGTATCCGTACCTGCAGCTCCCGGTCGAACCCGTTCATAACGGATAACACCACAATAAGCACGGTCACCCCCAGCGTCAGCCCCAGAATCGAGGTGAGGGAGATAAAGGAAATAAAATGATTACGGCGCTTGGCGCGGGTATAACGCAAGCCCACGTACAGAGATAATGGCTTAAACATGGGCGGCATTAAACCATAGCCAATGGGCGATTTCATCGAAAAAGTGCATATTTTTCCAGAGCCTACGGCTTTGCAAACGGGGATAACGGGCGAAAAGCATCAATCCTGTTAGAATAATGATAAGAAGCCGTGCAAACAGCCCGGATTCGGGGTAATCCCCACAGACCACCACTGCGAATGAGAGGGTTCGAGGTGCCAAAACTGGAAATTGATCGCAGAGACTTTTTTCGCCTGAATGACGAAATTCATCTGGTGCGCCACCCGATCGAAAAACATATGCTGAGCGAGGATCCCTACGGCACCCAGTACAACCTG
>JAWVYU010000324.1:0-6014 GCA_033722575.1 Ketobacteraceae bacterium | reverse complement strand
GTTGTTGATCAGTAACGTGGGGCGGCTTTGACTGTAGCGATCCAGTTCCCTCAGAAACTTTTCCGATGCATCCTGCTGTGCGTCGCTTTCATAGGTGGCAGTGGGTAACGGCTCGCCATAACCACTGATATAGAACAGGTCAAGATAACCGTCATTGTTAAAGTCCGCAGTGCAGGCGCCCCATGACCATTCAACATCCTTGTTGACCATGGCCGCCTGACGGTACTGACCGCCCCCTTCATTCAGATACAGGCGGTGGCCACGGGTCAGGCCCGGGGCAGTCTGGTCCACAATGCTGGTAACAAACCAGTCCATGGTGCCATTGTTATCAAAATCGCCGACGGCCGCACCCATACCATTGGTGTCATCAATCACTTGCTTGTCGGTGATATCCTGAAACCGGCCCGAGGCATTTTTCATTACCTGGCTGCGAAAGAAATCCGAGGCCAGCAGCAGATCCTGGTAGCCATCATTATTGATATCCACCAGATTCGGCGTAAAGGTCAGATCCGCTACACCCAGTGCAGATCTGTTCTGACGTTTGACCTGCTCATTACCGCCTACCTGTTTTTCATGTTGCGCCAAATTGATAAAACCCTCGTTGGCGGTGAGGTTGCCCTGCCCGTCATTGATCCAGATATGGGGCTGCTTGAAGGAACTGAAGCTGCGCCACATCCCGAGTACCATGTCCTGATAGCCATCGTTGTTGATATCACCCAGGGATGCATTGATAACAGGGCCGGTCAGTGTGGTGAGTGCGGCGATATCTTCAGCGCCTTTGGCAAAATCGAAGGCTACCAGGGCGGGCCCGGCACCATAGTTACCAAGAAAAAGATCAAAGCGGTAATCGCCGTCCAGATCCATGGGCAGGGCATTGACCGCGCCTTCCGGTTTTTCCAGTGGTAAAGGTTGCTCCACAAAAGTACCGTCCGGTTGCTGGTAATACAGTTTTAAACCCTGCTCCCCCGCATCGAATAACAGCTCATCGAAGCAGTCATAGTCAAGGTCAACGGCCGCCACGCTGGCATAGTTGACCACATCAATAAGCCAGCCTTTTTTTATCAGGCCGATATGGCGTTCATGGGCAAGGCCGGTGTCCAGGTCATGGCGGCTGAACCCGGTTCCGTTATTTGTTGCAGCCGGTGTGTTTGCCTGGCAGTTCACTGAAGGCAGGACAGGGTTGCGTGCAGCTCGCCAGGTTTGTGCCGGTAAAGCGGGACGCTCGGCTTTCTGTTTCCGCGCGGAGGCAATTCGCTCATGCACAAACTGTTTGCTGCAGTCGGCATCGGCGACACAATCGTCACTGAGGCTGCGGATGAAGGCCGCCAATGCTTCAATTCGTTGCTCACTCAGCTTTTCCGGTAACAGGGGCTTGGCGGCGCCTTTCGCAAAATCTTCCGTTATCGCTTCCCTGACCGCCGGATAATCGATGTCGTCGAGGTGAACTGCATGTTGCGGTTTTTTCGCATCTGCTGCTGTCTGCTTATAACGAATGGCGTCTTCCAGTGTTGTTGCAATCCCATTATGAAAATAGGGAGCAGTGTGGGCGGCATTGAGCAGGGTGGGAACCCGGAAGCTGAAACGTGCGGCGGTTTTGTCCACGTTGTGGCGGCCCAGGTCCCAGCCGTTATCATTGGCTCCCCGGCCGCTTGGCGGGATATTGATATTGTAAAAGCGTTCGCTGGTAAAGGTTTTGCCGCTGTGGCAATGAACACAACCGGCACCGCCCTTGTCAGTATCCGTCAGAAAGGCAATGGCACCGCGCTTTTGTAGCGCAGAGAGCGCGTCGTTTTCGCCATCGATATAACGCTGAAAAGGCGAGTCGGTAAAAATCAGCGTGGCCTGAAACGCGGCCAGCGCCCGTGTTAAATGGTTCAGGGTAATCAGCTCATCGCAGGGCCTGAGCCCGAACACCCTGGCAAAGGCTTTGCACCAATGGGGTTGTGCCTGCAGGAAAAGCAGAATGTCCTGTTCGATTTCATGGCTGTTGCGATCAGGTTTTTGTCCGCCTTTCATTTCAAAGCTGGAGGTCAGCGGCATGCGGGCCTGGGTTTGCAGCAGGTTTTCCTGCAGGTAGTTGCTGGGATTATGCTGAGCCGCACCAAAGCCGGCAATCACCCTGGGTGCGCTACCGGGTGCGCTGCTTTGCTGGTATTGCACACGCCCATCCCAGAACAGCCGCTTGCGGTAAAGCACGGCATTGAAAACCGACGGCGAGTTTCTGGGAATCAGCCCTTCCAGGCTTTGGGACGGGTTTGCTTCCCGGGCGGCATCGAGGCGCGCCTGACCCACAAGTGAGGAGTCTCCGGCACCAATGCCCACCGGAAGCGCGATGCCGTCGGTACCTGCCTTTTCGGGATGGTGGCAGCTGGCGCAGGCAACGGAGCCATCAATACTCAGATCAGGGCTGAAAAACAACTGGCCGCCCAACTCGGCCAGCAGGGGGGAGGGTGTTTCAATATCCGGTGCAAAGGGCTGATCAAGCTGCTGTGCTGTGATCAGTGCGCGGAGCTTCTCATCCAGTGCTTTGTTTTCGCTGCAGGCGGTCAGGGTGAAGACGAAGAGCGCAAGTACAAAGGCGGTGAGCCGTTCATATCCGGTGGTCATTGGGCAGGGGCTCAGCTCTCGCTTTCCAGAGCGTACAGCGCCTTGATCTCGTTGATAACAATCAGCCGCCGGCAGGATGCCCTGATATCATCCTGGGGAATGACATCACAGTGACTGCTGTCTCCGGTGGATACCGCAAAGTCGTGCCCCATCCGGCCATGGCATGCGTGCTGTTTTTCCCTGTCGGCGATTCCATTGCAGGCCAGGGGGTTCACATCGGGAGTAACCGGTTGTAGTTGGCCGGCCTGTAGATCTTCCTGTATCTGGCTTTTGCAGCGCGCTACCTCTGATTCCGGTTTCAGCCTGTTGCAGTGATGTTCCGCCAGTGTCGCCAGCGGGTGTTCCGGACTTGGACTTTGTGCCGGATTTGCATCATCGTTTACTGGCTGCCTCAACAGCGTGAGGTAACCCCAGGCGGCAATACCGCAAACGATTACCAGGGTCAGCAGAAGTTTCAGTGTTGCAGGCATATTACTGCTCGTCAGTTTATTCTTATTTTTATCCGGAAGCGAGAAGCCTCCCAGGCACGTTATTTGTGTATCATAAAACGGAAAACCTTCCGGTGACAGCAGTCTCTGACACCCGGCGGCTTGTGATCAGGCATGGTACCGCTCGTTGCCCGGAGGTATACTCGTGTTTCGATTGGCCTGATAGGGAAGTAAATCATGAACAGCCAGCCGGATGGCAATCAGGGAACGCTGGGTTTTTTTGTTAATGACTGGCAGGGCGCTCCGCTACCCCCCAGGGATATTCTGGTGGGTCAGTATTGTCGCCTTGAGCCTTTGAGTCTGCAGGGTCATGGCGCGCACCTGCATGCTGCCTTCCAGCTGGATGGCAGCGGCAAGCTGTGGGATTACCTGCCTTACGGTCCTTTTGCCAACGAGTCAGATTACCTGGCCTGGATTGAGCAGGAATGCCTGGGCAATAATCCCCTGTTCTATGCCATTATCGATCCCCAGGAGCAAAAGCCGGTGGGCGTTGCCAGCTTTTTGCGTATTAATCCCACCCATGGCAGTGTGGAAGTGGGTCACCTGTGTTTTTCCCCCTTGCTACAGGGCACTACCGCCGCTACAGAAGCCATGTTTCTCATGATGCAGCAGGCCTTTGACCTGGGTTACCGGCGCTATGAGTGGAAATGCAATGCACTGAATCTGGCTTCGCGGCGCGCTGCGCAGCGCCTTGGATTTTCCTATGAAGGACTGTTCCGCCAATCCCATGTGTTCAAGGGGCGCAACCGGGATACTGCCTGGTATTCGGTGCTGGATCGTGAGTGGCCAACCCTCAGACAGGCTTTTGCAAGCTGGCTGGCACCGGATAATTTTGAGAGCGGCGTGCAGAAAGTCAGCCTGTCAGGTTTGACCGCACCGCTTCTGGCAGAACGTGATCCGGCTCTGGTTCAGGCTTAGGCCCGGTCCAGCTTGAATACGATGAACGCAATCACAAAGAGTACGATGTGAAAAATAATGATCATCTGCAGACTGAAGGGGTTGAATTCTATGGGCTCAGCCGGGGGGCGTTTAACAATTGTTGAGGATTCTGCCAGAAAGTCGCTGGAGCCCCGGGGACGGGAGGAACTGTCAACAATGTTTCTGACGTGATCCAGGTCTTCATGGGACAGCCGGATCTGCTTGAAACCTGAGGTTTTGCGGTAATTGAACTGGGCATAGTTGCGCCGGCCGGGATTGCCGAAGTCACTGTTATCAAAGTCGGTAATGAAAGACAGCACCTCCGGGTCAAATTCAAGCCGCTGTTGGTCACGGCTGTTGTCCATGGCCGAGTCAAAGGCGGTGTCGGTGGTGTCCAGCCAGGATTCCCTGTGGCGTTTTGACTTTCTGTCGGGCACCGGCATGACCGTGTCCGGTACCAGTGCCAGTGATTGGGTCATGGGGCCATAACCGGCCTGCATGTCGGCCACAAAACCGGACTGCCAGGTGCTCATGGTATCCAGGTAGCAATCCATGTCACCGTAGCAGTCATTTTCATTAATGAGTGCTGCCAGCGTGCCGGAACTGACCATTGCCAGCCAGATTGCAATAATTGCCAGGATATTGAACCGCATTAACCTATGTCTGCCCTCTGTTAAAATATGTTAAAAATCAACTGATAAGCACGAATCAGGCCAAATTATAACCAGTTGTTGCCAAAGGGTTAATCCGATGGCCTACCGGGGTGCTGTAAAAAACACCGACATCACTGTTTATCCCGGTTTTGGCGCCATCCGCCTGCGCCCTGCCATTGAATAGTACACCGCTGCCACGGGCGCGACTAGCAATCAAACGGTTCTATCCGAAGGTGGGCTGGTTTACGATAGCCTGTTTCCGGTTTCACAAGCGAAGGGATACGTACACACTTGCGATATTTTCTGACCACCGCCGCTTTGTTTCTGCTGCTTGCTTTCGTGCCAGTCAGTTCCAGCGCCCAATCCCTTGAATGGAAAATAAAGGGTGCTCCGGATGACCTGGAGGAAAATATGCAGCTGCACTTACAGGGCATTGGCGATCTTAACGGAAGGACCCGGGAACAGTTGGTGCCTGCCCTGGAGCGGGCCATTATCGAAGCGGGCAGGGCCCTGGGATATTACCAGATGGATTACGAATGGGAGCGGGACGATAACCTGATCACCATAAAGGTAACTCCCGGGGAGCCGGTTCGCTGGCAAACCCTGGACCTGAGCATCCAGGGGGAGGGAGCCAGTGAAAAGGCGTTGCGCGAGATTAAAAATGATCACCCCTTCAAGGAAGGCAAGCGCATCAATCAGGGTGACTATGACAAGTTCAAGAGTCGCTGGCTGAATCAGGCAAGGATTATGGGGTATCGGGATGCCCGCTACACCGAGAGTGCTCTCAAACTGAATCTTGGAGAAAAATCTGCCCATGTGATCCTGAGCCTGCAAACCGGTGAGGCCTATTCTGTGTCAAGGGTGAGCTTTGAGGGCTCACGGTTAAATCAGGAACTGCTGCACCGGCTTGTATTGGTGAAGTCCGGGGACAGGTACCGCGCTGATTTGCTGGCGCAGCTGTACGGCCAGTTACTGGATACCGGATATTTTGAACAGATCAGTGTGATTCCGGTGAAAGAGGCCCCCGGAAAAATGGCGATAGAAGTTTCCCTGGTGGATTCCGCCCGGCATACCTTTACTACCGGCGTGGGATTCAGTACGGACACAGGGCCAAGGGTCAGGTTGGGCTGGGATATGCCACTGATTACCAATTACGGCCACCAGTGGCATTCCGAGGCCCGAGTGTCTGCGATTGAGCAGCGGGTCAGTACCGAGTACCGGATCCCCATCAGCAATCCCCTGAATCACTACCTTGCTGCCGACGTGGGATGGCGTCACAAGGATGTGGAAGACACGGAAACCCGTGTCTGGGAAACGAGTTTTTCCCATCACTCCATTCGGGGAGGCT
>JAWVYU010000323.1:0-6034 GCA_033722575.1 Ketobacteraceae bacterium | reverse complement strand
GCCCGGCGCCTGCTGACCGATGAAGACTTTCAGCTACTGCAGAACAAGGATTATGATGCGCTGGTAGCAAAAGCCAGAGAAACCCTCTATTCACCCGTAACAGCAGTGAATTCTTCCCTGCTGGCCACTGATCCCCTGTTCACGTTTTCGCGCTTTATTCAGAATCTGCAACGGGATACGGCCTGGCAATGGGCAAATGGCTGGCCCTATGTGAAATCCGCAGAAAGCTTTCATGTGATTTACCTGGGCTCCCTCAAGGCCAGTGCCTTTGACCTGGATCTGCAGCAACAGCTGGTACCCCTTATCACCCAATGGCGGGATGCCTGGCTGGAACAGCATCCCAACGGGGAAGTACGCTACAGCGGGGCCCTGTTTTTTGCGGACCACGGTGTTAAGCAGGCAAAGCAGGAAGTGACCCTGGTGGGTGCCGGCAGTCTGTGCGGAATACTTTTACTGTTTCTGTTTGCGTTTCGGGGCGGCAAACCCCTGCTACTGGTGCTGGTGACTGTGTTTGCCGGGGTAGCCGCGGGGCTGGCCATGGTGCTGCTGCTATTCGGCAAGGTGTATCTGATGGCACTGATTTTTGGCGCCACCCTGCTGGGTATTTCCATCGACTACAGTTTTCATTTTCTCAGTGAGTATTATTACGGGGAACGGGCCAGGAGCGGCAAGGGCGTCATTGCCAGCATACAGGCAGCATTGCTGCTGGGTTTTATTTCCAGTGCCGTGGCTTATATGAGCCTTGTATTTGGCCAGTTCCCCGGTCTGCATCAGATTGCCCTGTTTTCTGCCACCGGCCTGGGGGTTGCCTGTATCACGGTTATCCTGATGTACCCCCTGGCATTTCCGGTTCCACGCAAGGAATTGCCGCTGGCTATTGCCGGTCTGCAACGAATGATCACCGCGCTGTCACCGGGCCTGCCCATGGGCCGCCGTTACCTGTTGATCGCCATGGTGGTGGTGCTTTCGGCAGGAGGCATCATCCGTTTGCAGGCAGACGATGATATCCGCCTGTTACAGCCGGTTTCCCCCGCTCTCAAGGAACAGCAACAGGAAATAGAAGCACTGCTGGGTGGCGGCTGGGCCCAACAGTTTTTTGTGGTGCGCGCCAATGATATGCAGGCCTTGCTGGAGCAAGAGGAGTTACTCAGGCAACAGCTTGCCTTGCTCAAGGCTCAGGGTGTGTTGTCCGACACGCAGATGTTATCCCAATATTTGCCCTCGTCCCGCCGCCAACTGGCCGCAGGCCAGATGCTCAAGGATATCTACCGCAGCGATGTCGCCGCCGGGTATTTTGCGGAAACCGGCATTCCGCTGCCGGAAGCACAACACAGCCATAGTGAAACCCTGAACCTGGCGCGTTTTCGCCAGTCGCCCCTGGCACCGGAGCTGGACCGCTTTCTGCTGAGCACCGGGCCGGCATTTTTCAGCGTGGTGTTTTTGAAGGATCTGACCGACACCGCACCATTGGCAGCACTGGCACAACAGCATGAAAGTATTTTCTGGCTGGACCGCACTCAGGAAATTTCCCAGGTATTCCGGGACTACCGGCGTCACGCAGGGTATCTATTGCTTGTTGCCATTGCAGTGATCACCCTGTTTCTGGTGATACGCTACGGTATCCGGCGCGGGTTGCTGTCTGCCAGTATTCCCATTATGTCCTGCATTTGTGTGTTGGGTATTCTGGGCTATCTGGCGGCGCCCTTTAATCTGTTTCATCTGTTGGGGCTGATGGTGGTTCTTGGTCTGGGGCTGGATTACGCTATTTTTCTCTCCGAATACCGTACCCGACAACTGGCCTCTCTGATTGCTATCGGCCTGTCGGTGGTTACCACGCTGCTGGCGTTTGGTCTGCTGAGTTTAAGTTCCACCCCGGCGGTCAGTTCCTTTGGGGTGGTGATATTGCTGGGTGTTTCCCTGGCGTTTCTTTTTTCCAGTGCACTGCTTACCGGCAAGGGTCCGGTACAATAAAAGGTCATTCTGAATGAACGCATTACCTTCTGAAACTGATGTGCTGATCATTGGCGCCGGCCCCGCCGGAGCGGTGGCAGCAGGTATTCTGGTGGACAAGGGTTATCAGGTAACGGTGCTGGAAAAAGAGCACTTTCCCCGGTTTTCCATTGGCGAAAGCCTGCTGCCCCAATCCATGATTTTTCTTGAAGAGGCCGGCTTGCTGGAGGCGGTACACAAAGCCGGGTTTCAGCTCAAGAACGGTGCCGCTTTCTGTTACGGCGATCGCTACGATCATTTCTGTTTTGAAGAAAAGTTTACCCCGGGCTATGGCACCACCTATCAGGTGGAACGTTCCCGGTTCGACAAGATCCTTGCCGACGGTGCGGCCGAAAAAGGCGCTGAAATCTTTTATGGAATCACGGTGACCGCCGTGGATGTAGCCGATAAACCCCGGGTGACCTGTACCGACGAAGCAGGGAACAGCCACAGCCTGCAGGCAAGGATGTTACTGGATGCCAGCGGTTTTGGACGGGTATTACCCCGCCTGCTGGCACTGGACAAGCCGTCGGACTTCCCGGTACGTCACTCCCTGTTCACCCATATCCGGGACCATATCAGCGAAGCCAGTTTTGACCGCGACAAGATCCTGATTACCGTGCATCATCGCCAGCGTGACGTGTGGTTCTGGCTGATTCCCTTCGCAGATGGCAGGAGCTCCGTGGGCGTGGTAGCGACACCGGCGTATCTTGACAGTATACCGGGAGACAACGAGCAAAAGCTGTTGTCCCTGATCCATGACGATCCGAACCTGGGCCGAATTCTCAGGGATGCGGAGGTCCTGTTCAGCCCCCGCAGCCTGAAAGGGTATTCCTGCAATGTCTCAACCCTGCATGGGAACGGCTTTGCTTTGCTGGGTAACGCGGGGGAATTTCTGGATCCGGTATTTTCCTCCGGTGTCACCATCGCCCTGAAATCGGCAAGCCTGGCAGCCCACTGCACCCATCGCCAGTTGCAGGGAGAAACCGTGGACTGGTCACAGGACTATGCGCAACCCCTGATGCGGGGCGTGGAAACCTTCCGCGTGTTTGTGGAATCCTGGTACGACACCCGGTTACAGGACATTATTTTTTCCGAGCGTAAAAACACCAACGTGAAAGCCATGATCTGCTCCATTCTGGCGGGATACGCCTGGGACACCAGGAACCCCTATGTGGCCGAAAGCCGCGGCAGGGTAGATGTGCTGGCACGGGTTTGTCGTGAAATGGGATGATGAATAAGCGCACTTTGTTCTTATTGGGTTTTATGACCTTGCAGACCACCGGCTGTACCCTGATCCAGCAGCACATGGTCAGTGCAGCACACAGGGGCCACTGGTTCCGGCTGCAGCCGCCGGAAGCCCTTGACCGTTCCCTGTCCGCCACCCAGTTTGTGGTGTTTCGCCATGGGGAAACCAGCGTGTCTACACTGAATCAGGTGGAGTGGGGTACGGATAGAGTCGCCATCGCGGCATTGAGCCACATGGGGGGGCCGCTGTTTACACTGGAATATGAGAACGGCCACCTGGAAAGCCATGCCTCTGAGCAATTGCCGGATAAGTTTCATACAGGCTACGTGCTCACGGATTACCAGCTGGCTTATCTGCCAGTGGCGGCGGTTCGCAGTGGCATCAGAGATGCTTCCCTGCGGGTCACACAAACCGGTGATGAGCGTCAGATTATGACCGGCGACACCCTGCTGGTATCCATCCACTATGAATTCACTGATCCCTGGCAAGGTAAAGTGACACTGCGACATTTGCAATACGGATACAGCCTGGAATTCAACACCATAGAGGCAGAAACTGAACAATGAGTGCACCTGGATACCACTTGTCAGCTCTGGGCGTGGTCTGCGCCCTGGGGTACGGCAAGGAAAACGTGCTGGAGGGATTGCTGAAAGGCGACCAGTCCGGACTGGTGCCGCGGGCCGGACTGTTGCCGGACCGGGAGGCATATGTGGGCGCTGTATCCGATGCCTTTCTGGCGGATCAGGTTTTCCCTGCGTCATTGCAGCCCTGGGATTCGCGCAACAACCGGTTATTACTGGCGGCCTTTCAGGAAATCGCCACTGAGGTAGAGGCCGCCGTTCAACGCTTCGGACGGGCGCGGATCGGTATAGTACTGGGCACCAGTACCTCGGGCGTGGAAGAAACCGAAAAAGCCCTGCGGTTGAAGGAGCCCCAGGGTCACTGGCCAGAGGGCTATGACTATGCCCGCCAGGAATTCGGCGATCCGGCAGCTTTTCTGGCGCGCTACCTGGGCACCGGCGCACCCGCCTATTGTATATCCACCGCCTGCTCCTCCAGTGCCAAGGCCTTCGGTTCCGCCGGGCGCCTGCTGGACACAGGGCTTTGCGATGCTGTTATCGTGGGGGGCGTGGACAGCCTGTGCCAGCTTACCCTGAACGGGTTTGCCTCGCTGGAATCCCTGTCCCGGAGCTACTGCGCGCCGTTTTCAAAGGACCGGGACGGCATCAATATCGGCGAGGCAGCAGCCCTGTTCCTGATGACCCGGCCACCTGCAGGGGGCGGGAAAGGAATCTGCGTGCTGGGCGTAGGCGAGTCCAGTGATGCCTACCATATTTCAGCCCCTCACCCGGAGGGCCAGGGTGCAAAAAGTGCCATGAGATCAGCCCTGCAGCAGGCGGGGATCACCGCCGATCAGGTGGCATACATTAACCTTCATGGTACGGCCACACCGCAAAACGACGCCATGGAAAGCAAGGCCGTTCTGGAGGTGCTGGGCAGCGGGGTGGCCGCCAGCTCCACCAAAAGCCTGACGGGGCATACCCTTGGGGCGGCCGGCGCGCTGGAAACGGCGTTTTGCTGGTTGCTGCTATCCGACTATAATACCCGGCGCTGCCTGCCACCCCAGATTACCCGGGGTGAGATAGATGATAGTCTGCCAGCACTCAACCTGGTGGGCATTGCGTCGCCGCCCGGGCCGTTAGCGCAGGGTGTGATGATGAGCAATTCCTTCGCGTTCGGCGGCAGCAACGCGTCCGTAATACTTGCCACCGGCCAATACCTGGAGCAGCAACCGTGAATATCAGTCGATGGTCTATGGAAGAACTGGTTCCTCACAGCGGGTCCATGGTGCTGCTGGACGCGGTGTTGTCATTTTCCGATAAAACCATCAGCACGGAAAAAGTCATCAGAAAAGACGAGGTGTTCCTTGAGGGGGACACCGTACCTGCCTGGGTGGCCATTGAATACATGGCCCAGGCCATCGGCGCCTTTGCCGGCATACAGGCCAAACTGGCAGACCAGCCGGTCAAGGTAGGGCTGCTGCTGGGCACCCGCAAGCTCACCGCCGATTTTGCGGGTTTTTCGATAGGCGATAGAATAATCGTTAACGCAGAGGAAATTCACAGGGAAGATAACGGGTTATGTGTGTTTGCCTGCACCATAACCTCACCCGGAGGACAAATCAGAGCTAACCTCAACGTGTTTGTTCCCGAGGATTTCGACCAGTACATGTCGGGAGAATTAAATGTCTAGGACGATATTAGTGACCGGTTCCAGCCGGGGTATTGGGAGGGCAATCGCTGTGCAGCTCGCCCGGGACGGATTCGATATCGTACTCCATTGCCGCAACGGCCTGTCGGCCGCAGAAGCGGTGCGGGACGAGATCAGCGTCCTGGACCGCCAGGTTCGCATTCTGCAATTCGATGTTGCGGACCGGGTCCTTGCCAAAACCACCCTCGAAGCCGATATGGAAACCCACGGAGCCTATTACGGCGTGGTATGCAATGCCGGTATTGCCCGTGACAATGCCTTTCCCTCCCTCAGTGGCGAAGACTGGGATTCGGTGATACACACTAATCTGGATGGTTTCTACAATGTCCTGAACCCGGTAACCATGCCCATGGTGCGGGCCAGGCAGGGTGGCCGCATCGTTACAATCGCCTCGGTATCGGGCCTTATGGGTAATCGCGGACAGGTAAATTACAGCGCCGCCAAAGCAGGTATTATCGGCGCCACCAAGGCGCTGGCCATTGAACTGGCCAAGCGCAAGATTACCGTGAACTGCGTGGCACCGGG
>JAWVYU010000322.1:0-6035 GCA_033722575.1 Ketobacteraceae bacterium | reverse complement strand
TTGATGGCGTACCAGGAGCACAGATCGCAAAATGTGAGACAGCTGCGTGAAAACCTCCTGCCTCATTTTCTGAGGCTGGATCAGCTGGAAGAAGAACCGGAAGCCAGCGAAGAAGAGGAGCAGCCGCCAAGCCTGACCGTTGAAGCGGAAACCATTCTCAGAGATGCACATCAGGCCAAAGCCACGGATATTCATGTGGACCCCTGTGAAGACAGCTACCGCATCCGGCTGCGGGTTGATGGCATCATGCTGGACGCCTGCGAGCTGTCCCGCGCTCAGGGCAATCGCATTATCAACCAGTTCAAGACCCTTGCACGGCTGAATCCGTTACCCTCATTTACCTGCGAGGAAAGCAGCTTTCTGTATGAAGAGGGCGATGTTTCCCTGGATTTGCGGATTACCGCGGTCCCCTGTTCGTTTGGCAGCAAAATTGCCATCCGGATACTGGAACCTTCGCTGGCCATTACCCAGCTGGAAGACATCGGTATCTTCAACGAAGGAGCTAGCTGGATGCGCAGCTGGCTGGATGCAAATGCGGGTATGTTGCTGGTGGCAGGTCCCACAGGCAGCGGCAAAACCACCACTCTTTACACGCTTTTGCATCAGCTGAAAATGTCCGACACTCATGTGGTGACACTGGAAAAGCCGGTGGAATACCAGATATCCGGCATTAACCAGATCCAGATTGATCCCGAAAACGGGATTGATTTTGAAACCGGGTCCCAGGCACTGCTGCGACTGGATCCCGACTACGTACTGATTGGCGAGCTGCGCAGTCCGGCATCGGCGGAGGCGGCACTGAATGTGGCGTCCAGTGGTCGCGCACTCATGGGTACTCTCCACAGTAAGGATGCGGTGGGTACGGTATCGTCGCTGCGAAACCTGGGAATGGATGATTTTGAGATTGCTGCCAACCTGAATCTGGTGGTGGCCCAGCGGCTGGTGCGCCGCCTGTGCCCGGAATGCCGCAAGCAGACTGTGCTCAGCGAGCAGCAGGTCAACTGGCTGAAAGCCTGTGGTGTGCAGTTGCCCGAGGAAATCTGGGAGCCGGTTGGCTGTGACAATTGCAAGGGTATCGGTTACAAGGACCGGATCGGCATTTTTGAAGTCTGGTGTCCTATCGAGGAAGACCGTTCAATGATCATGAACCATGAGGATGAATACGCGTTGCGCCGACACGTGGCCAATCGTGGTAATCCGATGATGATTGAAGATGGCATGGACAAGGTAAGACGCGGTATTACCACCGTGGAGGAGCTGATCCGGGTGGGCGCCATGGGGCCGGCCATGAATGTCAGCACCGGTAAGGAAAAGTTTGAACAGCAGCTGCTGCAACAGCACTGAGCCTTCCATGGTCAGAAAACCCATGCAGTGAATGCATACAGAGAAAAAGAAAACCGGCCATAGAGCCGGTTTTCCTGTCAGTGAGATGGCGATGCCTGCCGGTTAATACAGCGGTTTGCCGGTCATTTCCTCCGGTTGCTCAAGCCCCATGAGTTTGAGCAGGGTGGGGGCTATATCGGACAGTACACCGCCGCTTTCTTTCAGCTTCAGGTCAGTCTGGCTGCCCACGTAGACCAGCGGCACCAGCTCTGTGGTGTGGGCCGTGTGGGGCTGGCCGGTGCCGTGGTCCGACATCTGCTCACAGTTACCGTGGTCTGCGGTAATCAGCAGGTGGCCGCCGGATTCCCTGATGGCATCCACGACCCTGCCCAGGCACTCATCCAGGGCCTCCACGGCTTTCACAGCCGCATCGAAAACCCCGGTGTGTCCTACCATATCACCGTTGGCATAGTTGCAGACGATCAGGTCGTACTTACCATGGGTAATCGCCTCCACCAGGCGGTCCGTGACTTCCGGTGCGCTCATTTCCGGCTTGAGATCGTAGGTGGCCACATCCGGTGAATTCACCAGGGAACGTTCTTCTCCCTCAAACAGCGCCTCGCGGCCACCACTGAAGAAAAAGGTAACGTGGGCATATTTTTCTGTTTCCGCCAGGCGCAGCTGTGTTTTGCCGTTGTTGGCCAGGTATTCACCCAGCACGTTCTTCAATTTGGCGGGGGGAAAGGCACAGGTGGCTTTAATATCCGCTGCGTATTCGGTCAGCATCACAAAATCCGCCAGCTGTGGCACTTTGCTGCGGGCAAAGCCCTTGAAATCCGGGTCCACGAATGCCCGGGTCATCTGGCGGGCCCGGTCGGCGCGGAAATTCATGAAGATCACGGCATCGCCGTCATTGATGGTGGCCGGGCTTTCGCCATCCGCCACGATCAGGGTGGGTTTCACGAATTCATCGGTTTCCTGCCGTTCATAGGCGGCATGCAGACCTTCCACCGCGCTGGGGGCGGTGTACTGGGAAGTGCCTTCGGTCATCACGTTGTAGGCGGCCTCAACCCGTTCCCAGCGGTTATCCCGGTCCATGGCATAGTAACGACCGTTCAGGGTAGCGATGCGCCCCTTGCCTGTGGCGCGCAGCTGCTCGTCGATTTTTTTCAGGGACGGCTCGGCGGATTTGGGCGGCATGTCGCGCCCGTCCAGAAAGGCATGGACATAGATGGCGTCCGCGCCCTGTTCATCCGCCAGTTTGATCATGGCGGAAAAGTGGTCTTCGTGGCTGTGCACACCACCGGGGGAGAGCAGTCCCAGCAGGTGAACCGCGCCGTTGGCTTTGCTGGCCCTGGCCACGGCACCGGTGAGTGCTTCATTGGTAAAAAAGTCACCGTCTTTGATGGATTTGGTGATGCGGGTGAATTCCTGATACACCACCCGGCCGGCTCCCAGATTCATGTGCCCCACTTCAGAGTTGCCCATCTGGCCATCGGGCAGACCGACGTCGCCTCCGGAGCCGGAAATCAGGGTGTGTGGCTGTTCCTGCCAGAGCTTGTCCCAGTTGGGGGTTCTGGCATTGCTGATGGCGTTGTCCTCAGCGGCTTCGCGGTGACCAAAACCGTCGAGAATGATCAGAACGTGAGGTTTTCTCTTGTCAGTCATAACTCAAATCTTGTGGTTGCTGAATGGATTGCTGAGTGGGTTCCAGCATGTGTCGGCCTTCATATTTTACCGGATTTGGCCGTTATCATCACAAGGGATTTCGTAAGGGTTTGCGGATCGGTATACTTGCCCGCTGTTTAAGCGAGTTAGAGTCAGAGGAATCTCCATGGATCGCGTACTAGAATTTGTTATGAACCATCCGTATCTGGTGGGCAGTTTTGTTGCATTACTGGTCGCCTTCATCATGCTGGAGACACGCCGGGGCGGAAAATCCGTTTCCCCTCAACAGCTTACCAATCTGGTAAATCGCGAGAATGCCCTGGTGCTGGACGTGCGTGATACCAAGGAATTCCGCGAAGGCCATATTACCGGGTCCAAAAATATCCCGTTTACCCAATTGCAGAGCAAACTGGGTGAACTGGAGAGTCACAAGGAAACCCCTGTCATTCTTGTGTGTAAAATGGGCCAGCATGCAGGGGCCGCCGGCCGGATTCTGTCCACGGCGGGCTTCAAGGATGTGCGCCGGCTCTCCGGCGGTGTTTCAGGTTGGAAGGCCGACGGCCTGCCCCTGGTTTCCTGACCGGAAGAGGAGTAACTATGGCAAATGTTGTTGTTTATGCCACCCCCTGGTGCCCCTACTGTGTCCGCGCCAGGCATCTGCTGAAGACGAAAGGGGTGGATTACCAGTTGATAGATGTGTCCGGCGATCGTCAGCTGCGGGCCCAGATGGCGGAAAAGGCCGGCAGAACCTCGGTACCGCAGATCTGGATCGACGACTACCATGTGGGTGGCTGCGATGAACTGCTGGCACTGGATCGGGCCGGCAAACTGGACACCATGCTGCAGTCCTGATGCGGGCCCATGGTCCGCCCTGACGGGATTACAGGTTAATGACATAACAGGCATAACGTTTAAGGAAATTATCAATGGCAGACCAAGCAAACCAGCAACAGGGACAGTTTCAGCTACAGCGGGTTTATGTAAAGGATCTTTCGTTCGAGGCGCCCCGTGCCCCGGAAGTCTTCCGGCAGGAATGGAAGCCGGAGGTCAACCTTGAAGTCAATCACTCGGCCAACCAGATCGACGGGGATGTGTATGAAGTGGTGCTCAAGGTGACTGTGACGGTGCAGAACCAGCAGAAGTCGGCGTTTGTGGCCGAAATCCAGCAGGCGGGGCTGTTTCTGATTGCCGGTATTACCGGTATGCAGTTTGAACACGTGGTAAAAGGGGTTTGCCCCAATGTGCTGTTCCCCTATGCCCGCGAAACCATTTCCGATCTGGTGGCCCGGGGTACCTTTCCCCAGTTCCTGCTGCAGCCTATCAATTTTGAAGCGGCTTTTGTTGAGCAGTTGCGTCGCCAGCAACAGCAGCAAAACCAGGATCAGGGCCAGCCGCCGGCTGACGGCTCCCAGCATTAATTAAGCCTGTGGGAGAGCCGGCCCAACGGTGCCGGCCCCTTTGCCTGACATGTTCCATATCGCATTGTACGAGCCCCGGATTGCCCCCAATACCGGCAACATTATTCGCCTGGTGGCCAATAACGGCTGTCAGCTGCACCTGATCGAACCTCTGGGGTTTGATCTGGAAGAGAAAAAACTGCGCCGGGCCGGGCTCGACTATGGTGACATGGCGCGGGTCACCCGCTACCCGGATTACGGTGCCTTTCTTGACGCCATGGCGGGCAGGCGTCTATTTGCCATTACCACCAAGGGAAAGCGCGGGTTTCATGAAGTCGCCTTTCAGCAAGAGGATGTGCTGCTGTTCGGATCAGAAACCGCCGGCCTGCCCACCGCCGTAATGGACAGTTTTGATCCCCAGGATCGGCTCCGTATTCCCATGCGCGAAACCAATCGCAGCATGAACCTTTCCAACGCCGTGGCTATTGTCAGCTACGAAGCCTGGCGGCAACTCGGGTTTGCGGGTGGCCGTTAACGGTATTGCAATCAACTGCTTGCCGGCCGTCCAGTAATTCTTGCCCTGATAAGACTGTCAATTTGTCACAGGGATTCTGTTGGTTATTCAATAGGCCCGGTTAACAAGCCCCCGATACACTGACCCTGACCTATTCGTTCAGCAGTCGTGGAGTCATTACTTTGTTTGCATTTAATTCATATTGTCGGGAAGGCAAAAATCATGTCTACAGAACTGGAAACTTATATTATCAACGAATTGCAGGGTGGTTTTACCCGTAGCGGTCTGTCAACCAACGAGTGGTCCGTCACCATCGTCAGTCAGGAATTTGAGGTGACCGAGACTACCTACACCCGGGCGGGCGACCCGGTTCCCAAAACGCCGCTGATCCGTGTATCTCCGGTCAACTGCCTGGATCAGGAAGTGACCTCAACCCTCAAGGTAAATACCAGGGAGAAAGAAACCACCACCTGGACCATTAATTCCGAAGTGGCGCTGGCAGAGGAACTGGAAGTAAGTGCGGCGGGGGATATTCTGATTGCCGAAGCAGAAGCCAAGGCCAAGGTGGGCGTGACCTTCAAAGTGGGTGGCAGCGCCAGTGGCACTTCGGAGAAAGAAGTGGCTATCGAGTTTGAACAGCCGGTGCCGGTAAAGTCCAAACATCGTACCATTATGGAACTGGGCATTTTTACCACGCCGGTGGAAGGTGTGATCAAGGGTTTCCGCAAAGTTCGCGTGCGCTATCAGTATGACCTGGATGTTCCCTTTCAGTTTTTTGATGAAACCCATTCAGGCACCGCCCTGGTGAAAGTGCCCTTTCAGGTGGATTTCAAATCGGAAGTGGTATCCTACATTCCACGGCTGCGCGATCAGGCGGTGGACTGCGAAACCGCGTTCAGTGGTCTGATTCCCGGGCAGGAGGGCTATTCGCCGTTCAATCACCCCCTGTTTGGTGAACGTCGTGAGGAGACACGCCTGGCGCTGGCAACCCGCACCATTGAGCCCCTGCCGGATACCAGCTTTGGCGCCCGGGCTGACCGCATTGTATCCGTGGCGGCCGCGGCCCGTTCCCCCGCGGAAATGCTGGAAACCCTGGGATGGAGTGAATCGGAACTGCCCACAGCGAAACGTAT
>JAWVYU010000321.1:0-6048 GCA_033722575.1 Ketobacteraceae bacterium | reverse complement strand
CCCTGTACGCGAGCCACCGCCTGGTGATATTGCTGGCCATCTCTGCCTTTCTGCCACCCCGCCTGGGGCATCAACTGGAACATACCGAATACCTGTTGACGGATGGCATTACGCCTACAGCCCGCCACGACATTATCCGCTGCTGATACCCCCATTGCCAGGTCCGGCTGATAGCTGACCTTCCTGTCGATATAACCGGCGCCCACGCCGGTACTGTTCAATTTCTGTTGTGCACTCACAAGGCAAAGCCATGGGAAATTATCATCACTTATCGCTCTGTTGTACGCTGATGCTCGCCGTCGCAGGCTGGCTGGCGCCCGGGGCCGTTACGGCGGCTCCCGCTGACCAGTCCCTGGAACACTGGATCAGGATCAGCCTTGAACATAATCCGGATATCAACGCGGCCTATCACCGCTGGCAAAGCGAAACCGCCTTCAGTGAAAGCGCCGGCGCCCTCCCCGATCCCTCTCTGAGTTTTGACTACTTCATTGACGAGATTCAGACCCGCACAGGCCCCCAGGAATACCGTATCGTGCTGGCCCAGAAGCTACCCTGGTTTGGGAAGCGGCGACTGCAATCTGAAATAGCCGGTGCAATGGCAGATGAGGCCCATTACCAGGTTCTGGAAACCCGACTGGCACTTACCCGGCAACTGACAGGTGTGTGGGCAGAGGGTATTTATCTGGAAAGGGAACTGGCGATCACGCAGGATAACCTGACACTGCTGGAACAGATCGAGCGGATCGCGCGTACCCGTTACCGCCTGGCAAGGGCCAGCCACCCCGATCTGATCAGGGTTCAGCTGCAGCGCAGCAAGATCGAAAACCAGTTAACGAGTCTGGACCGACAGCGGGCGGACCTGATCGCCTGGCTTGCAGAACTCAGCAACCAGCCGGTGTTAGCGGATTTCAGCTGGCCCAGCCGGTTTCCGGAACTTCCTCCGCTGCCACCGGAAGACGTTCTTCTCGAGAGCCTGCACAACCAGAGCCCGAAGCTGGCGCAACTGCGCATGCGCATTACTGCGCGAACCCGGCAGGCCGAAGCCAGCGAACTGCAAAACCGCCCGGACTTTACAGTGAAATATGGCCGTATGTTTACCGGGGAAGCGGTCAATCCCGATATGGAAGGCAGCGGAGAGGATCCCCAGTTCGTGGGGGTGGGCATCAATATCCCCTTATGGTTAAACAAGAACCGCAGCGTCATTAATGCCGCCCATGAATCCCGGGTACAGGCAGAGTACGCCTTTGAGGCCGCCCGGCAAATGCTGAAACGGGAACTGATGCAATCCCTGTATCAGTTCCGGGATGCCGAAACACAGCTGGAACGCTTCCAGTATGCGCTGCTTCCCCAGGCAGAGAATTCACTGACCACCGTGCTCAAGAGTTATCAGACCGGCAACAGCGATTTCTCGGACTTGCTTGAAACAGAAAAACTGTTGCTGAACCTGAAGCTCGAACAGGCAAAACTGCGCATGGTTCGCTGGAAGGCGTATGCCGCTATCCAGCAACTGACCGCCATTGAGCCCCTGCAACCCTGAACAGGATGATGCCATGAAACCTATTTCTGCACTTCTTATAATAATGTTATCGGGCCTCAGTCCACTGTCTTTGGCCGAAGAGATGGATCATTCCTCTCATCAGGGCATGGATCATTCTGCACACAAGGCAGTGGATCATTCTGCACACAAGGCAGTGGATCATTCTGCACACAAGGCAGTGGATCATTCCGGGCATCAGAACAGCAAAGATGACGTAAAGGAAATACTCAAGGGCGCACCAGCCTATTACACCTGCTCCATGCACCCCCAGATTCGTTCCGACGACCCCGACGGACGCTGCCCTATCTGCGGCATGAGCCTGGTACCGGTTTATGAAGACGCACCGGACAATGAAGAGCGGCGCCTGTCCATGTCAGAAGCGGCAATCAAACTGGCAGATATCCAGACCACCCATGTGCGTCGTTTTTTCCCGGAGCATGAGGTCAGATTGTTTGGCACCATCGCCTTTGACAAGACACAGGTAGCGGATATCAGCGCCTACTTCCCCGGACGGATTGAAAAGCTTTATGTAAATTACGAAGGCATTCCGGTTAACAAGGGCGACCATCTGGCAGAAATCTACAGCCCGGAGCTGATCACCGCGCAACAGGAACTGCAGGAAGCGGTGGCTGCGGTGAAGCAATCCAAAAACGCACCAGGCTATGCCCGTCAGGCAGACCGCAACAACCTGCAAGCAGTGAAAGACAAGCTTCGCCTGCTGGGCTTGTCGCCACAACAGATAAAAGCCATGGAAAGCAGCGCAGAACCCATTGAACGCCTGACAATCTACTCGCCTCAAAAAGGTATTGTGGTTAAACAGGATGTTCAGGAAGGCCAGTATGTGAAAACCGGTGACCGCATCTACCGGGTGGCTTCCCTGGAGCGCCTTTGGGTGGAGCTGGAAGCCTATGAATCCCAGCTTCCCTGGCTGCGCTATGGCCAGGCTGTCAACTTCACCACTGACGCCCGGCCGGGAGAGGTTTTTTCCGGCAAGATTTCCTTTATTTCCCCCACTGTGAATGAAGTTACACGCACCGTGGATATCCGGGTTAATCTGGAAAACCCCAACAGCACTCTCAAGCCCGGACTGTTCGTCAGGGCAACCGTGTCCAGCCCCATCGCCGGTCAGGGTGAAGTGGTTGATCATTCACTGAAAGGCAAATGGATCGGTCCCATGCATCCGGAAATCATCCGGGATGAACCCGGCACCTGCGATATCTGTGGAATGGATCTGGTACCGGCAGAATCCCTCGGCTATGTCACTGGAGAATCCCGGCAACCGCCACTGGTAATACCTGCATCGGCACCGCTGATTACCGGCAAGCGGGCCATCGTGTTTATCAAAGTTCCCGATCAGGACCGCCCCACCTTTGAAAGCCGTGAGATTACCCTGGGGCCCAGAGCGGGTGATTACTACATTGTGGCTTCCGGGCTGCACGCCCACGAAGAAGTGGTCACCAAGGGGGCGTTCAAAATTGACAGCGCCATGCAGATCTCTGCAAAGCCCAGCATGATGAATGAATCACCGGCACCGGACAGCAGCCCGCAGACCGGCCATGCGCATCACTGACAGGCCAGGCCAATGACCCGGGCAAGGAGATTTTCCCATGCAGAGATATATTGAGTATTTTTTAAAAAACCGGTTTCTGGTGCTGTTATTTGTCGCGTTCGTCACCGGCGCAGGTGTGATAGTGGCCCCTTTCGACTGGCAGTTTGACACCATTGAGCGCCATCCCGTTCCTGTGGATGCCATTCCGGATATCAGCGAGAACCAGCAGATTGTGTTTACCCGGTGGCCCGGCCGCTCCCCTTCGGATGTTGATGATCAGGTCACCTATCCGCTGACCGTATCATTGCTCGGGTTGCCGGGCGTAAAGACAGTGAGGTCTTATTCCAATTTCGGCTTCTCTCTGATTTATGTGATCTTTGAAGAGGATATTGAATTCTACTGGTCACGCAGCCGGATTCTGGAAAAGCTCAACAGTCTGCCGTCGGGTACGCTTCCCGATGATGTGGTGCCTTCTCTGGGGCCCGACGCCACCGCCCTGGGTCAGGTGTTCTGGTACACCCTGGAGGGGCGTGACAAGGATGGAAACCCTGCAGGTGGCTGGGACCTGGATGAATTACGCAGCATTCAGGATTGGGTTGTTCGCTACGCGTTGATGTCAGCCAGCGGTGTAGCCGAAGTTGCCTCGGTGGGTGGTTTCGTCAGGGAGTATCAGGTGGACGTGGATCCCGATGCCATGCGCGCCTACGGCGTTTCCATCGAACAGATCTTTAACAGTATCCGCAGGAGCAACAGCGATGTCAGCGCCCGCACCATCGAAGTCAATAACGTGGAGTACATGATCCGCGGCGTGGGCTTTATCAACGGTGTGGAAGACCTCGAAAACATCGCTGTCACGTCACGGAACAATACGCCGGTGCGCATCAGGGACGTGGCCCATATTACCCTGGGCCCGGCATTACGGCGTGGCGTGCTGGACAAGGCCGGTTCGGAAGCCGTGGGTGGCGTGGCGGTGGTTCGTTTCGGCGACAATCCGCTGCAGGTGATCAAAAACCTCAAGGAAAAAATTGACCTGATCGCCCCGGGCCTGCCGGAAAAAACCCTGGCGGACGGCACCGTCAGCAAAGTCACTATCGTACCTTTTTATGATCGCACCGAACTGATCTATGAAACTCTGAACACCCTCAATGACGCCATTGAGCAACAGATACTGATTACGTTACTGGTGGTGGTCATTATGGTGCTGAGTCTGCGCACCAGTTTCATTATCGGATTGATGTTGCCTTTGACGGTGCTGATGACCTTTATTCTGATGAAACTGTTCCGGGTGGATGCCAATATCGTGGCCCTGTCCGGGATCGCGATCGCCGTGGGCACCATCGTGGATATGGGTATTGTGCTGTGCGAAAACATTCTTCGGCATTTTCAGAAACAGCAACAACAGCTTGAACCGGCTGCGGCCCTCAGACTGGTGGCCAGCGCAAGTCACGAAGTGGCAGGTGCAGTCACCACCGCAGCGCTCACTACCATTGTGAGCTTTCTGCCGGTATTCACCATGATTGGCGCAGAAGGCAAACTGTTTACGCCTTTGGCATTCACCAAAACCTTTGCCCTGATCTGTTCCATCATACTGGCGGTGACCGTGCTGCCCACCCTGGCGCTGATTTTCTATGGTCCGGGCGGCCGGCAAAAGGTGTTTCATTTCCTTGTCAGCCTTTTTGCGCTGGTTTTTGGCGCAGCATTATTCCATTTTGAACAGGCTCTGGCGGGAACCCTGCTGATACTGGCCGTGCTGCTTCATTTGTTTGAAAAACCATTATCCACAGCCCTTAAACGCGATATCAAGCCTTACCTGGACAGCGGACTGATGTTCGCCATTGTATTATTGCTAACCATTATTCTGGCTGATGTGTGGCAACCGCTTGGGCCAGGGCGTTCCGCTGTTACGAACTTTCTATTTGTAGCTCTGACGGTATTTACCATTATTGGCGCGCTCAAGTTGTTCCAGCATTACTATGAACCACTGCTGCGCTGGTCACTGAAGCATAAAATCACCAGCCTTGCCGGCAGTGTTCTGCTGGTGATCTTTGGTACCACTTGCTGGCTGGGGTTTGAAAGCAGCTTTCGCTGGCTGCCGGATTCCGTGGCCGGTAACAAAACCATGAACGAGGTATTTCCAGGCATCGGCAAGGAATTTATGCCGGCTCTGAACGAAGGTTCATTCCTGTATATGCCCACCACCATGCCACACGCTGCCCTGTCGGAGGTTACCGACATATTGCAGACGCAGGATATGGCCATCAATGCCATACCCGAGGTGAAACGGGTAGTGGGTAAACTGGGCAGAGCGGAATCGCCGTTGGACCCGGCGCCCATCTCCATGATCGAAACAGTAATCACCTACCATCCCGAATGGGCACTGGGCAGCGATGGCGAGCGGGGTAAATTCCGTTACGACGAACAGGCCGGCGAGTTTGTTCGCGACACAAAGGGTAATCTGATCGAAGATCCCGACGGACGTTACTACCGCAACTGGCGGGACCATATCCGCAGTCCCGATGATATATGGCAGGAAATTGTTAAAGCAGCGCAGGTACCCGGCACCACTGGCGCCCCCAAACTGCAACCCATCGAAACCCGGATCGTGATGCTGCAGAGCGGATTCCGGGCCCCGATGGGCATCAAGGTATATGGCCCATCCCTGGAGGCCATTGAATCCTTCAGCCTGGCGCTGGAGCAGGCCCTGAAAAAGGTGCCCGGCATCAAGCCGGAAACCGTGTTCGCCGAGCGCATTGTGGGCAAACCCTACCTGGAAATTCATATCGACCGGGAGCGGATAGCCCGCTACGGCATTCACCTGCAGAGCGTTCAGGAAGTGATAGAGGTGGCGATTGGCGGTAAACGGATCACCACCACCGTGGAAGGCCGGGAGCGCTATCCGGTGCGGGTACGTTACATGCGCGAACTGCGGGATCAGATTGAGTCGCTGGGGGATATACTGATT
>JAWVYU010000320.1:0-6077 GCA_033722575.1 Ketobacteraceae bacterium | reverse complement strand
GCCTATGAAATCGAAATTATCGGAGCCAACTCCGGTAATACCAACAAGGATCTTTCTTTCCATAAAGGCGCATTATCACTCACCGAAATCCGCTTGATATCGGAATGGCTGGATGCCGGCGGGCATTATTACAATGATCCGGAAAAATACGTTAACCCGGCTCAATAAGTGATTAATTTCGCTCGCAATCCGGCTGATAAAGACAGTCGCCGACCATTGTGCGCGGACCGGAGCAGATCCCGGTCCGCGCATAAATGGTAATGTGGGACTTACCATTCGCGGGCCAGGATTCTTCGGCTGAAACCCCATAGCCCGGCTACAAAAACAAAATACCACGCTATACCGCCGCCCAGCTTGACGTGGTCAAGATTAGGGCCGCCATTATTGTCTGCGACAATTCTTATTGTGTTATCACCTGCCTTCAGGGGAACATTGACTGTTTCGGTTTCCCATGTCGCCCATGACCCTGTGGAAGCAAATGCCAGCTGTGCAGCTTCCTGGCCATTGATAAACAGCCGCGATGGCCGGTTCGATGAGCCGCAGGCATAACGAAAGGTCAGCCTGGTGTTACCGGCTTTTTCTCTGGCAACATTATCCCATTCCATCCACGAACCACTGCCCCCGAAATCGGCATATCCCGTTCCGGTAAAACCTGTATTATCCGCGCGCGCACTGGTGTCCTGAGCTGCTGTAAAATCTTCTGCCTCGTACTGCTTTCTTGGTTCATTTCCCGGATTTCTGTCGCACAACAATTCGGTCATGGCATTTCCCATGCCATCACCTATCAGAAAATAAGTCTCCGCATTATTGTTCCAGTGATAACCCTGGTTACTGGGGGATATCTCACGGTCCCGCCAGAAATCTCGCGTTTCGACGGCTCTGACCTTGCCTGCTTTCAGATTCGGATCATCGGGAGCCGCCAGTTGCGCCGCCATTAAAGACAGTGCCCGTGGATGCGTTTCCTGCCAACCCGACATGCCGGTGGTGGCAAGCACAAAAGGCATGTCGGGCATGTTCAATTCAGCGCGTACATCGTTGATAAAGTTCACCAGATTGTACTGGTACTCATCGTTGGCCTCCTGATTCACCCGATCATTCCAGCCCTGATGCCAGCCAAATCCGACAATTTCATACCCTCGGCCATCGTAGCCGGGCATAAAACTTCCTATATTGCCAAGCACTTCCCGGATGCGGTCAATCATTGCCAGATAATAAGGCCCGGTGTCACCGCCGGAACTGGGCGGCCGAAAGTCCACAAACAGACTCTTGCCGCCCCAGGCGATCTTGATCACCAGTACCTTGTCCTGATAGTAGTCACCCACTACCTGAGAAAACTGCAGATCCGGCCCGATCCTGGCTTGTCCAGCCACCGACACCGGGCCGGACGCATCCAGGTCCACCAGCCAGACATCATCTCTGCTGGCCCATGAGCCGTCAGGGTTGATCAGGTGCTGGTACCTGGCGCGTGTGCCAGGATCACTGACCAGATATTCCAGAGTTCCCATGCCGCCATTGTAATCAATATGGGAAGCGCTGGGGCTTACAATGCCCGTGCCCACCATATTGGACTGGCCCGCCAGTATAAACACCTTGAGCTTTCCGTTGCCTCCGCCATCGCAGCTGTCAGCCAGAACCTGGGAAGACGCAATTCCCAGCGCTGCAAATGTCAGTGTGAGCAGTGTTTTCAGCATCCCAACCTCCTCAGCCTGATACCGGTATGCGGCGATATCGCCGCGCTGCCAGCAGAACAAGCACCATCAACACATAGCCAATGGCGCCGCCGACCTTCATGTGATCCAGATTGGTCCCGCCATTGTTTAAAGCCAGCACCCGCACACTGTTAGCGCCAGCTTTAAGGCGCACATCCACCGATTCCGTTTCCCACTGGCTCCAGCCACCGGTGGGCGCAAACTCAAGACGGGCCACTTCCGCGCCATTTATGTAGAGCGCCGATGGCCTGGGTGTTGATCCGCTGGCATAGCGAAAATGCAACGTACGAGTGCCACCAAGGGTCACTTTCACGTTATCCCACTCCAGCCACGTGCCCGACCCGCCGAAGTCACCGTAACCTGTGCCGGTGTAGCCGGGATTGTCGGCACGAATGGTCACACCGGATAACGCGGTATGCTCTTCCGCCTCATACTGATTGTCGCCGTCCCCGGTGGTGCCGGGATCGGTGTCTTCGTCCTCCCAGACGTAGAGCACTTCCGGATTGCCAGGCAAACCGTTCCGTTCCGCATCCGGTGTTAACAGCAGCTCCACTTTGGTCACATTGCCCTCACTTGCACGAAGGTTCACTGCAGCTGTTTTCAGGGATCCCCTCGCATAAGGGTCGGAGCCTTCCACGCCACTGGCAGGCAGCATCAGCACCTTCTGTTTATCGCCCTGCACCAGCCGCAGAGAAAAGTCGCACCCGCCTGCGGGGCAGAATTTGCTGGCTGCACTGGCCCTGTCGCCGGCCACCCCTGGGTCGAATGTCTCGATCAGATTACCGGTGTAAGGGCCAATGGGGGGATAAACCATATTCACGTCCCGGTCTGACAGAGTCAGTGATGCCATTACGCTGATAACCCTTACATCATGCGCAATGGGATAGCGCACACCATCGCTGTTCACACGGGTGGTATAGGCGGCATCATTGGCGTTCCATTTGTAATGCTCGCCGCCACGGGGCACCGCCACTTTACTTTCCAGATAGTTGAGCATTTTGAAAACCGAATAATCGGAAAAATGGCGGTAGATGAATTGCGGTTCCTGGTCGCCGACACCGCCGCCCCACATAGGGTCTGCCTTGTAGGTGCCCTGTGGGTTCCTGCCATCCGGAATCTGCACCGTCGGGGGAATAAAGGTTCTGGAGGGCAAGTCAAAAGCCCAGGTAGGACCAACATGCACAATATCCGGTTCCGCCGCGGGAATGCCATACATGTCTCCACGATAAGGGTAAGAGGGGGTGGTACCCCAATGGGGAAGCGACAATGCATGGCCCAGTTCGTGATGAAGAATGCCCGGCGTTACCGCGCCTACGCCGTCAAAGCCACCCGCCTGTCCGCCGGCCGGCACACCAATAATGTTAACGTAACACATGGCAACATCCTGGTTGCCGCCGGATGCCGAAAGCGCGTGAACCCATTCCAGGGCTGCTGCCTGCTCCCCATCAAACCGTTGTCCGGTTTTTACCTGATACTCGTCTCTTGAACTGACTCTTACATGGGGCGTGCCCACATCCGGACGCGCAGGCACTACCAGCTCAGGGAAGTTCAGCCCACGGATTCTCTCTACCTGGAGATCCACCACCGGCCATTTGGCTTCGAGTTCTTCCTGCCAGCCGGCAGGATAATCGGCGTTACCAAGTCCAAAATAATGCACATCGAACATTTTCATTTTCACCGCCGTTGGCGCGCCAACATTGATGTCATGGCTCACCTGGCTGTTACCTGCACGCACGACAATATTCAACCCCGGCTTGATCAGCCTTGCCGGCACCATCACTGTAAAACTGTCAGAGAAACGGTGTTGAACCTTGCCCGGTTCAGACGGCAGTGATCTTGGCAGTACTGAAGGGCCGCTCAGGGTCAGGGTTTCCTGGGTGCCTCCCACGCGAAATATGGCAGCCACCGCAGGTGCGCTGGCGCCGGTGGGCGAAACCACATGGACTTTGAGAAGGGCCGGTCGATTTCCTGTTAGCTTGAAATAGGGGTGGTCGGGCTTGCTCACATGGGTTTGCGCCAGGAACACGGCGTCGATCCGGGCATCTGAGGCAAACACCGGTGACAGAAAAGCGGAGCATAACAGGGCTAGCAGAAAGGAAAGGCTTTTATGCAGTGGCATAGCGGACATCTCTTGGAAAACAGGTTCATGTTTCCAGTTACCACTGAATACCATAATAAGGCAGTATGGAGACCCGGTTGAGCGCAGGAGTATGAAGCAGCGGTTGCCTTGATTATTATTTTCTGGTGGCAAATGGAAAAAGTATTATGCCAGCTATGGCAGAACCGGTAACCTGACCATGCCGGCTAACCCCAATGACCAGTAAAAACAACCTGTTTACCAATCCATTCGTTTACCCTGCCCTTTTTTACCCTGAGCTGCCGATTGCTCATGGCGTTGTGGGTTATTCAAGAGCTGCCTGCATCTCTTCCAGCCAGGTCTGGTACTTTTTCCACTGTCCGACCCGGGCGCCCGACAGGGGCTTTCGAACCTGCACCGATGAGATAGTTGCCACTGCACGGGGGTTTTCATGAAAATTCAGGCAGGCAGCATCCCATCCCAGCCCGACAAACGCCAGCAGCTTTTCTGTTGTCCCCTGCTGATCCGCAATCAGATCCTCATAATCCAGAAGGAATATTTGATCACCCAGGTATTGTTTCCAGTGCCGCAGAGCTGACTCAGCCGCTTTCCAGGTTTGCGCCAGTTCGGTCTGATTGTAGGTATAGTGCTGCCCTTCACCAAAGAGTTGCCGGTAGCAACCCCACAGATTGTCCATCGGATCCCTGCGACAATAAATTATCTTTGCTTCGGGTAACGCCAGATGGATCAAGCCTATGGCCTTGTAGTTCTGAAGATTTTTATCGGTAAACCGGGCACCGCCCTGAAGGTGGCGGGTATGGTGGTAGTACTGGCGCCCAATCATCTCCCAGTCTGCCGGCTTAAGATCTTTTGCCCACTCAGGAAAGGGTTTATCAACTCGCGCTGCGCGCAAACACTGCGCCGTTGCGAGGGGCAAGGCATTTATTTCACCGCCGGCAACCACCTCGGGGTGACTTGACAGAATCTGCTCCAGCAAGGTGGTTCCGCTGCGAGGCAAGCCACAAATAAACACCGGAACAGAGGATGGAGATTTCACAATAGTTTGCTGGCCAAGCACCTCGCCACTGAAATATTCCGGAATCGCACGCATCTGTTGCATTTCTGCCGCATGATCATAATCAACAGTTTCACGTTTGCATTGAGCGCCCTGTGCCACATGGTGAAACTGGCTGGCGTTGTCTCCTATGAATTCATAGGCGCGGGCCAGTGCATAATGAAGCCTTGCCTTCTGGCTGAGTGACAGCGATGGTTTCTGAACCCTGCCTGACATTTCCTTTATCTGCTCTGGTTGGGGATCCGTCAGCAGGTCAGAGCGATTCCAGTAAGCCGCAGTATAATCAGGTTTGATCGCTATGCACCGGTTAAACACCTCCAATGCGTTTTCGGCCTGTCCCAGCTCCTTGTAAACAACGCCAAGGTGATTGAGCACCGCTGCATTTCCCGTCTCAAGCCTGGCAGCTTTTTCAATGCACTGGAGGGCTTCATCATGGCGCTGCAGCATTCTTAGTGCGGTGCCCCGTGCAATGAGTGCCGGCACGTACCGGGGTTTGTGTTGAAGGCAGCTAACCGCTGCTGCTTCCAGTTCAGCAAAGTCACCCATCCGGTGACAGGCCTGAAACCAGAGATCCCAGGCCGGGGTTGAACCGGGCACTTGCCCGGTTATCTGTCTGGCCAGGGCAACCACCTCGGGCCACTGTTGGCTGCCGGCCATGGCCGCACCTTGTTTCAAGGCCTCCGGCAGGGGCAAATTGACTTTGCCTCTGCCGGGGAGCGTTACTGAAACAGGTTTACTGCCAGCTCCCGACTTTTTTTGCGACTTTCTCTGGGAACCTTTTTGCTGTTTATTTTGTGGCATTCTTTTTGGCTATATGGGTTTGCTCGGTTTGATTGCCAATAGATTATCATTAATAAAGTGTCTGGCAACACCAGCCCCTTCTACGCCTTTAACTGATCCCCGATGGGAAGCTCTCGGATACGTTTCCCCGTCGCAGCGAACAGCGCGTTACACAATGCCGGTGCAAAGGGTGGCGTTGGTGGTTCCCCTACTCCGGCAGGAGGCGCATCGCTTTCCACCACTTCTACCTGAATCTTCGCTGGCGCGTCACCAATACTGGCCACCTTGTAATTATGAAAGTTAGTCTGCTCGGCAGCACCATCCTTGAACGTGATTTTTCCCAGGGCACAACTCAGGCCGTAGATTGAACCACCTTCGCACTGATTAACTACAGTATCCTTGTTCACCACCGTTCCCGCGTCGATCACCACCCAGG
>JAWVYU010000319.1:0-6122 GCA_033722575.1 Ketobacteraceae bacterium | reverse complement strand
CATTGCCGCCTGATCATTTGCGGTACCCACCAAAACCTCATGATCCGCGATTGGGTGCTGGCCCACGGCGGACTATTTCTGACCGGAAAGGATCTCACGTTCACTGACCAGGATATTCAGGGTCTGACGATCAACCCTGATGGGCTTGATGACGTTGAAAAAAGTCTATTTGGCTGGCCCCTTGCTTATGCCCTTGCCAGACAAAAACCCCAGGAAAATGCAGGCAAATTGCTGGAGGAAGCCTGCGACGCTTTCAGCTTGCGGCTGCTGTCGCGATTAGGTGACGAGGCGCGGATGGTTCTGTATGCGGCCTGCCTGGCGGAGCAGTTTGATGTGGAGTATCTGGTGAGCGTTACCGAAAATCCGGATTCCCCTGCATTGCTAAAACCCCTGATGGCAGCAGGCTTCTTTGAAAAATCCGCATACAATACGTTTGCCATCAACCCTGTTTTCAGACAGGGGGTGTTAAATGAGTTTCAGTATCTGGCCTGGAATGCACGCAAATCCCTGAAAACCCGTGCGGCGATATACTGGGCCGGAAACCAGCGTTATGAACAGGCATTGTCATTCTGCGAACGTTACCAGCTTTGGGACGCCAGTGTGGAAGTATTGCACAGGGTGGCCGAACCGTTTATCAACGCTGGCCGGTTTGAGGAAATGCACAAATGGTTTGAGGCATTACCGCCTGAGTACATTGACCATGATCCGTTACTGATGGTTTACCGGGTATGGTGTTTCCCGGAGTATCAGAAAATCAACGGTGCCGCTGTGTATCTGCAACAGGTGGAGCAGATGCTTGCGACCGGGGACCCAACCAGCAATAAACAGCAATGGCTCAAGGCCAAAGTCCATTTAAGTGCCTTGCGGGGTTATATTTGCCGGATTTCCGGCGATTATCATGGAGCCGTAGAACATGCCCAGAGTGCCGTGGATTATGCCTGTGAAGGCTATCCCGCCATCCTCAGCAGGCTGTACACCACTATCGGCCAGGATCTGTATCTGAAAGGGGATGTGGTAGCGGCAACAGCCTCCCTGACCCAGGCAACGGCACTGGGTAAACAGTACAAGAAACATCATGATGTGATCATAGCCTTGGGCTACACGGTTGCCGCGCTGGAAATGAACGGCCGCTTTTCAAAAGCTATTGAGCTGTTCGGAGAAACATTGCAGTGGTTTGAAGAAAGCGGATTCATGAAAACCGAGGGCTCGGATATTCTGAATGATCTGCTAACTGATGCCTACCGGGAAACATTTCAGCTGGATAAAGCCGCGAGCCTTTCGGAAAACATGCTGCGCTTTTGTGAAAAGACCACACCGGCACTTCACCACCTGACGACCTTTATCCGGCGTTACCGTCTCGCTATCAGCAAGGCTGACAGCAGAGAAGCCTACTTTGCAGTGACCCAGGCAGAAGCCTTTCGGGATCTGCTGGGTGTGTCATGGGCGTTTGGCTGGGCGCCGGTATCCGCAATGCGGCCCGAATACGAATTGCGTTTTGGTAACCCTGCCAGGGCGGACACCTATTTTTCTGAGCGCGAACCGGTGCTGTCAGGCAGCCTGATATTTTCGACGGAATGCGAACGTTTTGTTTATGCGCTATGGCTGGAAAAACAGGGCCGGATAAAAGAAGCGAAGGAACAACTGGTGCGCATCCGGGATACTGCGCTCACTGATCAGCGGTTCTATCACGTTATAAAAGCCAATGTGCAGCTGGCCCTGCTGGTACGGGAACAGGATCCGGCGGGTGCAGTGCTGCATTTGCGTGACGCCATTCGTGCTGTTCCTGAGGATGAGCAGATTATCGGGCCTTTTCTCTGGTTTGGCCAACAGATTGTTCCGTTGCTGGAACAGGTGGGATCGCAGCTCTATCAGGATCTTGACGGCTTGCGCTTGCTGAAAACTATCCGACAGAACGCGCAGGCGATCTGGCCACAACAGGACAGGGTGTGTGCGCTGGATGTTCTGTCCGAGCGGCAGGTCACTATTCTTAAACTCCTGATCAACGGCGATCAGGACAAGGTTATCGCCCGAAAGCTGGATATTTCTCCCGGTACCGTTAAAACCCATTTACGGGCCATTTATCGGAAACTGAACTGCAATAACCGCTCGCAGGCGGTTTCCATTGCCATGGAGGAGGGGGTGCTGTTGCTCGACAACCAGGGCGCCAACTGAAAGTACCATAGGAATGATGCTATACTTGACAGGTATGGCTGATAAGTCTGATGAAGAAATACAGAGAATGCTTGTCCAGCTGGAAAATGAGCAGCTGGTGGATGTGGTATTTATCGAATCGCTCGCTTCATCCCCCGACGCCATAGCCGCGGTGGCGAGCAAATGGGGTGATACGGTTTACACCAGCATTTTCAAAGCCCTAACCCACCGTATCTATTCCCCCGGAGTGGCCAGAGTCCATTGGAGCGCGATTCTGGAACATCGTGAAACCCTTATAAGCCAGCTGGGCAGAAACCCCGGTATTGCGGTGGTCGCGCTCGATTATTTCAATAACTTTTCCGGACAACAGGAAAAGCTTGGCATTATTGAACAGTCAAAGCTCAGTGACATTGCGGGCTTTGCCACCAAGGATGAACTGACAGGGCTCTACGTCAGAAAGATTTTTGAAGGTGTGATTACCCAGCAGGTCAATGAGGCGCATCGTTACAAACAGGATCTCTGTTTGCTGATGCTGGATATCGATGATTTCAAAAAATTCAATGATACGTATGGCCACCCAGCCGGTGATGAGATTCTGAAAGCCATTGGCAAGGTCATTACCCGCACAATTCGCGATTCTGATATCGCAGCCCGCTACGGCGGAGAAGAAATTGCCATTATTGCGCCCAAAACCGATCTGCAAGAAGCCTCTGCACTGGCGGAACGACTGAGGAATTCGGTGAATCAATACTTCAACAGCAATCACCGGATTACTATCAGTATCGGTATAGCCGGGCTACAACCCGGACAAAACAAGGATAGTCTGATCCAGGCCGCTGACTCTGCCCTTTACAAGGCTAAATCACGGGGTAAGAATCAGAGTGTAAGCCAGGAGGAATAAACTGATTCCCAACGGCTATGAGTGAACAGTTTCAAAAACAGGGCTGTCTGATAGTATTGGCCCAACAGACAGGTGACTGTGTTTACAGACGGGAGGAAACTTATGGAAGCCGAAGTGCATAAAATGTCGGATTTGTTTGATCAGCTGGGTTTACCCAGTGATCAGGATTCCATTGAGGCATTTATCAGTCAGCACCAGACGGAAACCAACAACAAGGCGATCGATGAGCTGGATATCTGGAATGCTTCCCAGGCAGAATTCCTGAAGCAGGCCAGAGCCGAGGATGCCGGGTGGGCAGAGATCGTTGATGAGCTCAGCGCACGATTAAGCAGTCACTGATCAGTTTCATCACTTTTTAAGGACAAACGTCCCGCGGTGTCCGAATTTTGCTTGCGGTTAACGCGGGATGTTTCTTCAGCCCAAAAGGTGTTCCTCGGAGAGGCAATGTCTTCCGGACTTTAATATCGGTCACTCTGCATTAGACCCTGCACCAGCCTGCATTGCTTTCTGGCGCCGGTGAAGCCATACAATCAGGGCGCCTGTAGCCAGTTCCAGTCCACCAAACACCAACAGGGTAAACAACACCATGTCTCCTATGGGATCGGATTGGCCCACCACCACCGGGAACAGCGAGGCTTTGATCAAAAAACCCAGGTTGATATTCCTTACCACCACTTCCATTTCAATAGCAGTCAGATCGGCATGAGGGAGGTTCAGAAGCCGGCAGAATGGCCTGGATAACAATGCAAACACGCCGATCAGCCCCGCCACCAGCAGAATGTTAATGATTCCGAAGGCCTGAAAATCCAGTCGGCCTGCCCCCAGGGAGCCAATGACAATCAGCAGGATCACCAGCAGGCAACCACGAATACAGTAGCGGGAAAAGGTGTCTGCGTGGACAGGAAAAACCCGCAGGAACAGCATACCGACAAATAATGGCAGCAACAGAAAGGCGCCGATTTCCAGGGCCACCCGGGCGGCGGGCATGGAAAAGTCTTCCGGCATGTAGGGTGCAATCAGCAGTTCCAGTATGAAGGGCGTTGTTACCAGGCAAGCCAGGGTGGTGACACCGGTCAGCGAGATGGAAAGTGCTGTATTCCCAAAGCTGAAGTGGGTAAAAATATTGGAAACCGTGCCCCCGGGAACCGCTGCAATAATGGCAAACCCCACAGCCACGCCGGGATGCAGATCCAGCCCCTGAATCAGCAGAAACGTGACCAGTGGAATGGCAACCAGCTGGATCAGCAACCCGGTGGAAACCGCTTTGGGCTCCACCAGCACGTCCCTGAAGTCCTTCAGGGTCAGGGTGGCGCCCATCCCCAGCATGGCCAGTATCAATTGTACGGCGGCAAACCAGTATTCATAGTGCAGATAGAAGGTGAACATAGAGCGATTCTTGTTATGGGCTGGTGTTAATCCTAGCGTGGTCAGCCCGGCTTGTCTGTGCCATAAAAGGACAATGCAATGCGAAAGCTGTTTCGGTACGCCATTACGGTCTGATCAATGGGCCGGCTGTAGCCGCCGCCCAATACCTGAACCAGCGGGATATTGTGCTCATGTGCCAGTGCGAATACCCGTCGGTCCCTTGTCTCCAGCCCTTCATGGGTGAGGGCCAGCCTGCCCAGGCTGTCGCAGTCCAGTCCGTCCACGCCGGCCTGATACAGAATAAGGTCCGGCAGGAAATGCGCTACCAGCGGCAGGGCCTTTTCAAGCGCCCCCAGATAGGTGGTGTCGTTACACTGATCCGGAAGGCCAATGTCAATGTCCGACGGCGGCTTGCGGCTGGGAAAGTTCTTTTCGCCATGCAGGCTCAGAACCAGTACTGCGGGATTGTCTGCCAGCAGGCTCGCATTGCCGTCCCCGTGATGGACATCCAGGTCAATAATGGCCACCCGTTTTACAGCGCCCTCTGCCAGCAAGACGTTGGTGGTCACAGCAAAATCATTAAACACACAGTATCCGGAGCCAAAGTCATGGTGGGCATGGTGAGTACCGCCCGCAAGCTGGGCGCCATAGCCGTATTTCAATGCCTGGCGTGCCGCGGCCAGAGTGCCCCCGGTGGAGGCCAGGCTGCGGCGCACAAAGTCCGGGGACCAGGGAAAACCGATCCGTTTCTGGGCGCGGTCGGGCAGGGTGCCATTGAAAACGGCATCGATATAGTGGGCTGCGTGGGTAGTGAGCAGCTCTTCCCGTGTTGCCAGGGGACTGCGCACAAACCCGGATTCGGGCAGACCAAGGTCATGGATCAATGCGGTACGGGTTTTCTCGTATTTATCAGCGGGAAAGCGATGATTGGCCGGTAACGGAAGGGTAATGTAGTCGGCGTAATACAGTGGCGAGGGGAATACAGGGCTTGGCATCAGGAAAAGATAACCAGGCCCCGTAAAATATCAACCGGTGTCAGGAAATTTCCTTGACCACCACGGTGCCTGCGATCTTGTCATGCCAGCCCTGTTTGCGACTGTCGAAAGCCACCCACAGGAATCCCAGGCCCAATGGCAGCAGGGAAATAAAATAAGCGAAGTAACGTAAAACCAGGCGCGGCGGCGGCACCTCGCCGAACGTTTTGGCATCCAGGATTTTGGCACCAAACGCCATTTTGCCAGGTGTGGAGGCGTATTTGATCCACAGGGTAACAATGAGTATCAGCGGTATAACCGTCTGGAGGGTGTACTCAATGCCGGACGTTGATGTCATGTCGAATTTAATGACGCCAAACTGGGACAGTGCCAGCAACAGAATCACCAGTACAATACTGATCCAGATATTATCCAGGATGGATGCCAGAACCCGGGCCCAGAAACCCAGATACTGATAATTTTCCTCGCCTGCCTGAGTGGTAAGCACGTCGGCTTCGGGCGACGCATATCGATCATTCATTCCTATCTCCTTGTTGTTGTTTCTACGGGGGCAGGGGCGCTTTCTGCATCCTTTGGCCCGGCACTGTAGTCTTACAACAAGTCCGGTCATAAATAAAGCCCCGGCTGTTTCGCGGGCTAAATCAGTTAGCCGGCCTTGACTTACTGTGCTGCTTGCCTGTGAAATAGGGATTACACCCGAACAGGAGGCT
>JAWVYU010000318.1:0-6143 GCA_033722575.1 Ketobacteraceae bacterium | reverse complement strand
CTGACTCTGCAGTTAAGTCTTGCCAGCATTTTGCGCAGTATCTGCCGGTTTACCAGATTATCCTCAACAAGCAGTACATGCTGGTTGACGTTGTCCTGAGTCAGCTCCGCGACTTCTGCGTCCGACACGGGCTCATGCCGCTGCAACGGCAGCCTGGCTTCAAACAGGGCGCCCTGATCGGTATTGGATTCCACATGAATGCTGCCGCCCATCATTTCCACCAGGCGTTTGCAGATACTCAGGCCAATGCCCAGCCCCTCGTTGTCACGGCTGTAACCGCCGGACGCCTGCTGGAAGGCATCAAAAATAATATCCAGCTTGGATTCGGAGATACCTGCGCCGGTGTCTTTGACAACAAAGCTCAGTATCGTCTGATCATGGCTCGACTCGGTCTCTGTAATGGTAAGAGACACGCCGCCTTCGGTGGTGTAGGCAATAGCATTGCGCAGCAGCTGGCGCAGGACATTGCGTATCTTGTCATGGTCCCCCAGAAAGTACTGGTTCTCTACCGCCTGCATGTCCACGTTAAACGCCAGACCTTTCTTTTCGCATTCTGCGTTAACGGTTTCAATCAGATCATGGAGCTTCTGCCTGAACAGGAACGGATAGGCATCCATCTGCATCACGCCCGCATTGAGTTCCGACAGGCAAAGCAGGTCTTCGATGGATTCGGCCATGCGGTTGGCAGACAGGCTGATCAGGTCGTTGTTTTCTTCCAGCTTGCTGTAATCTTTTTCACCACGGTTAAGGATGGCGGCACCGATAATGCCGTTGAGAGGTGTGCGGAGTTCATGGCTGATTGTGAGCAGGAATTCGTCCTTTAACCGGTTGGCTTGACTCAGCGCTTCCACCACCTGCTGCTGGGCTCGGGTTTTTTCTTTCTGGATCCAGTTGATTCTGTCGGCCAGGGCAATACTTAAAAGAATCCCTTCCAGGGCACTGCCATACAAAGAGCAGTACTTGGTAAAGGCATTATCAGGCATCAGGCCCTGATAATAGAAAGTGGCAATCAAGGCGGTTACCAGAAAGAACGACCAGCCCAGCAGAAAGAACCGCGCTGCCCGGTTGCCTTTTACCATGGAGTAAATACTGGCGGTGAGAATGGTTAGCAGCACAATGGGCGATACCGCATTAAATACTGCCCATATCCAGCGGTGATTCCGGGATACCACTGTCATCAAACCCATCACCGTACACAGGCAGATGAGTCCGATAAACACTTTGTTGAAGTTGGGGTGATACTGATGGAGTTTCAGAAAGCTGTTAGCGAACAACAGGATAGTGGTAAAGCCCAGCCACAGGGACAGGTGCGGTTCGATATAGGCAAAGCTTGTGAAATTGTCCTGCCACAGGTAATGAACTGTAAACCCGTGGGCACTGGCCTGAAACCACAGCACGGCGAGATTGTTCAGGGTGTAGTAAAGATAGCTTTTTTCACGGATGGAAAAAAACAGAAACAGGTTATAGATACCCAATACCAGACACAGGCTGAAAAATCCGCCAAACAGCAGGGTTTTATTCATGCGGTTCTGGTAATAGGCATCGCGCTTCCAGAGGGTGGCGGGCACGAATACCGAACCTTCGCTCTCCACCCGCAGGTGCAGGGTCACTTCGTCACCCGGACTTAGTTCTATGGGCAGAATAATGATTTCCGACGCTTCCGGGCGCTGGGAATAGGGCCTGGCGAGACCGGTTTTGTAGACGGTCTCCACCCCGTTCTTTACCACGTAGAAATCAACATACCCCAGATAGGCGATGTCGAGTTCGAAAATATAATCACTGCTGGTCTCCAGACTGTTGCCGCCACGAAGTTTGAGCTTTAGCCAGAAGGCGGAGTCGGTGTAACCGCCGCTGAAGACATCGCCGGACAGGTGGTCCCAGTGGGAAGCTGGCAGCTGGCGCACCTGTTCAATGTCATAACTGGCGGTTTTGTCCTGGAATACCGTCATGTGTTCCACCAGGTTCACTGACTTTTGCGAGCCTTCGATCATCAGGGGCTTGTCCGCCGGTGCCGCAAGGGCTGCCGGCAGCAATAACCCGATGACCAGAAAGGGTATCAGTAAAAACCGACATGTGTGGGCGAGGTTCTTCCGGCTCGGCATAGGGGCTGTGCGCGCTGATCCCCGGCGCAAGGGGAATACGGTTATTGATAGTTGGCTAATAGTAAAGGTTAGCAGTTTGTGGGTGACCGGCCCGGCCATTGGGGCAGTAATTGTGGCAAGAACCCGGTTTTACAGGTATTCAGGGGAGTATTGGGCATATTTCGATCAGAAGATAAGCACAAAGCCCTGCAGAATGCGCTGTTTTTTTGTACTTGATATTCATTTGTAATGTCGGTTGGGTGTTAATCGGTCAGATGTTGTGCTGATTGCTGGCATGGCCGGCAACCGGCGCCGGCATGGGGGTACCTCGAGACAAGGGGCCTGATTGATCAGGCCCCGCTGATCCTGCTAGGTATTGATCAGAAGATGAACCCAGATGCTGGCACCATAGCCCAGTGCAATCGCCGGCATCCATTTGAGGTGGCCGAAGAAGGTATAGTAACCCCGCGCCTGACCCATCAGCGCCACTCCCGCTGCCGATCCGATGGATAACAGACTGCCGCCGACACCAGCCGTGAGTGTGACCAGCAGCCACTGGTATTCCGGCATGGAGGGGTTCATGGTGAGTACTGAAAACATGATGGGGATGTTATCTACCACCGCTGACAGCACACCAACCAGCACATTGGCGGTGGTGGTTCCCAGGTCGCCATAAATGTAACCGGAGACCATTCCAAGATAGCCCACTGTGCCAAGCCCGCCCACACACATGATCACACCATAGAAAAAGAACAGTGTGTCCCATTCTGCCTGGGCGATTTTTTTGAAAACATCAAAGTGATAGGGGTTAAAATCTCCGGCTTCGGATGTGCTGCTCTTGTCCCAGGTCTTCGATTTCTGGCGCAGGTAGTGATCATACAGTTTCAGGTATGCCAGGCCGGTCATCATGCCGAACACCGGAGGTATATGAAGAAAGTTGTGAAAGCAGACAGCTGTTACGATAGTGGCAAGAAAAAGCAATACCACAACATAGCCACCCACCTTTATCTTGCCAGTATCGGTGCTGATTTCCTCCGGCTTGCCTTTGGGGAGTGCCAGTTGCATAAGCAGCGCAGGTATCAGAAAATTCACCGTAGCGGGAACAAACAGGGAGAAGAACGTCCAGAACGGAATGACACCTTTCTGCCATACCATCAACGTGGTGATATCGCCAAAAGGCGAAAAGGCGCCGCCGGCATTGGCCGCTACCACAATATTAATACAGCTCAGGGATACAAACCCCGGCTTGTCTTTACCCACTGCCATTACCACCGCGCACATGATCAGTGCGGTTGTCAGGTTATCGGCTATCGGAGAAATAAAGAAAGCGAGCAATCCTGTCAGCCAGAACAGTGTGCGATAACTGAAGCGGTTCTTTACCAGCCAGTTCCTGAGTTCATCAAAGACGCCCCGCTCTATCATGGCGTTTATGTAAGTCATCGCCACCAGTAAAAAGAAGAACAGTTCGGTGTATTCCAGAAAATTATGGCGGATAAGGTGTTCAACTTCATGGGATCGCCCAATACTGTTATATCCATAAGCGATCAATATCCAGATCAGTCCGGCTGCAAGCAATACCGGCTTGGATTTGTGAAGGTGCAGCTGTTCTTCAAATATCACCAGTAAATAGGCGAAAGAAAACAATACAATAATCGCGTAGCCAATCCAGTGATGGGTAAATTCGCCGGTGGCAGTGAACGATTCAGCTGCAAAGCCGGTGACCGGAAGTAACCAGAGGCTGGCTGGCAACAAGAACGACTTCATTAAAGTTTACTCCTGAAACGATGGGAGCGTGCGGAACGTTATCCGCACGCTGTTGGTGTGAGAGAGCTAGAGCTTGGGGTAATGGCCCGTGATGGCTTGCGCGATTTCGGCAACGGACATGGCCTGGAAGTTGCCCTCAACCTTGATGCCCAGGTTGCGGCTCACGGCTCTGGAATTGAACAGGCCGAGAACCTGGTCGCCGGTTTCGTTGGTTACCAGCAGGTAGTTGGCGGCATGGTGTTTGAAGGTGGCTACGATGTTGCCTGCAATGGATCGCCTGACTGCACTGAGTGATACAGCGGGAAGCGTATTTACAGGCTCCATCAAATCGCGGGCACAAAGTTCCTGCAAACGTTGCCTGCAGGCCTGCGCCCGTATCATGGCGCGTACCCCCATCAGGTCCTCGATCGGTATGATGCCAACGATCTGGTGCCGGCTGTCTTCCACCAGCAGATAGTCACTGTGGGTATCAAACAGGATCTCTCTGACGTGTTCGTAGGGGAGTTGGTCGGATATTTTAAGGGGTCTGGTGACGGAAAAGTCTTCCATCAAGTCTGTGGCAGGTGAATCCATTGAAAGATCACTGCGCTGCAAGCTGTCCACCAGACAGGGTTTTTTGTTCAGTGGCGTAGTGGCAATAGCATGATAACGGATAGTCATGACTGAAATCCTCAATAACACTGTGGGTTGCCTCAGAGGCACGCCCGTAACGGTTTGAATTTAAATGCTTATTCAGACAGTTGTGTATTGAGGGGGGCCCTGGGTGGTTCGCGGCTGCAGTTGATAACGAGGTACCCGCTGGGAGCAGACGGCGCCAATGGCATGAGGAATGTGGCCGGATCCGGCAAGGCAATGGGCGCGCCGGGGCAGGTGGGGATGCTCGATATCCTCGTCAGAGGGTGAGGCGACCTGATCCCCCTACGCCCAGTGAATGGCGTCAAAACCCGTGGCCCCGTTGCCAACAACCTGCCGGGATTGAATCAAATAGCCATAATCTGCTGAGAGAAAAAGCAGATAAAGTACAATAATGGCTTTCTGAAATACCGACAACAAGGGCCCAACTCCGGCGTTGGAAGACTGATTATCTGTTAGTATGGCTCACGGATATAAGTTGGCGCAAGCATTCTTGCGCGGGTGTTCCCTGATGAATGACACAGAGTTAATGCCTTCCATGTTGCAGACATTTATCAATAAATGCCGGGCCCTGGTCCGCCGCTGGATGAATCCCCGGCCTCCGGGAGCAGATACCCCGGTTCCTGATAGCTGGCGGACGTTTCTGAGGGATCAGGTGTCTTTCTATCGCCGGTTGAGTGATGCCGACAAACGCTTGTTTGAACAGCGGGTACAGCTGTTTCTGGCCACCACCGAGGTGGTGGCCTACGGCACCGATCTGACCGACGATGACCGTTTACTGGTGGCTGCCAGTGCCATTATTCCGGTGTGGGCGTTTCCCTCCTGGCATTACTTCAATCTGGAACGGGTGATTCTGCTGCCCGGGTCTTTCAATGACCGGTTCGAAACAGGCCATCCCGATTCACTCATGCTGGGCATGGTGGGTACCGGTCCCATGCAGGACAAGATGGTGCTGAGCAAGCCGGCCTTGCATTACGGGTTTGCCAATGACCGGGACAAACGCAATGTAGGAATTCATGAGTTTGCCCATCTGATTGATATGGCAGACGGGGATGTGGACGGATTTCCCGAGCGACTGAAGGAGTATGCTTTCAGTATTCCCTGGTTCGAGCTGGCCCGGAAAAAAATCCGTGCCATTGAAAACCGCGATACCAATATCGACAGTTATGGCGCCTCCAGCCAACTGGAATTTTTTGCTGTGGCATCTGAATACTTCTTTGAACGCCCGAAAATGTTAAAGCGTAAACATCCCGAACTCTATGCCGCACTGCAGGATTTTTACCGCCAGGATCGTGCCGCCATTGCGGAAGATATCAAGCCGCGCAGGAACAGCCCCTGTCCCTGTGGCAGTGGGAAAAAATACAAGCGCTGCTGTTTGCCTGCTGCCTGAGAAGATAGACAAAATCCTTTTGTCTTGTATCCGGCCACGGCTTAGTGCCCAATCAAAAACCGGTTAGTTACCTTTTGTTAAAATTCATTTCCTGCCCTTAGCCTTGGTGATAATCTCAGGCATCCCGCTTTTACTCAGGTAAATAAGATGTATTGCGCTTATAGAAAAATAAAAACACTGCGCTTTTCTGTATTACTGCTTTCACTGCTTGCGATAGCAGGCTGTAAACCCAAGCTCACCGTGGATGTTTCTGAAACGCCGGAGCGGCAACCGGG
>JAWVYU010000317.1:0-6144 GCA_033722575.1 Ketobacteraceae bacterium | reverse complement strand
CAGCACCCGCTGGCGCAGAAAAATCATGTCATTGTAATGCAGCACCAGGATCAGCAAAACGCCAAATACCGGGGCGGTGAGCCCCGCAATCACAATATCAGAAAACGCAAAGCCGCCGGATTTTCCGAACGCAATCAGCATCAGCAGCATATAGGCGGAAAAACTGGCGGTTAACAGCCCCATGCCCAGGCGGGCTCGCTTCAGCATCACCACGGCTTCACTGAAACTGCTGACGATAAAGGGATCCCGTTTGTCGCCACAGGTCAAATGCAGGCGGTCACCCTGCTCCCCCACCAGATCACAGGTGCCAATAGCGTAGACCGCATCCCCCGTGCCAATGATGGATTCACGATAACGGCGGCGCCCCTGGCGACGGCTGAAGCGACGCTTGCAAATAACTTCGGCTTCATCCAGATCCACCAGCAGTTTGCCGGTTTCGTCCTCGCAGAAAAAATCCAGGGAACGCTGTTCGTCGGTTATGGTAACCCAGCGGGATTTTTTGCCGCTGCCGCGCTTTTCTTTCACCACGTAGTGATAATACACACAGGGCAGACTTTTCATCGGAGAAACCAGCGGCGACATGCCGGGCTGCAACTCAACAAGCCCCTTAATCTCGGTCAGGCCGGGCATAATGCCCTTGATTTTTGCGGTGGGCAGGTTTTCCATCATTCGTTTCCAGCGCACCGACTTCACCGCCCACCAGCCCAGCACCAGGGTCAGCAGCCCGGAAACCAGCATTTCCAGCCACGACGCCCAGCCCACAATCTGACTTTTAAGCGCCACCTGTTGCTGTTCAATACGTTCCCTTACCCAATCAAATACCGGTACTCCGGGGGTGGCTACATCCCTGCCCGCCAGGGCCAGCCAACCGAAAAAGCGCTGCGACTGTTCCTGCACATGCTGCTGGCTTGTCAGCAGATTTTCGTACACGGAGCGCACCCGCAGCCAATCCTTATCACCAAGGGCGGCATTTGCCGCCCCGGCATTCTCCAATTGCTGCCAGCCCATCCAGGGCATATCGTGTGTTTCAAATACTCCCTGGACTATCTGTTCCGTCTTTGCCGAGCGGTTTTCCAGCCACTGGTGAGCTGTGAGCAGGTCCTGGCGGATCATGGTCAATCCGTCAGTGGCAAGAAACATCAACATGGCTGCCGTCAGCGCCGTCACATGGATCAGCAAACGGTGTATCCGGAACACCAGCATGATGCAATACAGACTGACCAGCCCCAGAGAAACCCCGCCCCACAAAAACAGCAACCCAATGTGCCCCACGTCGCCACGGGCTTCTGCCAACGGCAAATCACTAATGATTGGCAGGTACAGCCCCTCTTCGAAAAATGTCATGACGCCGTTATCAATCCAGCCAATGATGTTCACGGAATCACCGGGCTCCAGGCGCCACTCCGTATAACGGTAATTCCCTTCGCGGGTCTGGAAGCGTTGTGGCGCATGCCAGTCGACGCGGCTTGAGGGCCGCACGAACAGTTCGCCGGAGCTGTCGAACAGAGAGAACGACATCCATTTCTCCCGGTCAGACTGGGTACACCAGGACTCGTTACCATCACTGTCCTTGCAGCGTTTTTCAACGCGATAACGATAGTAAATACTGGGAGTTGATGTTTTGGGTGCACGCAGCAGTGGCGGCTGTGCCAGGAGCGTGCCGGACACAATGGTTTCGCCCTCAATCACACCGGCAACATCCGACCGCGGGATACGTTCCAGCTGACGCAGCTCTCTGAGATCCTGCAACCCGATACCAGTGAGTTTGAAAGCGAAAAAGCCAAAGACGATGGCGGCGATTCCCTGCAGAATCGCCAGCAATGTGTTTTTCAGTTTTTCCATGCCGCCTGCTGTGGAAATAAAACAGTATTACCGCAAGCCTAAGCTAGCAGAGGGGAACTGTAAATCCACCAGTGCGGATATGGCAAAACGGTTACCGGTTACTGCCGTTCCCATATCTGGTTGGCACCACCATGCCGCCACCAGGAGCCAACCCGCCCAACGGGCCCGGTGCCAAACCTGTCCAGCACGAAAAGCCGGTTACCCTGCCAGTGAATATGACCATCCTCATGCCACTGGAACTGCTGCCGGGAATCATCACCGCAACGGCTCAGACGGACCCGGCTCCAGTACAGCGCCCTGCCGTTGTGGCTGACACAGAGTTCGGGCTGCTCCGCCAGATGAATACGCTGATGATCATCCAGCCACCAGCGCGGTGCACTGTCGCAAGGCCTTAATAATACCTGAGCCCGGGAGACAGGCTCTTCTGCCGCCAGACACCCCCCGCGGCCGTTCCTGATCACAAAGCCATGATGTTGTTGATGCAAAGCGTTGCCCCGCCCGTCCAGCGTCAGCAAATAGGCCACCAGATCCTGCTGTTGTGATACCGGCAGCGTATCCCCGTTACCATGGCCCGGATGGTTGATCACATCCATCAAGTTCGCCGCCTGCCCCTGGTGGAAATAGGGTGCGGTTTCCCATAATCCCAGCAGTGTGGGTGTTTCTATACCAACGTCCTGCAAGGGTTGCCCCATGGCCTGACCGGAGCCTGGAGCCCAGGTCACCAGAGGGTGACGGGTGCCATCGGTAAACCCGCTGCCAGCATGACACTGGCTGCAATCCAGCTCATGGAATAACTGTTGCCCCCGTTGCGCCGCATCGCTGATTTCCGTGGCTGCCTGTTTATAGGGGCTTTTGGTCACCGACAGCAGCGAGCTGACATAGGCCGCGAGGTTATCGAGCTCTTCGCTCAGGCCTGCCTTGGCATCGCCCAGCGGATCACGGGTTTGCTGAAACTCCTCATCCGTTAAAAACCCCGTGCCACCGAACCCATTGCGTATATCATTCTCAAAATCCTGAATCTCATCAAAGTTTGCGGTCCAGTGCAGGTTGCCGTGGCCCAAACCGGCCCGCCCTTTCAGGGTTATGGTGTTGCGCAGCCCCTCGCCCCGGTCGGTAAAATCCCATACCCGGCCATCATGGCCGCCATCCACATGGCAGCTGGCACAGGAAAAATAACTCTCGCGACTCATACGCGGGTCATCGGCATTATAAAAAATCTGCTTGCCTGCCAGAATTGGCGGGGGCAGAGTTTCCTGCGCCACCAGCGGCAATGTCGCCAGTAACGGAGCATCAAAGCCCGACGAACTCAGCACAGCAGCGATATCAAACACCTGCAGCGAACGGCTCATGAAATTATGCACGAACAATAGCCCCCGCTCCGGATCAATGGCCAGCCCCTGAGGTGCCAATGCGGTTTCTATTTCCAGCCTCTGGGAGCCGCTGAACACATCCATTACCGCCACCTTATTGGAGCCCTGCAGCGCAATAAAGGCATAGTCTCCCAGTGGGCTGTACGCCACGGCCCGGGCATTGGCGCGATTATCAAAATCCCATTCAGTGCTGGCGCCGGAAGTCACCGCAATACGCTGTGTCACGGCCCGCACGGTTTTATCATGCTCAAGGGGCTGCCCATCGCGATACAGGCCACGAAAGATATTGTCTTTCTTGCCGGGGATCATCACCTCATTACCGGAAGGGCTGATGGCAATATCAAACAGATAATTGGTCAGGCCCCGGGCACGATCCTGGGAATCCGTGGTGGTGATATCCGGCGCCAGCAGCAGGGTGTCATTCAGAACCAGGGCGCCACCTCCCTGAACACCGGACGCTGCAACCTGATACACCTGAGCACCTTCATCCGGCGAGATAAGCCGTGTTACCCAGACAGTGGTGTTATCGCCACTGACAGCAACAGCCCGCGGATCGGTAAGTGCCAGGGTCTGCTCAATGTTCCCCGCCGGATCGAACTGGATCAGCTGACCCGTACCGGACAATGTGGCCCAGCACAGTGGTGCCCCGGATGCACACGCCACGGCGTACGGGACGGCCCCATAAGGCAGGGAAATGCTTTGCAGTATATCGCCTTCGGGATTCACCTGAACCAGCTGATCGTCGCCCCTTGCTGCCACCCACAGGTTGCCGTCCAGGTCCAGTGATACGGTTTGCGGATCGTCGCCTACTTCAACTTCCCACAGTACCGCAAGTCCCTGCTTGTCAATGGCGGTCAGGGTATCGTTATCAGGATTCACTGCGTAAATATGCTGGCTGTTCTGCACCAGTGTGCTGGTTTTTAACGGCGCCTGATCCGTCGGTTCAGGCACCACGGTTTTGGTAAAGGTCACCTGTCTGGTCTTGCCGTTATAACTGATAATCAGAGTAACGGGGTAATGTCCCGGGGACTGGTACTGATGCTCAACGGCGGCTTCCGCCAGACCACTCACGGATGTTCCATCCCCGAACTGCCAGCTGTAGGTGGCGCCCGGCAGGGGTTCCCCCGGTATGGCGTCGAACTGCAGGATTTCCCCCGGACTGGCCGGTGCAGACACCTGCTCGGGAATCTCCACCTCTACATCCAGTAACTGGTCACTGGCACCGGTTGAAAAACGGAAGCTGTAGGGCTGATTCAGAGCATTGCCCATCACATCCGTGACACCACCGGCAACCACCCGCACCTGGTACTCTGTAAAAGGCTGCAGCGGCCTCTGTGGCACGAAATTCACTATGCCGTTCTGCAGACTGAAGGTACCGACAACAGGCACACCGGATGCGTCCGTCACCGCAATACTGTCACTGTTGACGCTGGAAAAATCCGGCACATCGCTGAAGCTGATGCCAATGCCCGTCAGCGGGTGGACACCTTCTGCGCCGTTGCCGGGAGCAGTAACAACCACTTCCGGCGGGGTATGATCCGGCGCCGGATCATGGGGCATAAACGCACTGCCGGTGCCGTGATCATTGCCCACAAACACCAGATTACCCAGCGGGCTGACCTGGCCGTGATCCACCAGCCGCACCAGGGGCCCGCTTATGGTGCCACTGCCAATATCCACCGGATTGAACGGATCCCGGATATCGATTTTGTGAACACGGTCCTCGGTGCCCTGAAACACATAATGATCCTGAAACGCACAATACAATTGCCCCGGCACCGCCAAATCATTATCTGTCAGCACGAAATCCGCCGGATCCGACAGGTCGTACAATACCATGCGCGCGTCTGCCCCCCGCACCGACACTGCCACCTGTTCGCCGTTAAAGCAGATGGCGTAATACAACTGCGCCAGATCGGGAACCCGGGTCAGCAAGCGGGGATTGACGGGATCGCTGATATCCAGGCTGGCCATGCCATCCAGGGTTTGCATGCTGGAGATCACCATGCGGTTTCCAAAAGTGAATATGGGCCCCACGCGAAAGCCGCCCAATTCCGACACCGGCACGGGATTGGGGCCATCCCGCTCCGCCAGGACCGGATTCGAGGGATCACCCGCATCCACAATAAAAATGCCTTGCTCCGAGCTGGCCACATACAGATAAGGCGCCTGCCAGGCAAGCTGCCAGGCCACACTGGAATAATCACCGCCATTCACCCCGGGAAGGTCAATCTCCCCTACCCGCTCCAGCGCATTCAGGTCGGTAAAGTCCCAGAACTCCACACCGGACGTGCTCTGAAAGGCCATAAAGCGCCGGTCACCGATCCGGGCCAGGCCAAAGGCATGGGGCTCCCTGAAGCCCGCCGTGCGGCCTTCCGGTTCATAGAGCCTTTTCATCAGCTTCGGTTTGTGAGGGTCCGACAGGTCATAAATAAGAAAGCCCCCCGGGCCCTTGCCGCTATCGGGCGCAAACAGGGTAAAAAAGTAGCCATCGATCATCATGCCCAGGTTGGTACCAAACGGCTTTCTGCCACTGTAAATACCCGGCAGGCCGTTATCATGATTGATCCAGCCCACGGGCTGAAACAGCTCATCAGGTCCATAGCTCAGGTTACCCAGGCCCGGCCCCGGAATAGGCAAAGGCCCGTCTATTCCGTCCCCGCTGTCCAGCAACCCCAGCTTTTCGGCTATGAATTCCAGCAACGCCAGAAACCCTTTCAGGGGCTCCTTTTTTATCAGCTGGGCGAAATCCCGGATCAGATTGCCAATTTCCTTCAGGGTATGTAAGGCATCTTCCAGCGCATTATTGATCTCCTCCAGGGTCAGTGCCGGCGCCACCGTTTCAATGCTTCCGGGATTCCCACTACCTTCACTGTTGCCGCCTTCAGCGAGTGCCTTGCCAGCCCCTGCAAAAACGGCAATCAGTAGCATT
>JAWVYU010000316.1:0-6150 GCA_033722575.1 Ketobacteraceae bacterium | reverse complement strand
ACCGGCAGGCCCTGCTGGATCTGGCCATCAAACCGGATTACGAAAAGGACCTTGAGTGGGCCCACCTGCACCCGGCGTTGCTGGATATCGCCACCGCCGGCGCCCAGCGTATTGTGCCGGGTTACGATGCCGGCAAGGATTTTCTGGTGCCGCTCGGTTACTCCGAACTGGCCGTTTACGCGCCCTTGCAGCCGCAGCTTGTCAGCCATATTCGCCTGCATGACGCCGGTGATGATACCGTCACCTTTCATGTTACCGTTACCGACACCCGCGGTAAGGTGCTGGTGAAAGTGAATGACTTTACCATGAAGCGCGTGCCCCTGGATTTCAGCAGCGAACAGACTGCCGCACAGAGGGACGAGCCTGATCCGTTGCTGAAGACAACCCTGAGCCTGGGCATTACCAATCAGGAAGGCAAGCATGCGTTTCGCTGGGTATTTGATAATGTCGGCCTGCCACAGGCTGTGATTTCTCCCTACGATGTGGCATTCGTGATCAGTACCCTGCATGCGGCAGCGGCGGAATCCTCCGGCGGTGGCCCCGCCATCAGCGTGGATCGCGACAGCCTGTCGGAAGATTACCTTGCCCCTGAAACCGAGTTGCAGAAACAGATAGCGGCCATCTGGCAGGACATCCTGGGAGTGGACCAGGTAGGCATCAGGGACAATTTCTTTGAGCTGGGCGGCCACTCCCTGTTGCTGACCCGGGTGGGAACCAGGCTCAAGAAACAGCTGAAAAAGGAGTTGCCCATGTCCACGATGTTCAAGGATCCCACCATCGAAAAATGGTGTGCGGTGCTGGCATCGGATGCGGCGGCGCCGGCCAAAAAGAAAACCGCGATCAAACGGGCATCGCGGGATGCGCTCCGTAAAAAACGCAGTTCCTGATCAACGGGCAGGCATGATGAACAGGATGGATAGATAGTTATGGGGAATTTTGTCATCGAGCAGAGTAGTCAAAGCGATGTTATTGCCTTTCCCTGCTCCGCTACCCAGAAACAGTTCTGGCTGATCAATCAGCTGGCACCGGAAAACTCTGCCTACAATATTCCGCTGGGATTCATTGCCGGCCCTGAGCTGGACGTGGATGCCCTGGTGAGCACCGTCAGGGCACTGGTTGACCGCCATGAAGTGTTGCGCATGACCTTTCACTGGGAAGACGGTGAACTGGAGCAGCATCTGCTGGAGGATTATCGTTTTGAACTCCCGGTGGAGGAGGTCTCGTCAGAAGCAGCCATTGAAGACTATGTTTACAACGCCTGTCGTACCCGTTTTGATCTGGCGGCGCAGCCGGGCTTTGTGGCACGGCTGGCAAGAATACCGGATGGCCGGTATTTTGTTTTTTTCTGCTTTCATCACATTATTGTTGATCACGCCGCGGTACTGATTTTTGAAGAAGAACTCAGGCACGGTTATCAGGCATTTGCCGCTGGCAGGGAGCCGGAGTTTGAGCCCCTTGAGGTGCAGTTCGGGGATTTCGTGCTCTGGCGAAACGAAAACTACACAGCCCGGGATCTGCAGCCTGTGTATGAATTCTGGCTAAAGCACCTGAGGGGTCACAAAGGCAAGCTGGCGTTTCCGCTGGATGCCCGCCGCAATGAAAGCCACCAACACACGGGGCAGGAAGTCAGCTTTTCTTTTTCCCCGGAAAGCAGCCAGACAATCCGCGACTTTGCCCGTCAGAAAGGGATGAGCCCTTATGTTGCCGGTCTGACGGCCCTGAAGGTGCTGCTGCACCGTTATTCCGGCCAGCAGGATATTGTGATCGGATCACCTTTTACAGAACGTGGGCTGCTGGATGAGCTGGAAGGTGTCATGGGGTGCTTCATGAACATGCTGCCCCTGGCGTCCATGGTGAATCCGGAGCTCAGTTATCATCAGCTGCTGGACCAGCAGGGACAGGATTTTCTGGATGCCCTGGATAATCTGACGGTTTCCCTGGATGAGATCGTGAACCGTCTTGATCTGGAGCGGGAATCCGGCATGAATCCCCTGTTCCAGGTGGGATACACCTTTCAGGAGGCACCTGCTGAACTGAGCATTCCGGGGCTTGAGATTGAAACGCTGCCCCTGCACAGCGGTGGTGCCATGTACGATCTGCACGTCTGGCTGTGGGACGAAGGTAACCGGATTGCCGGCAGCGTCTGGTATGCCGATGAACTGCTGCGGGAAGCCACCGTCAGCCAGTTCCTTGATGATTTTGAATCCCTTTACACCGCGTTGGTGAGGCAGCCGGATGTGCCGGTACAGGCGTTACTGGGGCTCGTCAGCTTCCCGGGGCCGGTATCTGAATCATCCGGCGATGCGCTGAACAGTTCCCAGCAGCTGTTCTGGTTTTCGGAAACCTTTGCTCATCTGGGAGCCCATCAGAATATTGCCAGTGCCTGGTGGTCCCAGGGTGACTTCAGCCCGGAAGTGTTTGAGCAACGGGCGGGAGAAATTTCGGATCACTATCCGCATTTGCAGCGCGTGCTTTTCACCAACAGCGGCAGCGATGTACCCCACTGGCAGCCCACCACGGACTCCTTTGATACACGGGTGGTAACAGCATCCTCCCGCGAGGAGGCTCTGGCACAGGTCAGGGCTCTGCAGGAAACACCCTTCAATCTGACTGGTGACCTGTTATTGCGCTTCCTGCTGGTGAGGGTTCCCGGGGAGGGCACGCTGGTGTCCGGGGTGGCCCACAATCTGCTGCTGGATGAGCCTTCGCTGCAGCAGGTGGTTCAATGGGTGCTGGGGGCTGAGCCGGAGACGGTCTCCGGTCTTGCCCCTGATTTAAGGGCTCACCCTTACCATCTGGACCGTTTCTGGAAAGAGCAGATGGCGCGGGACTGGGGTGTACTGGAACTCACGGCACAGCACTCCCGGCCCGCTGAGTTTGATCACCGGGGAGACCGGCTGTTCTGGTCGCTCCCGTCGGCCAGCCATGAGGGTCTGCAGGGGCTGGCGGCCACCCTGAAGGTGGAATACGAAGTGCTCTGGGTGGCCCTGATCGAGATGATCCTGTACCGTCATACCCATCAGAATACCCTGGGTTTCGGGGTGGAGCTCAATAACGAGGATACGGACTATGTGGGCTGCCAGACGGATATAATGCCCCTGAGTGCCGGGATTGATGGTGGCCGGACGGTGGCGGACCATATCAGCCGGGCCCGTCAGGCCTTGCAGCAGTTGCTGGCCCATCGCGGGTTGAGTTATCAGGAAATCCTGGCCCATTATAAAGGGGAAAAGGACCCCTCACGTACCCCGCTGGTGCAGTGTTACATGAGTATCCGGCAGCTGGCACAGTCCTGTGCGGGCGACGCCGGATTGTATGAAAAATGTCACCCGGGGAGCACGGGAGCAAGAACTGATCTAAGCTTTATTGTGGAATTTGACCGGAATCTGACCCATGTGGAGCTGGAGTATGCGGCGTCTGTTTATGACCGGGACTTTATTGGCGCCCTGTTGTCCCATTTTCAGCTTTTTGTCAGCAGCATCCTGGCAGATGCCGGGCAAACCATTGATTCAGTTCCCATTTTAAGGACAGAAGAAGTGCAGTCGCTGGATGCAAACACCCAAGGCCCCGAGAGACCGCTGCCCGCGGACGATCTGGTGTCGCTGTTTGCAACTACGGTAGAGACATTCCCGGACCGGGTGGCGCTCACTGACCAGCAGGAATCCCTGACCTATTCGCAACTCTGGCAGCGCGCCGGGGACATTGCCGCAACCTTGCTGAAAGCGGGTTTACAGGGAGATGTCGTCGCGATCTATATGGACCGCAGTAATGACATGGTGGCCTCCATGCTGGGTATTCTGCGCGCCGGTGCCACCTACCTGCCCCTTGATCCGGAAAACCCCATTGACCGCATCCGGATCGTGCTGGAGGACAGCGGGGCCAAAGTCTGCCTTACCGACAGCAACCGCAGGGAAGGCATAGAAAGCCTCGCAATGGGTGTGTCCGCCATACTGATGTCCGATATCCCTGTTGGTCAGCCCCTCGATGCACTGGACGGGCAGATCATAGCGCCGGATCAATTGGCCTACGTGATTTTCACCTCCGGTTCCACAGGGCGCCCGAAAGGTGTCATGGTGCATCACCGGGCGGTGGTGAATTTCCTTAATGCCATGGCATCCACGCCGGGGCTGGAGGAGAGTGACAGGCTCCTGGCCACTACCACCATATCCTTTGATATTTCCGTGCTGGAAATCATGCTGCCCCTGATGCAGGGAGCGCAGGTGGTGCTGGCCAGCCGCTCCCAGGCAATGAACGGCATGGAGCTGCAGCGCCTGATCCGGGAATATGACATCAGTTTTCTGCAGGCGACCCCCACATCCTGGCGGGTATTAATGGCCAGTGGCTGGGAAGGCGGCCCCGGCGTCAAGGCCCTGGTGGGGGGCGAGGCCCTGACGGAAGATCTCAAGCAGCAGCTGTTGCCCAGGGTAAAAGAGCTGTGGAATGTCTACGGTCCCACGGAAACCACTGTGTGGTCCACCGTGAAGAAAGTATCGGCGGATACCGATTCCCGGTGTATCGGCCAACCCATTGACAATACCAGCGTGCATGTATTGAATGCCGCCCGTGAGCCGCAGCCGGTGAATGTGCCGGGTGAACTTTGCATCGGTGGCCTGGGGGTAACCCGGGGTTACTGGGGCAGGCCGGATTTGACCGAAGAGCGTTTTGTGACGCTGGCCAGCGGTGAGCGGGTATACCGCACGGGCGACAGAGTGCACCGCGACAGTAAGGGTGATCTTTATTACCATAACCGCATGGATGACCAGGTGAAAATCCGCGGTTACCGGATTGAACTTGGCGAGATCGAGGCCCGGATCCGGGAGCAGGACGGGGTCGACAACGCGGCAGTGATTGTGAAGGGCGACCACCCGGCAGACCTGAAACTGGTGGCCTTTGTGCAGCCCCGGAAAGCCAGTACTTTTTCTGCACCGCAGATGCGCGAGGCACTGACCGACGTGCTGCCCGCCTACATGGTGCCCCAGCATCTGGTGACCATCGAGCGGATGCCTCAGACGGCCAGTGGAAAGGCGGACAAGAAAATGCTGGCGTCTTTACCGGTGGATGAGGCAGCTGGCAATGACCGGCTGCTGTTGAAAGAGGACATCGCTGCAGAATTCCGGGCGCTGGAGGGTATCCGGGAAGCCGTGGTGATTCTGGATGGCGACCTGGGTGAGCTGATCTGTTATTACGAGACGGAAGAGGATCACTACGTTACTCTGCCGGAATTACGCAAGCATGCCAGAAAGATCCTGCCCAAAGGCAATGAACCGTTGCGCCAGTTTAACGAGGTGGATACCTGGTCCCGTGACGACCAGGGCGATATCAACTGGCGGGTGCTGTATGAAGTTGATGAAAGTGAACATTTACCACAAACGGAAATGGAAACCATCCTTCATGGTCTCTGGACCGAGGTGATTGGCTCCGACAGAATAAAACGCACCGATAATTTCTTTGATGTGGGAGGCCATTCGCTGCTGGCGGTGCAGGTGATCACCAGACTGCGCAATGAGCACGGTATAGAAATATCCCAGGACCGTTTGTTATTCAATACGCTCGATGCGCTTGCTGCCGAATGCGAAACCCTTCTTGCCGATGCACGCCAATCAGTGTCGCAAGCCAACGCTGCGGGTGCTTCTGCCGAAGGGCTCGCTGAATCCGGAACCCGGGGTAGGGACACCCGGAGAGAGAAGGGGAAAAAAGGTATTTTATCCAGATTTTTCAGGCGTGGATCATAATGAACCCATTCTATTTTGGCGATAAAAGCAGACAGTTGTATGGGGTCCTGCATCCGGCAGAAGGCGCCTCCTTCAGGGACGAGGCCGTGGTGCTCTGTTACCCCTACGGTCAGGAGTACGAGCGGGCCCACCGGGCCTTCAAGATTCTGGCAAATAACCTCAGCAACCTGGGCTACGAAGTGCTGCGTTTCGATTACGCCGGCACCGGGGATTCCTGGGGTGACAGTGACGATATCAGCATGGCGGAGTGGCAGGCCGATATCCGGCAGGCAGTGGCCGAAGCCAAGGATACTGCCGGTGTTGATCGTGTCAGTCTGATCGGTTTGCGTCTGGGGGCTACCCTGGCGTTGATGGCGGCGGACAGGATTGAAGGTTTACACCGCGTCGTATGCTGGGATCCCGTGGTGGATGGCGAGAGCTT
>JAWVYU010000315.1:0-6195 GCA_033722575.1 Ketobacteraceae bacterium | reverse complement strand
CTTTTACGCTGGAATTAATCCGCGCCTATCAGCCTGAGCTGTGGGAAACCCTGGAGCGATGGGGTATCGGGCACTGGCCTTCGCAATACAGGAGAGAGCGCAGTTTCCTGAACATCTATCGGCAAAACGATGCTGCCCGCAAGCTGACGGCCGAACAGTTTGAAGGTGCGGCCCGCCTGACGCAGGCCGCTTTTGATATGGCGGTTGACTGGTATATCAGTGAGGAGAGCAAAAACTAACACGATTAGTGGAAATTGTGTGCTAGTATTTTCCAGGTTGTCGGATTTAAGGATTGGTCAAAGGTGAATCTGTGAATTTGAAGGGACTCAATAGCTCAATCAGTGTCGCAATATTTCTGTTTGTTTCTCTGGTATGCCACTCAGCACTGGCACAGAACGCGGTTTCTGTGGCACCGGTGCCTGACTGGGTAACTCCCCTTGAGGCGGACCTGGAGGCTCCCACCCCGGACAGCATTGGCGACGGCGAATTTTATTTATTGCACGATCGCCAGCTGAAAACAGGGCCGGATGGCGAATCCTGGTATTTTCATTCAGCGGTGCGGATTGCCAATGAAGCGGGTATGGAGCGTAACTCCACGCTGACCATCAATTATGATCCTTCCTACGAGCGGCTCACCTATCACAGGGTCCGGGTTATTCGTGACGGCGAGGTGATTGATCACCTGGATCTCAGTCAGTTTAAGGATATCCAGCGCGAGCAGGAGCTGGAGTATGCTATTTACGACGGACGCAGAACCTCAGTCTATCTGTTCAGTGATCTCAGGGTGGGGGATGTTGTAGAAACCAGTTTCACCCGCCACGGCAGAAACCCCGCGCTGGATTCGCTGCATAACAGTACATTCAGCCTGCAGTACTCGGTACCGGTAGCGCAGGATCATATCCGTGTGGTGTCCGGATTTCCCGAACTGCATTACCGCATGGATCCGGGCAGCGAGGTACCGGTCAAACGCCAGCAGACGCCATGGGGCACGGCGTTCTCGGTTTATCAGAAATATATCGCGCCTGTTTCCTATGACAACGAAACACCCCCCTGGTATAGCAGTTTCGGGCAAATCCAGTTCAGTAACAGTACCGACTGGCAGCAGGTAGCAGCCTGGGGTGCCGGGGTTTATGAGCCTTTCCTGACGCCTGATCCGGACATTGTCCGTTTGGCGGAGGACCTCACGGCGGGCCTGACATCAGAGCAGGAAAAGGCCACCGCATTGCTGCGCTTTGTGCAGTCCCAGATCCGGTATATGGGCATTGAGCTTGGCAGCAGCTCTTTCATTCCTCACGCTGCCGATACCATTCTGGCGCGTCGTTTTGGCGACTGCAAAGATAAAACCGTGGTGCTGATCAGCCTGTTGAGAGCGGTGGGGATTGAGGCCGTGCCCATGCTGGTTAACACCGCCAGGCGACAAGCCATTACCCATGTGCTGCCCGGCGCCACGCAATTTGATCATGTCATTACCCAGGTGATGCTGAAGGGCAAAACTTACTGGGTGGACCCCACCCTGTCCCTGGAAAAGGGGCCCATCAACAGCGACGAAGTGGCTCGCTATCAGTACGGGCTGGTGCTCACGGATACAACGGAAAGGCTTGCTCCCATCAGCAGCGACAAGCTGACCCGGCCGGATACTCTGGTGGAGGAACATTTCGTGGTGAGAGGTGACGGGGCGGAGCCTACGGATTTTACCGTGACAACCACCTTCCGGCGCAGTGAAGCCAACCGTTACCGTGCCCGCATTGCGCGCACATCAGAGGCGAAGATCCAGGCGGGTAACCTGAACTATTACACCCATTACTATCCCTCCATTGAAGTGTCGGAAGAGATGGTCATTGAGGATAACGCCGACCTGAATGAGATTGTCGTTAAAGAGCACTATCGCATCCGGGAGCATTGGGATCTGAATGAGGCGGGAACTGAATATGATATTCCGTTCTATACCACAGAAATTGAAAGTTACCTCACCAAGCCGGACAAGGTGGTAAGGCGGAGCCCCTATTATCTTGTGCACCCGGTATATATCCGTCAGAAAACCATTATTGATCTGCCGGCCACCTGGAATGTGCCGGCTCAGGCGGACAGCCTTCAGAACAAGTGGTTTTCATTCCGCAATAACCGTCAATATGCAGACCGGCAGATTATCAAGGAAGTGGATTTCAAAAGCCGCACGGATCATGTGGCAGCGGGGGAAATCCAGGATTATCTGGATCAGCTGAAAAAAGTGGATGACAGCCTGGGGGTTTATCTGACCTCGTCTCTTGAAAGCTATGATCCCGAGGTGCCTGCAGACAGTACCGATGCTTACTGGTTCATTTACCTCGGGCTGATGACCTTGCTGCTCATATTTGCCCTGGCCGATCCTACCAGGAAACGGTCAGCATCGCTGGACACCAATGCAGTATTCTATCCGGTTTCGGTTGGCAAGTTTGTGGCCCTGAATCTTTTTACCCTGGGCCTGTACCAGCTTTACTGGATGTACCGGAATTACCAGTATCTTCGCGCCCATGAGAACGATAACGTCATGCCTCTGGCAAGGGCGATATTTTTTGTGCTGTTTTTTTACAGCTTTCATCAGCGGCTGCGGGACTTCGAATCAGCAAGCGGGCAGCGGTTGCCGCTGAGCAAGGGAGTAATAGTGTTGCTGGCCATGGTTTATCTGGCTACCAATCTGATCTCGTCGGTGCATAGTCTTGGATTTATTATCAGTCTGTTCAGCTTTGTGTGTCTGCTGCCAGCACTCCAGTTTATCAACCAGCTCAACGGTGAGCATCAGGAGCAATACAACCGAAACTCGGAAATCCGTGCCTCTCACGTGGCAATGGCGTTGGTGGGCGGCCAGATTCTGCTGTTTTCCCTGTTGTCTACGGCGAATTTCTTCCCGTCTAACCTGGTGGTCCGGGGTGATGATCTCTGGCAAAAAGAAATTCGCTTTATGCAACGGCTGGGTGTAATGACGCCGGAAGAGGAACTTCGTTATTTTTATTCCGCCGCCATGTTCAGTTTTTCAGAGGACGGTAACGGGCTGACTGACAAGCGGGTGTTCTCCTACTGGAAGGATGAGCAATCCGACACGATTCAGAAGCAGACAGCCTATTTTGAAGAAATAGCCGCAGTCAGCGAAAGCTATGCCCGGAACGAGCTTGAGGATACGGTGGTGACTATCACTACCCGGTCGGGGAATGAGTTTTATCTGTATCTGTCTTCCGTGGATGGGGGGGACAGACAATTTATCAGTGACCTGAAGCGTTCATTGCCGGCAAACTGATATATTCCGGCAGCTAACCCAGCAGCTACCCCAGCTCGCCCAGGATCTCACCGATAACCTCGCCCGGGCCACGATCGCCACAATGGATGGTGATATCGGCATACTGGCGGTACAGGGCGGCGCGTTCCTCGAACAGTGAATCAAAGGACTGGTCCGGGCGGCGGGCAATGCCCCGGGTTTCGTAATTGTGGATCCGGCGTCGCAACTCGCTCAGGGGCACTTCCAGGTAAACCACCGGGCCGCAGGATTTCAGGTAATCCATGCCTTTTTCGCTGTAAACGGCACTGCCGCCGGTGGCAATAACCTTGCCGTGGCAGTCGGTTTCCAGCAGCACAGCTTCTTCCACGGCACGCAGTTCCAGATACCCGCGGGATTCCAGAATGTCCTGCAGGGTGGCACCTTCTTTCACCTGAATCGCAACATCGGTATCCAGAAAGTCCAGCCCCAGTTCCTTGGCCAGTAAAATACCCAGGGTGCTTTTGCCTGCACCGGGCATGCCGATAAGAATAACGCTGCGCTTTTCGCGGGATTGGGAGATATCGGGGGACTGCGACATAAAGGACCTGACTGCACGGGGTTGCGTTCGCCATAGTATTGCGTAACCACCGGATGCTGTAAAAGAAAACCTGAGGGGCGGTTAACTGAGGTTTTCCACAATCACCGAAATGCCCTGGCCGCCACCAATGCACAGGGTACAGAGCCCGTAACGTTGCGACTGGCGGCGCAGATGATAAAGGGCGCTCAGTATCAGGCGGGTGCCGGTGGCTCCCATGGGGTGGCCCAGCGCGATGGCGCCACCATTGGGGTTGACCTTTTCCGGGTCAAGCCCCAGTTGCTGCTGCACGGCAATGGACTGAACGGTAAAGGCATCGTTCAGTTCAATCACGTCCATGTCGCTGAGCTGCAGGCCCGCCATGGCCAGTGCCTTGCGGGTGGCGGGAACGGGGCCGATGCCCATGGTGCGTGGCGCTACGCCGGCCACACCCCAGGCGACAATCCTGCCCAGCGGCCTGAGGTTTTGCCGGCGCGCCTGCTGTCCGGAAGTGATCACCACAACGGCGGCGCCATCGGTCAGGCCGGTGGAGTTTCCGGCAGTTACCACGCCGGGGTCTTGCGGTGAGGCAGCGAACAGGGATGGCAGCGTGGCAATGCCATCCAGTGTTGTATGGGGGCGAGGGCTTTCGTCTTCAGTGACCGGTTCGCTGTTCCCGTCTGCAGGTGTCACCGGAACCATTTCTTCTGCGTAGTAACCCCGCTCCCGGGCGGCAAGAGCCCGTTGCTGGCCGCTCACCGCGGCCTGGTCTGCCGCCGCACGGCTGATGCCAAACTCCTTCGCCAGGTGCTCCACGGTTTGCCCGATCACGCAGCCGGCATGGCTGTCGAAGAGTGATTGCAGCAGATAATCCTCAACCTTCCGGTGCCCCATGGGGTAGCCCTGGCGGGCACCGCGCAACACGTAAGGCACCATACTCATGGTTTCGGTACCACCGGCCAGCACGGTGTGGGCTTCTCCGGTACGGATAGCCCGTGCCGCCTGAATGACCGCTTCCAGGCCGGAGCCACAGGCCCGGCTCACGATCAGGGCGTCGGCCTCCACCGGTGCGTCGGTGGCCAGGCCCACATGGCGAGGCAGGTAGGCTGCATCGCTGGCGGCCTGGAGTACATTGCCCAGCACAATGCTGCTGATCTGTTGCGGATCGATACCGGCGCGGCTAATGGCACCCCGGGCGGCCACCGTGGCCAGCCGGGTGGGGGTTTCATGCTGCAGGCCCCCCATAAACCTGCCGAAGGGCGTGCGGGCGCCTTCCAGCACCAGCACATCGGTATCGGCGAACCCGTTATTGGTTGCCATACAGATCCTTGCCGTCCACCCACAGGGTGTGGAAGCCCGCCGGCAGGCGGTGAGGGATGCGGATTTTGCAAACCGGTCCCGGCTCGATGTCTTTGGCATCAAACACCCAGCATTCCGATCGCCACTGCCTGGTATCGGTCACAAAGGTCACCACATAGCCGTCGTCTTCGCTCCGGGCATTGGCTCTGGGGGCAAAGGGTGCTTCGCTGCCAAACACGCCGTCGCCGTAGTCGTAGCGCTGGCTGGTGCCGGTTTCCATATCGAATTTGATCAGGGCATCGAAGGTGGCGGGCGCTTCAGGGGGAATATATTGCAGGTAGGCGTAACGGTTCTTGCGGCCCAGATAATGACGGTTGATATAGGGGAATTCCACGTTGGTGTGATCAATGGGCCTTTCGCGGGTTTCGCCGGTTTTCAGGTTCATGCGCCATTCGTAAAGGTTTGCCTGAAGGGTTAAAAAAGCGATCATGCCGGCCAGTTCACCATCTTCCCGTCTGGGTTTGATGGCATTGGGGTTTTCCGTGCGGCAGCCTACCTGAACAATCCAGTCGCCTTCTTCCCAGCAGTTGATTACGTGCAGCATGTAGCAGGGTTTGAACTCAAACCAGCGGATTTCCTCGCCGGTGCCGAAGCGCGGGATCACACCATAGCGCGTAGGCACATCCGGATGGAACACCGGCACCCGCTTGCCGGTTTTCTTGAAAAAGGCCTCGTCATGGAAAACCGGAAAATCATGCAGAATCGAATAATTGGGCGTAATGCCGATGTCATGGGGGCGGCGCGGGCCGGGCAGATCGATATCGCACACCTGCAACTGGTTATCGGGGGTTATCACCCCATAGCGCATATAGGGTTTGCGGTCACCGTAACTGAAAAACACAAAGTCGCCGGTGTTGGGGTCCACTTTGGAATGGGCCGACAGTGGTATCTGCAACTGCCCGTCAAAATCCTCCGTTCCCGTGGTTTCCAGGGAAAAGGGGTCGATCTGATAGACCTCACCGGATTCATACCAGAGCCCGCAAAGCCTGTTATTCAGAAACACCAGGTCCGTGTTGGCGGTGTCCTTGATGGG
>JAWVYU010000314.1:0-6247 GCA_033722575.1 Ketobacteraceae bacterium | reverse complement strand
CATCGGCCTTGAATCGCGGGGCTTTGCGCCGTTCTTTCAGGTTCTCTTCCGCCATACCAATCTCATTTTTTCCAGTGTTCCAGATAGTTACACTCTAGAACATAACCGGCTGCCACAGGGAACCGGACCGGTTTTTTTTCGATAGCCGCACAAAGTTTCTCCAATAACGTTGTGAAATTTCCGGATTTCCCCTAATAATTGGAAGACACCCAACAAATACAACAGACACAAGGGGAATGGTTTATGAAATACTGGCTGACGACACTGATCGCCCTGAGCCTGGCTACCCCGGCCCTCCATGCTGCCACCGTGTACAAGAAAGTGGACGAGAACGGCAATCTCATTTTCTCAGACAGCCCCATGGACGATGCAGAAGCCATTGATGTTCCCCCGGTTCCTACCATGAAACTGGACAAGATCAAGGTTCCCGCCGACTCAGATACCACCAAAAAGCCCAAGAAGGCGGTGAAATACAAGTCGGTAGAGATTACCTCCCCCGAACAGAAAAAAACGTTCTGGAACACGGGGGGAAGCGTGACCATAAACGTGCAGACGTCCCCTTCGCTCCATGAAGGTCACCAGATACAATTGCTCCTTAATGGGGAAAAGCGCGCCGGCCCTAGTGCAAGCACTTCGTTCTCATTATCAAACCTGTTCCGGGGCACTTATGATGCAGTTGCCCAAGTGGTTGATAGCAAAGGGAATGTGGTAGCCAGTAGTCCCGGTGTCACCTTCTATATCAAACAAACCTCCGTACTCAACTAGCGATGCACCAATATAGCGCACAGTGCGCCAGATTGGGTTACACTGACCGCCAGTTCAGGATCAGCAACCGGCCGCAATTGGGTTAACCAATCCGTTTTTTGCCCGAATCGGGGCTTGAATGCACGCCGATTTCAGCCCTTCGGGTCCCGAAATCGGGCACCAGGTCTTCCCGTGCCTGCTTTTTGCCCCTATCCACTAAAGCTGGTTTGCTTTTTGCAAAGTGCTTTCTAATTGCTCCTGTTTTGAAAAGAAAGCAATGTCAGTATCCATGCTAAACGGAAAGTGAATGAGCCCGACATATCCGCCCGATATATACAAAAAGGTACTGGAAAGCCAGACAACTGCGGTACTCCTGCTGGACAGCAAACTGAACATTCAATACCTGAATCCGGCAGCTGAACAATTTTTTGCGACAAGCTCAACACACCTTATTGGCGCACCGGCAGCAAACCTTCTTCAGGGCAATGAAGCACAACTGGAGCTGGACAAGGCGGTGAACGAGCAGCACGGATTTACCAAGCGCGAGGTGCAGGTTCAGCTACCCAACAGCGAGCAGACTGCAACGGCAGATTACACCGTAACCCCCGTCAGCGATGGCAGGATGAAAGCGCTGCTGGTGGAAATAAGGCCTCTGGACCGGTTGTTGAGAATCAGCCGTGAAGACGGGCTGCTGAGCGCCCATCAGGCCACCAGGGCACTGATCAGAGGGGTTGCCCACGAGGTGAAAAACCCCCTGGGTGGCATTCGGGGGGCAGCGCAACTGCTGGCCCGGGAACTGGCAGATGAAGATTTGAAAGATTACACCAACGTGGTGATTGCGGAAGCCGACCGGCTGCGCAACCTGGTGGACCGAATGCTGGGGCCAAGAGCCATACCGCAGCTAAAAGAGACCAATATCCATCAGGTGCTGGAGCGGGTACGCAGCATCGTTGAGGTCGAAACCAAAGGCAGCGTCAAACTGGTCCGTGACTACGATCCCAGCCTGCCGGATCTGTATGCGGATGCAGATCAGCTGATTCAGGCGACCCTGAATATTGTACGGAACTCACTGCAGGCACTCAGTGAACATGAAGGTCAGAAACACCCGACCATAACATTGAGAACCCGCCCCTTGCGGCAGTTCACTATCGGCAGTATCCGCCACCGGCTGACCCTGCTGGTGGAAATAGAGGACAACGGGCCGGGGATCGACAAGGAACTGATGGAAACCATTTTTTATCCCATGGTAAGCGGGAGGGCCAATGGCACAGGGCTGGGGCTTTCCATATCGCAGTCCATCATCAGCCAGCACCATGGCCTGATTGAGTGCGACAGCAAACCGGGGAAAACTGTTTTTAGATTATTGCTGCCCTACGAGGTAGACAACGAGCAAGACGCTGGAGAACGCTATGCAAAGTGATAACGTCTGGATTATTGATGACGACAAGTCAATACGCTGGGTTTTGGAAAAGGCCCTTAACCAGGAAGGCATTGTAACCAGCGCTTTTGACAACGGTGATACGGTCATTAACAAGCTGCGCACTTCACAGCCGGACGTGGTGATCACTGATATCCGTATGCCGGGCACAGATGGTTTCAGTGTGCTTTCCCATATTCAGGAAACCCACCCCGATCTGCCGGTTATCATTATGACAGCCCATTCGGATCTGGACAGTGCAGTGGCTTCCTATCAGGGCGGCGCCTTTGAATATCTGCCCAAGCCTTTTGATGTGGATGAAGCGGTGGCACTGGTAAAACGGGCGGTAACCCACAGCCATGAGCAACAGCAGCAAACCGGCGAAACCGTGCAGGCCACCTCCACGGAAATCATCGGCGAAGCGCCAGCGATGCAGGAAGTGTTTCGTGCAATTGGCCGGTTGTCCCACTCCAATATCACGGTGCTGATCAATGGCGAATCCGGCACCGGTAAGGAACTGGTGGCCCGGGCCCTGCACCGTCACAGCCCCCGCAAAGAAAACCCCTTTATTGCCCTGAACATGGCTGCCATTCCGAAAGACCTGATTGAATCGGAATTGTTTGGCCACGAGAAAGGCGCGTTCACCGGTGCCAACACCCAGCGCCAGGGCCGCTTTGAGCAGGCTAACGGTGGCACGCTGTTTCTGGATGAAATCGGTGACATGCCGCTGGATACCCAGACCCGCCTGCTGCGGGTACTGGCCGACGGGTCTTTTTACCGGGTGGGGGGGCATACTGCGGTAGCGGTGGATGTGCGTATTATCGCAGCCACCCACCAGAACCTGGAAACCCTGGTGAAAGAAGGCAAGTTCCGGGAAGACCTGTTCCATCGTCTCAACGTGATCCGGGTGCATTTGCCCAAACTGGCGGAGCGCCGTGAAGATATTCCCAAACTGGCCATGCATTTTCTGAGTGTTGCGGCCCACGAACTGAACGTGGAGCCCAAGATTCTGTTACCGGAAACCGCTGAGTACATGACCGGGCTGGAATGGCCGGGTAATGTGCGGCAACTGGAAAATACCTGTCGCTGGCTGACGGTGATGGCATCAGGCCGGGAAATCCTGATTAACGATCTGCCGCCGGAATTACTGGAAAGCAAGCAGTCAGCCAATACCGGGTCCAACTGGGAGGATGCGCTGCGGATGTGGGCGGATCAGGAACTTGCCAAGGGCCACCGTGGTCTGCTGGATGATGCCGTGCCCAACTTTGAGCGCATTATGATAGAAACCGCGTTAAAGCATACTGCCGGGCGCCGTCGCGATGCGGCAGAGCTGCTGGGCTGGGGCAGAAACACCCTGACCCGCAAGATCAAGGAACTGGGGATGGAATCCGGGCAGCAGGACGAACCGGAAAACGAGACTACCCACTGAGGTGGCTCAGTAGCTTTTTTCCCGCCAGAAAATAATCCGGTCGTGGCCACGGTATTGTCCGAACCGGATTTCTGCGCCGGGATTGTCTTCCAGATCAGTCAGATCACCGTCGTTATTCCAATCGTACTTCAGCCAGTCAGGCATCCGGTGACGCACCGGGTGCTGCCGTCGTTCCCCACGCCGGGAGCCGTCAGCTGAATTTCCTGGCCGCTCGCATACTCTCCGTTCACAAAGGTGCCACCTGCACCGGCACTGCCCCCCACTTCAGCCGTGGTATCGCCCGAGGCCAGGTTCCCGCTGTAACTCAGAAACTCAAATGAGCCGCCGCTGCTGACCAGTGCTGAGGTGTACGTGGTACAGTCGTCGCCCGTTTCCACAACAAAGCCGGAGCCGTTCCAGCGCTCCACTCTCAATGGCACAATCAAGGGGCTGGTTTCCGGTCCGAAAGCATTTTCCATCAGCACCCTGCCGTAGCGGATTTCTGTACCGGTGATATTGGAAAAGGTAAAGGAACGACAGGTATCTGCGGCGGAAAGTTTGTAGCAGGCTCCATCTGTATCGGTAAGATCGGTCACCGCCAGCTCCAGGTTCACATCAGCATCAAAGGGTGCATCTCCAGCGGCTGCCAGCGGGTTGGACTTGTTGTAGGTAAAACTGTCGCCATTAAGGGTGGCAACACCCACCCCGTCCAGATCGCCGGTACCGGTATAGCTCACTGAGCCACCGGACAGATCCTCAGTAAACGCTGACGTGCCTCCCACCTGATCGCTATAGGTGCGTGCAGCCCAGCCGCCGGCAAGCTTCCAGAAATCGCCACCGTAATTCTGAGTCACCTGATCCTGGGCATTGTAGGCGGTGAGTTCCAGGGAGGGCTCCACGGCGTAGGCGAAGCTCTGCCCCTGGTAGGTCAGGCCGCAACTCCAGCTGCCCGTGCCATCACGAAACGTCGGCGTTGTAACCGGTGTGGTGATAAGAAAATAATCCGGATAGAAGCGGCCAATCACATCCGTGAGGCTGTCGGTAAGGGTTTCACCCAGATAGGCGACGCTGTCAACGTTCAGATTTACCCTGAATGCGCCTACCTCGGAAATGGTTTGGCTGGCAATGGTCAGGCTGCCGTTATCTGCCGGGGAGAAACTCAGGGAACTGACCCCCAGGGAACCGGTTGCCCCTGTACCCGGCGCCACCAGCGACAGCTCCAGGGGAATCCCGGTCAATACGAAGTTCTGGGTGACCGCATTGCCACTGCAGAACTGACTGTTGGTTTCTCCGCTGGTTTCCCAGGCCACCGCGCTGACATATAATGAAAACACTTCCCCCGCTTTTTTAAAAGCACTGCAGTTGCCATAGGGTGTGGCGCAACTGCTATTCGCCTCGGTGGCCTGTATACAAAAACCGGCCGGGACACTGACGAAACTGTTGGTGTTGCCCGACAGGGTAATGGCGGGATCGGTGCCGGAAGCCCCCAGAGCTTTTCGGGCATGCAGCTGAATCTGTCCCGCATCGGCGTAGTTATAACTGAATGAGGCTTCGCCGGAGCCGTTGAAGGTCAGGCTGACGGGCTGATAGCTGGACACGCTGCCATTGGCATTCCCATCAATGGCAGTTCCGGCAATGGTGACACCCTGGGACAGTTTGCAGGTGCCCGGATCTTCGCATTCGTAGGCAAACTCCACATCCTGGGTGCCGGTGAGGCGGGCGACACAGGCACCGGTGTCATTGTCTGTGCGTACGGCCCGGACACCCAGGGTGGCGGCCAGTCCGGCGGTTTGCGTAGCCACCGGGTCAATCGCAGCCGTGGCCGGATCACCATCAAAAATAAATCCGGTATCGACAAAACTCAGGGTATCGTCCTTGGCCGGGTCTTCGGAATGGGTGCCGTCGCTGACGTCGGTATTAATAGGGGTGCCGCCGGTGGGGGTGGTCTGCTGCATATAAAGCACCACGCTGGTTTCCGTACCGGAAAACGTATAACTGGCTGCACCATTGGCGCCTGCGGAAAAGGTGCCCGGTGGCGGTGAAGCAGTATCCGTGCTCCAGCCGGTGGCGTTGGGTGTGGTGGTAATTGACAGAGTAGTGCCAGCCGGCGGGGCAACGGCTGTGCCGTCGGCAAGGTAGGCCGTAAAGGTTACCGGGGACCCTTCACAGGTGACCGCTGTGCCATTGGTGACGATGCCATAATGATCCAGCACCGCAGGGCAGGTGCGGGTTTCATCCCGGTATTTCTGTACCGCAGCGGCCGATAATGCCCGTTTGAAAATCTTGACTTCGTCAATCATGCCATCGTAATAGCGCCCTGCAAACGACTGATCCCCGCCAAACTGCAGGGGATCAGCGTTAACGCTGAGGTCTTCGCCGGAATATGTGCGGAATCCCACTTCGGTACCGTTCAGGTAAATGGACTGGCGCGCGTTACTCTTGGAGTAAACGACAGCGACGTGATACCAGCCACCGGCGGAAACACCGGAGCCGGACGTAAACGAGCGGGGAGTGCCGCTGGCATTGACCCACCACCAGTAGATATTGCCCGACGAGTCCAGATGAAATTCAAAATTCTCGTCTTTCGACACAATGGTCATGATATTGCTGCCTGTGGGCAGGGTATCCGGATTGATCCAGGCCATGACCGTCAGCTCTTCAACAATATCCAGCGCATT
>JAWVYU010000313.1:0-6271 GCA_033722575.1 Ketobacteraceae bacterium | reverse complement strand
GCCAACCTCGATCCGGTGATCATTACCGGGATTCAGCCCGGTGGACAGCTGACCACCACTACTGACGTGGACAACTGGCCGGGAGACGTGGAAGGCCTGCAGGGTCCGGACCTGATGGAGCGTATGAAAAAGCACGCCGAGCGCTTCGACACCAAGGTGGTGTTCGATCACATCAACAAGGTTAACCTGGACAACCGGCCTTTCCGGCTGACCGGTGATTCCGGCGAATACACCTGTGATGCGCTGATTATCTCAACCGGTGCTTCCGCAAAATACCTGGGCCTGGAATCAGAGCAGGCCTTTATGGGCAAGGGCGTAAGTGCCTGTGCCACCTGCGATGGTTTCTTCTATCGTAACCAGAAGGTTGCCGTGATCGGCGGTGGCAACACTGCAGTGGAAGAAGCCCTGTATCTGTCCAATATCGCCAAAGAGGTGGTGGTGGTTCACCGGCGGGACCAGCTGCGCGCCGAAAAGATCCTTCAGGATCGCCTGCTGGAAAAGGCTGAAAACGGCAATGTGACCATGGAATGGAATCACACCCTGGACGAAGTGCTCGGTGATGATATGGGAGTCACAGGTATGCGTATCAAGAACACCCAAACCGGCGAAACCAAAGAGATCGACCTGCAGGGCGTTTTCATCGCCATTGGCCACACCCCCAACACCAGCCTGTTCGAGGGTCAGCTGGAAATGAACAACGGCTATCTGGTAATCAAGAGCGGTCTGGAAGGTAACGCCACAGCCACCAGCATACCCGGTGTGTTTGCCGCCGGTGATGTAACGGATCAGGTCTATCGTCAGGCCATTACCTCCGCTGGCTTTGGTTGCATGGCGGCACTTGATGCCGAAAAGTTCCTGGATGACCTCTGATAGCTGAGCTTTCTGGTCTGACCGGTACCCCGGGGGCCCGCGCCCCCGGCTGATGCGCACCGATGCCCACGATTCCGTTAGTCAAATCTGACGATACCCGTTTTCCGCCGGTAGAGATGGCCCTGAAAGAACCGGAAGGCTTGCTCGCCGCTGGTGGCGACCTGAGCGTGGAACGCCTGCTGGAAGCCTACCGCCAGGGGATATTCCCCTGGTATGAAGAAGGCCAGCCCATCCTGTGGTGGAGCCCCGATCCGCGCTGTGTGGTTTTCCCCTCGGAATACAAAATTTCCCGCAGTATTCGCAAGGTAATAAACAAAGGCACCTTCACCATCCGCATGGACACTGCCTTCCGCGAAGTCATTGAAGCCTGTGCCGCACCCCGCAGTTACAGCGATGGCACCTGGATCACGGATGACATGCTGACCGCCTATTGCCGCCTTCATCATCAGGGTTATGCGCATTCGGTGGAATGCTGGCAGGACGGCACCCTGGTGGGTGGACTGTACGGTGTTTCACTGGGCAGGGTATTCTTCGGGGAATCCATGTTCTCAAGAGTCAGCAACGCCTCAAAAGTCGCTTTTGTTAACCTGGTAAACCATTGTCAGCGAATGGATTTCCCTCTGATCGATTGCCAGGTAACTAATCACCACCTATTATCTTTAGGCGCGCATGAAATTCCCAGGGAACGGTTTACAAGGCTTCTGCAGCAGCATATACCGGAGGAACCACCTTACAGCCCGTTCAGGGGCAACTGGCACACGCTGTTTGCCGGCTAAACTGTGCCAATCTGCCGTTGCAGAACGGCCAAAAAGCGCTAATACTTTGTACAGAGAATAATAAGAATTATAGGCTTGTTGCAGCCACTGAGCAGAGAGAGTAAACAGGTGTTGTTTGCATGACAGATTTATCCGCCGTTAAGTTTTTTGTAACGCCGCTTCACAAGTGCAGCTACTTACCAAGACAAGACGCGATCACGCTGTTTGCGGATCCAAAGGCGAACCTGGACCGAGACCTGTACAGCGACCTGTCAGAGCTCGGCTTCCGGCGCAGTGGCAACTATCTGTATCGCCCTCATTGCAAGCAGTGCTCCGCCTGCATACCCGTTAGAATTCCGTCACACGAATTTCAGCCTTCCCGGAAGCAGCGGCGCGTACTGCGACGCAATAGCGACCTGACGGTGCGGCAGATGCCGGCGGCCTACCATGACGAGCACTATGAGCTTTACGCCCAGTATATCACCCACAAGCATGCCGACGGCGATATGTACCCGCCCACCCCGGAGCAGTACGAGTCTTTTCTGCTGAGCGAATGGGGTAATACCGTATTCTATGAGTTCCGCCACCAGGGCCGTCTGCTGGCCGTGGCGGTTTCAGACCTGATGGTAAATGGCATATCGGCGGTCTACACCTATTACGATGTCAATGAGACCAAACGCAGCCTGGGAGTGCTGGGCGTTCTTCATCAGATTGAGGAAGCCAAGCGTTTGAACTTACCCGCGGTTTATCTGGGCTACTGGATAAAAGAATGCCAGAAGATGAACTACAAGACTGAATATCGCCCCCTTGAAATGTTTGTTAACAATCATTGGGTCAAAGTGACATAAGATCATTTCCGTTGCTGCAACATTCTCAAACCCGCCCCCGGAATTTTTATGGCCTGCTGCCGGCAGGTCTGTTACTGGCCGTCTTGCTGGCAGCAACGATCAGCAGTGACAGCCTTGGCGCAATGCCCTTTGAAAACGCGCGGGGGTTTCACACCGATCCTGTGAAGGTAACACCTGAAACAGATGATATGGAGATCGGCCCCCATCTGGAATATGCCTGCTTTCCGCCCGGTGAGTTCACCAACCTTGCCCATGCCAAGGCCCTTGATTTCCAGCCCCTGCCGTCAAAGCAGATTCACTTTGGCTATTTCGACAAGTCATGCTGGTTTCGCACTCAGCTGATCAATCCCACGAGCGAAATCGTGGAATATTTCATGACCTTTCGCTATGCCCTGATTGATTATCTGGATGTATTTGTCATGTCTCCTGATGCCCCGCCGGCGCACTACCGCTACGGCGACAAGTACCCCTATGACGTACGGCCACTGGATACCTTTGATTATACATTTCGCCAGCAGATTGGAGCGGGCGAAGAACAGACGCTGTATTTCAGGGCAGAGACCACCAGTACCTTTAATATTCCGGTTTTACTGAACAGCTCGGACAATTTTATAGAAAACCGTTATCTGTCCATTCTGATACTGGGTATTTTTTATGGCGTGGCGGCCGGATTGACCGCCTATAATCTTTTTCTGTTCGCCTCCACCCGGCAAAAATCCTATTTTTACTATGTCATCCATGTATTATCCGTTTCCCTGTTCTTTTACAGCATGGACGGAATCAGCTATCAATGGTGGCCACAGGCAACTGGATGGCAAAGTATTTCCGTCAATGTGTTTGCCAATTTCGCTATGGCCTCCGGCTGTCTGTTTACACTCTATTTTATGGATATTCCCCCTGAGACAGTCCTGGGCAAACTGTTAACGATCGTTGCCGGCATTGACCTGGCTTTTATTCCCGCCTTGTGGTTTCTTCCAGACTCAATTGATGCCAGGCTCCTGCCATTCGCCGGCCTGATTACCATCCCCTTTGTCATGGCTGCAGGTTTGTGGCGATTGAAACAGGGTTATCATTCAGCCCGTTTTTTTGTGCTTTCCTGGACAGTTTTTCTGCTCATGGTATTTATGGTGGCCCTTAATGCATTCGGACTGATCAATATGCTGATGCTTTCCCTGTTTGGCCTCAAGCTCGCATTTATCGCGCAACAAGTTTTGCTGTCTGTGGCGCTGGGGGACAACATCAATGAATTACGCAAGCAACGGCTGGCATCCGACAAGGCTAAAATAGAAGCCGTCGCAGAAAGTCGCGCCAAAAGTGAATTCCTGGCCAAAATGAGCCATGAAATACGCACCCCCATGAACGGCGTGATCGGCCTGGCACAAGTACTGAAAGACACGCGGCTCGACGGGTCCCAGTATCATTATGTGGAAACCATCTATAACTCCGGAAAAGCGCTTCTCAATGTCATCAACGATATTCTCGATTACTCGAAAATACAGGCCGGCAAGCTGGATCTAGAATGCATTAATTTTTCCCTGTCCGGACTCATGCAGGAATGCATTTCGATTTTCAGTGTCACTGCGGAGCAAAAACAAGTGGCCTTTGCATACCATGTCAGTCATCAGGTTCCCGATATGATCTGTGGCGATCCCACCCGCTTGCGTCAGATTATTCTCAACCTGCTGGGCAATGCATTCAAATTTACCGAACAGGGCCGGATCACCCTGAGCGTGGATTTAAAGGCGCAGCATGGCGAAGAGGTGGAATTGCTTTTCAAAGTCATTGATTCCGGTATCGGTATCAGCGACGTGCAACAGAAAAAGCTTTTTCAGTCCTTTCACCAGGCCGACGGCTCAACCACCCGCAAGTACGGTGGCACCGGTTTGGGCCTGGCCATTTCAAAGCAGCTCAGCGAGCTGATGGGAGGCGAAATCGGTGTCACCAGCAAACAGAAACAGGGCTCAACCTTTTGGTTTACCATAAAAGCCACCATGGCGGGCAAAGCCGGTGCGAGGTCCGATCATCCTGAGCGAACCTCAGACCAGTCTGCCCTGGAAAAACCGCTCTATACCCAATCGCCCGACAAAAAGGTACTGGTGGCAGAAGATAACAACGTTAACCAGATCGTCATCAAAGGCCTTCTCGCCAAGTTCGGCATCACACCGATTCTGGCCAGTAATGGTCTGGAAGCCGTGGAAACGTTCAAGCAAGAGGAGTCCATTGACCTGATATTCATGGACTGCGAAATGCCGGAGATGGACGGCTTTACTGCCACCGCGCAGATCCGTTCACTGGAGGCCCATGGCAAAGGCCATCACATCCCTATTGTTGCGCTGACGGCTCATGCCTTGCCTGAACACCAGAGCAAATGCCTCGCGGCGGGCATGGATGATCACCTGGCCAAGCCCATTGACCTGGATGATCTGGCCGCAAAAATCCAGCAATGGGCTCCCGACTAACCTATTTCTGATAGGCAGAATCCACTTTTTTACGACATTCTTTTGCTTCTCACCCGGTTTTCGGGCAAAATTCTGCCCTAATTTTGAGTCCGCTTGGGCTTTATACCGTCTAATCAATAGCTTAAGCGGGTCACTATAAGGAATTCGAGGTAATTTTTTAATGGCGAAAGAAGATTCCATTGAAATGGAAGGCACCGTGGTAGAAACCCTGCCAAATACCATGTTCCGGGTGGAACTGGAAAATGGACACGTGGTGACTGCGCACATTTCAGGCAAGATGCGCAAAAACTACATCCGCATCCTTACCGGCGACAAAGTCAAGGTGGAAATGACCCCTTACGACCTGTCGAAGGGCCGCATCACCTACCGCGTTCGCTAAGCCATTCCCTGCCTTAAACAAAAAACGAGCGAAATATCGCTCGTTTTTTGTTTTTCAGAGTAACCGCTTGGAGGGTCAGGATGGCTCGATATCCAGTTCCAGCTCGTCGTTCTCGTCCTTCTTGCGGATATGCACCGTACCACCCTTCTCTGCCAGTCCGCCGAACAGGATCTCTTCCGCCAGCGGCTTCTTGAGAATATCCTGGATCAGACGGCTCATCGGGCGGGCGCCCATCTCCTTGTCATAGCCTTTGCGGGCAAACCACTCGCGTGCGGTATCATCCACATCCAGCTGTACCTTCTTGTCATCAAGCTGTGCCTGGAGTTCAACCAGAAACTTGTCCACCACGCCCTTGATAACGTCTGTATCCAGGTTTTTAAACTGGATGATGGCATCCAGGCGATTCCGGAACTCGGGCGTGAACAGCCTCTTGATCGCTTCCATACCATCGGTAGCATGATCCTGCTTGGTAAACCCGATGGAGGAGCGGCTCATTAATTCTGCGCCCGCGTTGGTGGTCATGATCAGAATCACATTGCGGAAATCCGCCTTGCGGCCATTATTATCTGTTAATGTGCCATGATCCATTACCTGAAGCAGCAGGTTAAACACTTCAGGGTGTGCTTTCTCTATTTCGTCCAGCAACAGCACGCAATGAGGTGTTTTGGTAATGGCTTCAGTCAGCAGACCGCCCTGGTCAAAGCCTACATACCCCGGAGGCGCACCGATCAGACGGGAGACGGTGTGACGTTCCATATATTCCGACATATCAAAACGAATCAGCTCCATGCCCATGACGTTGGCAAGCTGACGGCTGACCTCGGTTTTCCCTACACCGGTAGGGCCGGCAAACAGGAAGCTGCCAATAGGACGATCGGGATGACCCAGCCCCGCCCGCGACAACTTGATGGCATTGGAGAGCGCATCGATTGCCTCGTCCTGCCCGAGCACCACCATCTT
>JAWVYU010000312.1:0-6312 GCA_033722575.1 Ketobacteraceae bacterium | reverse complement strand
TTTAAAAGCTGCAAGGCAAGACCCGGAAAGAGCCAACGCCTTGCTAAAAGATGAAAGCACCGCCTTTATGGTTGTCAGCGGCCCGCAACTGTCCCAGCTCGATGACGCCAAGGTATTTGAAACCAGGCTAAGGGACATGGCAATCAAGGTCGAAGCCCTTGTGGTGAACCGGGTATTGCCGCTGCACCTGAACACCGACACTCCCCTGCCCGCTACCGAGGACAGTGATGACGCGCTGACCCAATCGATTATTCAGTGGGGCGCCCGGCTCGAAACGGTGGCCCGCAATCAGGTTAAGCTGATTGCGGACGTTGCCCGCGAAGCGGATATCGAATACGTGCGCATTCACCAGTTTGAACAGGATGTTCATTCACTGGAGGGCATTAAGAGGATGATGGAGGCGCTAAACACGGCATAGACACCCTGCATTGCCCCAGCTGGTGCCGATCGCCCATTCCGGGTATGTTAGTGTCAGGCTTGTTTCATGGATATCGGCTCCGGGTCTGGCCAATATCTGATCAGCATGGGGAGTTACTGTTTTGTTCAACTACACTAGCCCAATTTCCAGTGCCTGCTTTCGGTTTTTGGTCGCAACCATTGCCTGGCTGGGCCTTGTAAACCCGCTCTCGGCCGCCGGAGTGCCGGTTGAGGTGGAGCCGGTCAGGCGGGCTGATCTGATTCAGCTGGTGCCGGTTACCGGCACCGTCACCACGCCCCGGTATGCGTCGCTGTCTACCAGTGTGGAGGGATTAATCGAGGCCCTGCATGTGGATATCGGTGACCAGGTGAAGCAAGGTGATGTATTGGTCAGTCTGGATGATGAACTGGCGCAACTTGAATTACAGGGCGCCAGGGCAGCGGTACGAGAGGCCGAGGAAGAGCTGGCCGATGCCCAACGCCGTTATCGCGAAGCCCAGCGTTTGATTCAGCAAAATAACATCTCACAGAGCGTATACGATGAGCGCGAGGCCGCAGTTCGCATTAGCCAGGCGGCGCTGGAACGGCGCCAGGCGGAGGCCGCGCATCAGCAGGCCACGGTGGCGCGGTATCAGGTAAAAGCGCCTTTTGCCGGTGTGATCAGCGAACGTGAAGTGGCCGAAGGCGAATGGGCCACGCCCGGTGCGCCATTACTGGTATTAGTGGACAGCCAGCAGCTCTTTATCGATTTCGCCGTTTCCCAGGAATATTTTCCTCAACTCACACAGGAAACACCGGTGCAGGTGCAGCTGCCCGGGCGTTCGGAGCAACGTTTTCAGGGCCAGATCACCAGTATTGTACCGGTGAGTGATCGCAGCGCGCGTACCTTTATTGTTCGCGCCCGTTTGAATGAGCCGGCTGCTGTCACCCCGGGCATGTCCGCCAAGGGTTCCCTTGCCGTTAATTCCGGCGAGGAAGGCATTGTGGTGTCCCGCGACGCCATCACCCGCCACCCCAATGGCCGGATTAGTGTCTGGCTGGTTGAAAAATCAGAGGACGGCCAATGGCTGGCCCGTGAAACGCCGGTCAAGTTGGGACAGCAGTTTGGCCAGCAAGTGGAGGTTCGCTCCGGCCTGAAAGGCGGCGAGAAAGTGGTGGTGCGGGGCAACAACACCTTGCAGGATGGTCAGCAGGTGGCCATTCAATCCAGTTCCAAGGCCCCTGTCGAGCCACCCGCCCAGGCTTCCGCGCAAACGGATTGAGGTGATCCATGTTTGAGAAAATCGTCAGCCACGGCACACTGGTGGCGGTAACCGTATTGATTGTCTGCGTGCTGGGCATTGTGGCGGCGCTGAATATTCCGGTGCAAATGATTCCCGATCTGGAAGTTCGCACTATCAGCGTACGCACCAGTTGGCCCGGCGCCACACCTCAGGACATGGAAAAGGAAATCCTGATTGAACAGGAGGAATACCTTCGCAATCTTCCCAATCTTGAGCGGATGGTGTCGTCGGCATCCAGCGGCACCGCGGAGATTGAGCTAGAGTTTCCCTTCAGCGTGGATATTACCGAGACCCTGATTCAGGTGAACAATTCGCTGAGTCAGGTGCCCTCCTATCCGGAAAACGTGGATCAGCCGCGTATCATCGCCTCATCGTTTTCCAGTAATTCCTTTATGTATTTTCGCGTCTCGCCGCTGGATGGCAATCCGCAGCAGCTGGATATGGATTTAATGCGGGACTTTATCGAAGACAATGTGCGCACCCGCATGGAAACCGTGCAGGGTGTGTCGCAGGTGGATGTGTGGGGCGGTGCTGAACGTCAGATTCGTCTGTTGCTGGATGCTTCCAAACTGGCGGAGCGAGGCTTGAGTGTGTTACAGATTCGCCAGGCCATTACTGAGCGCAACAGGGATGTGTCCGGCGGCGAGCTGGATGGCGGTAAACGCCGCTATTTGTTGCGCACAGTGGGGCGCTTTGATGATTTGCGGGATCTGGAGCAGCTGATCGTTGCCCGCCAGGGCGACAGCGTCACGCGCCTGGGTGAAGTGGCCACGGTGGTGCAGGATCATTTTGAAATCCAACGCCATACCTATATCAATTCCAAACCCACCATTATGTTAGCGGTGAACCGCGAAACCGGTTCCAACGTGATTGATATTAAAGAAGCCATGATGGCCGAGATGAAGGATATCAACGAACAGGTACTGATTCCGCGCGGCATGATTCTGGAACTGACTGCCGATGATGTGGTGTACGTGCAGAACTCCATCGCTAATGTCTGGACCAACCTGGGGATTGGCGCCGTTTTTGCGACACTGGTGATGTTTTTATTCCTGCGCTCGGTGCGGGCCACGGCAGTGGGCGTGGTGGGGATTCCCATCTGTACCATTGCGGCATTTATTGGTTTGATGGTGACCGGGCGCACGATCAATGTGATTTCCCTGGCCGGTGTGGCATTCGCCATTGGCATGACCATTGATAACACCATTGTGGTGTTGGAAAACATCGAACGACAACGCAGTGTGTATGGTAAAAAACCGTTACAGGCGGCCATTGATGGTGTGCGGCAGGTATGGCCGGCGGTGTTGGCGTCTACCCTGACCACGATTCTGGTGTTCGTTCCCGTGGTGTTTGTTCAGGTGGAAGCCGGCCAGCTTTATGGCGATATCGCGGTCGCTGTGTCGGCGTCCATTCTTGCCTCCATGTTGGTGGCCATTACCGTGATCCCCACGTTAAGTGCGCACATGGATTTTAAAGGCAGCGCCCGGCACGATCCGAAAGCCGGTTTGTTGTTTCGCGGTATTCACTGGTTGATTTCGACCACGCCCCGGCGACTTGCCGCCATTGGCACTACCCTGCTGATCACCACCTTTATTATATTTCAACTGACACCGCCGGCCTCCTATTTACCGGAGGGCGAGGAAGCCAAGGCCTTTGCCCGCATGAATGCGCCGCCGGGTTATAACCTCACTACCATGAAAAGTGTCGGCGAAGAACTGCAAAGTTATTTGTTGGATTACGTGGGTGAGGATCCGGAACGTTTTGAGCGAGGCGAAGCAGAAGTGCCAGCGATGAAATACGTTCTGCTGAACATTTCCTCCGGCGGAATATTTGTCATCACCGAACCGGTGGACCCCGACCATATCGAGCCGTTGATGGAAGCGCTGACCAGGACGTTTGAAACCTACCCGGGCATGCGCGCGTTTGTGTCACGGGGTTCTATTATCACCGGTAACCAGGGGGGCACTCGCAGCGTTAGCCTGGATATTTCCGGGGCCGATTTGCCCACGATTTACGACTCTGCGCTCACCGTGTACCGCCGGGCACAGGAAGTATTCGAGCAACCACGCATTCAAACCCAGCCTTCGACGTTGACATTATCGCAACCGTTGGTGGAGATCCGTCCGGATTGGGATCGTGCCTCCGAGCTGGGGATGTCCGCCGGCGAACTGGGCTTTACCGTGGCCGCGCTCACCGATGGCGCCTATGTGGATGAGTTTTTCCTGGAAGATGACAAGATCGATATTTTCGCCTACAGCCAGGACGATGTGGACGCCAACCTGGACACCCTGACGCAAATGCCGGTGTTTACCCCCGCAGGCATTACCGTGCCCTTGTCCACACTGGCACGCATTGAGGAAACGGTGGATACCAGTACGGTGCGCCGGGTGGACGGCCGCCGCACGGTCACGCTGAATATCATCCCACCGAAAAACATCGCTCTGGAAACCGGTGTGCAAACGGTTCGTGAGCAGGTGGTAAAACACCTTCGGGATAACGGCCAGTTGCCGTCTGACGTCAGCATTGAAATCTCCGGTGCCAGCGATCAGCTGGAGGCCACCCAACAGGCATTAACCGGTAATTACGTCGTGGCGTTGGTCATTGTCTACTTGTTGTTGGTGGCTATTTTTACCCACTGGGGTTACCCCCTGCTAATCATGACTACCATTCCCATGGGGGTAGCCAGCGGTATCGTCGGCCTGGTATTAATGAATTTGATGGGGCAGCATGTGTTACCGTTCTTTGGTCAGCCGCCGTTGACGCAGCCGTTCGATATGATCTCGATGCTGGGTTTTCTGATTCTGATGGGCACCGTTGTGAACAACCCCATTCTGGTGGTGCACAAGGCGATTGATAATCTTAAGGAAAACGATATCACGCCTCTGGAGGCGGTGACCGAAGCGGTAGAATCCCGCTTGCGGCCGATCCTGATGTCGACGCTGACGACGTTATGTGGTCTGGCGCCGTTGGTGTTCCTGCCCGGGGAGGGAACGGAATTATACCGGGGAGTCGGTGCCATCGTTTTGTTTGGTCTGTTGGGCACCGCCGTGGTCACCCTCACCTTTCTGCCCAGTCTGACGGTGTTTTTGTTGAAGCGAAGCCAACATCGATCACCAGAGGGTGCCACTTCGGAGATTGCTTCCTGAACATTTAACCAAAGCGACGTTTGTTGCGTTGGGCATCGAGCCAGACAATGGCAATCAGAATAAGTACGGGCACAGAAAATCCGATATGTACCTGTATCAGCCCGGCGATCATGCCGAGGCCGCCCCCAAGCACCTGAATCACCACCAGGTTGCCACCTGTATTATCCAGAATCATTTTTTCCAGGTCGTCGGTATCCAGGTTGCGTACCTGCTCCTCTACCAGCGAGGTGACATTCAAGCGATGCACCAGTACGGTAATCTGCGCTTTGATAAACGCCTCACCTTCCCTGGATTGAAGATATTCAACGGATCTGTTTTTCATCCAGGTTAATATTTCGATACATTGTTTTTCAATAGTCTGCCAGTTGCGCTCATCATCGAGAAAGCCCTCGAGACGTTCAATCACTCCTGGCAGCCATTGTTCGCGTACATGATTGGCACCCTGGTCTATCCACCGTTGTACATTATCGAGGATGACCTGCTTTGTCTGCTCCTGTTCCAGATGCTCGCGCAAGCGCTCCAGCGCCACATCCAGCATGCCGAGTATTTGATTACTGGTTTCTGGGTCTTTTGCAAAGCGTTGCAATAATTCCTGTATGGCATCGGTATCGAAAGACGCTATTCTTTTTAGGCCCAGACCAATAGAGCCCGCTGTCTTCTTACGACGCAAATATTCTTCAAAAGCCTCATTCAGCGCGTCGGATAAGCGGGGCAATTCGGTAAGTAATACCCGCTGAATAAAATCTGCAGTTTTCTCCCGGTTGGATTCCTGCTCCAGATAATCCAGCAAGGATTCTCGTAGTGATTGCCACACCTGCTCAATGCGGCGAGGGTTTTCTGCAATATCTTTCAGTGTCTGTTCGGAGAAATCAAATCCATGATTAAGCAGATCCGGTCCTCGGTCTTTTAAGACTAACACTACTTTTTCAGTGAGGTTGTTTCGAAAATCACTGTCATGTACTTTGTCGTCAAGCCACCGGGTGGCGCGGTTCAGTCCCTTGTGCAGCAGGTCGTTTTCATTCACGTAGGCGATGATAATATCGGGAGACAATAACTGCGTTTGCACCGTTTCAGCCAGGCTTTCGGCTATTTGTGGCTGGTTCTGAGGCACCAGGCCTCGCCAGCCCAGGACCTGTCCCTGCTTGGGTTGAAACAACATTTTGATCGCCATAAAATTGGTGAAGTAACCCACATTGCCGGCCATGATGACGATGAAGCATGACTTTAACCAGGCCTGATCAGGGAAAAAATATTGCAACAACCCGAACCCGGCTGCACCCAACAGTAAACCGCGGCGTACCCAGGCATCGAGACCCGCAAAATCGATATCGCTCAGTTTCATGTTGGTAAGACGCTTGAATCCGGCAGAAACAGATCGGGATTTATTTTTCAGTGTCATAGCGTGAGCCTATCAAAGCAAGCCACCTGTATCCTGTCTGGATACAGGGCCTGGAGATGTGCAGATC
>JAWVYU010000311.1:0-6375 GCA_033722575.1 Ketobacteraceae bacterium | reverse complement strand
CATCGGGCTGTATAATGGCTCTTCGATGAAGGACTTCATTCAGATTACAAAATTCGCCAAGATTCAGGGTTTTTTCCTGGTTGGAACGCATGCTCGCTACTGCCATATTGTTGTGGAAGGAAAAGGTATCGGATTGTGTTTCTCAGAAGGGCAATCTATCTTTCAGCTTAATCAGGCCATCCATGAAAAACGACCTCTCATATCATGGAGACAACAATAGAAATTCATGTAGCTTCGCCGCTGCCTGATGACACCTACACATGAATTGTATGATCTGTTTATTCTTCCATGACGCTTAGAGAGTGTTTGGAATATAAAAACCTGGACACAGGCTTAGTAAAGTTTCAAGAGATGTGATTTTGCTCGTTGATGACTTGCTTGAGCCATAGTTAACTGGAATCGGTTCATTTTGGTCCCTGACAGCCTCGTGCCGATCGATGAATTCGATGATGGAAGTACGGTTTCTATCCATTTATCCGTGGCAAAAAGTTTATCGGATTTGGGTTAACCAGATATAGGAGTTTTGTAATTTTGATAGAGTGAAGTGTAACTTGTGTATGAGAACCGTTAAGTCACGCAGTTTTGAATGGACAACCCTTATTGAAACGCAGCAATGAGTTGCATTGCGATACGGACCATCGGTTTAGGCCTAAAGTATCCGTCTCGCAATCACGTAATGAAATATCAAAGGCTTTTTTATAGCACAAGCCTACAGGGTCGCGTCCAGATAGATATCGATGTACTTTTCATAATCGCTCCATGGATATTCGCTGATGGTTATCACATTCAGTGCAATACCATGAACGAAACACATCATGCTTTCCAGAAACGTCATCATTGAGCCATCATCAACAGATTCCTGTAAATCCTGGATGATAGGACCAGCAAGCACCAATAACTGCTCGGTGATATTGGCATGGTTAATAAAAAACTCATCCGTCGATGACGCTCTGTCTTCATTAAGGAACACGATGCGAAACCTGTCTTTATGGGCCACCCAATAATTCAGGTAGGTCATGCATATCTGCTTCAACCTGCCCTTCGCCGTATTTTTCTTTTCGATATCCGCTTTAACCAGGGCAAATATTTCGTCAAAAAACTCAGCCCAAATATGGTGCAGAATCGCGTTCTTGTTGGGAAAGTATTTATACAATGTCATGGTACCCATGCCCGCATTCGCGGCAATCTTTCTCATGGAAACAGAGTCGTACCCTTCTGTAGAAAACAGGGATTGAGCAGTTTCAATGATTTTATCCACCTTTTTCTGGCGCTCATCGTCGGGCTGTTTCGGCCGCCCCATTCTGGATTCTTTAGTCATATTGGCTTTGGTATACCATTTCCCCGTCAATCCAGGTGCTGGTCACAGTGGTTGAATGAATAAAGGGGTCGCCGCTCAGCACAACAAAATCCGCAGGTTTATCCGGCTCTATACCAGCCTTTGAGGCCCCGGTAACGCCTTGCGAACCCGCAACGGTGTAGGCATAGATAGCGTCCTCCTGACAAACAGACTCATGCTCCAGGTACACATTTCCCCCATTCATTTTGCGTTCAACTGCACAGCGCATATTGTGCAAAGGATCCAGGGGGCCGCAGGGGTAATCGGAACTCATGATAAGATTCACACCCGCGTCCAGCAATGACTGCAGCGGAAGCCCACGGTAGCGCCCTTTTAATCGCATACTGAAAAACTGAGGGCCATAGTGCGGCAAAAACCCCGGCTGAGCCGAAACCTGAAAACCGTGTTTAGCGAGCTTTTCGATATTCCTGTCATCCAGTATCGTGGCATGCTCAATACACACCCTGGTGGTGATACCTGACTCCACGACACACTCACAGACCATATCAACGGCCTGATTGCCTAACGCATGGATCTTGATTCTCTCATGGCTTTCAGAGAGCTGCGCTAACCTTTCGGCTAATTCGTCGGGCTCGAACATAGCGCCCTGTCGATAGAAATTTCCATTTCTGAATGAAAACTTTTCTTCCAGCAGTTGCCGAACCGGGTAGGGATTCATACCCTTGATAGCGTCTTTGATGGCACCCAGTGTCATGATCAGCGCCTGAGAAAAGTCGACGCACATGGCGCACCGGTGGGCGCCATCGGTAAATACTTTCGCACTGCTGGGCCCGTTACCAAAATTCTCCAGCGGCTGGCCATTCCCTGCTGAGCTTACCGGGCCCATGGCCCCGACTTCAGACCAGCTGACTCGCAATGGGCTTTCGGCGTTGAGTGCTTCCATGTGTTGACACATATCCCAGGTAACTCCCGGGTCATGGACATCGGTGATACCATAAGCCAAGTGCCGGTTGGCCTCAGCCTTCAGAACATCTTTCAGCTCGTCATCACCCATCGACAGAATCAACGCATCCAGGACCTGCTTCATACAGGAAGAAAATACTTCCTCCCAGACAATACCCGTCAAGGCACCCCGCTTGGTTTCGACGAAATCGCTATCCTGAAATTTACTGACGTTTAAAGCCTCCAGAGCACTCTCGGACAGGATACCCCGATGCAGGGTCTCGCATACCAAAAACACCTTGCGGCCGTTTGCAGCCTCCTCCAGCTCGGCTGCCGTTGGAGGAACCGGGATATCCCATCCATTCCAGTCAACATAAAAGAAAACCAGCCAACTGGAATTATCTTCTCTGGCAGCAACCTCAACCGCTCTCAGCGCATCCTGTTTCGACTTGAAGGCGGCCCCATTCCTGCAAATGCTTGCGATGGCGCCTGCAGAGAAGTGTGAATGGCAATCAACGAAACTGGGCATCACCGTTTTACCCTTTCCGTCGATCACCTCTCGCCCATCGGGTGGCTTGTCATTTTCGCCACCTACTGAACTGAACTTGCCATTTGAAATGGCTACCCAGCCACGGTGAGGCACAGGTCGGGCCCCGGCCCATACCGTAACGTTGGTGATAACGAGATCATTCATGAGATTTCTGTTCCCCGGGCAATAACAAAAGTTCACTTGATTTAATCGTACGCGTACGAATATATTAAGTCAACCATCACTACCTACAAAGGGAGCCAGACAATGCTGGAACTGGAAGACGCCATGATGAAAAACCACTCATTCTGGCAGTACAAATACGGTGATTATTCCGCTAACCCGCCGCTTGCACCGGGTTCCTACGAAACGGATGTGCTGGTGATCGGGGCAGGATACACCGGCCTGACCTGCGCCAGAGAAGTTCGTAAAGACGACAAAACAAAGCGTGTGATGGTGCTTGAGGCAAATGAAATAGGCTTCGGTGCTTCTGGCCGCAATGGCGGTTTTAACATGACCCTGTTTGGCGTTGAACCGGAGCTGACACTGCTGCGCTGGGGAAAAGAAAAAACACGGGAAGCCCAGACTTATATGCAGCAAGCTGTCCAGTATGTGAAAGATCTCATTGAGTCTGAAAACCTGGATTCCGACTATGAACATACTGGCATGATGCGGGTGGCCTATACCGACAAACAGGCCCGCAGACTGAAGAAAACCTATAAACTCCTGTGTGACATTACCAAACCGGGAAGCTTTGAGTACTACAATGGCGAAGAAGTACAAAAACGCCTGAATTGCCCACACATCAAAGGAGCAATATACGAACCGGAAACCGGTATTCTGGATCCCTGCAAGCATGTGCGTTCATTAAAGAAACTCGCTGAACGGGAAGGAGCAGAGATATACGAAAACACCAAGGTAATCAGCATCTCCAAAGATAACGCTTCAGCCATTGTGCAAACTGATGGAGCCACCATCAGAGCCAAAAAACTGGTTATAGCCACCAATGCCTGGACCCATAACCTGGTCAGCTCACCCAAGGTAGCTAACCTGCAAGCACCCATCTGGACCTATCAGATCGTGACAGATCCATTGACCCCCGAACAATGGAAAAGCATTAACTGGGAAAAAAGGATGTCCATCGAGGATAACCGCCAGCTTGTTCATTACACCAGAATTACCAAATGCGGCCGCATTACCATGGGTGGCGGCAGTATCGGGATTGAGTACAACGACAAAAAAATGGACTTGTGGAAGAACGAGCAGACATGGGCCGATCTGGAAGCACACCTGAAATGGCTGTTCCCTGTCCTGAAGGACATCAAGGTTCATTATAAATGGGGTGGCTGTGTTTCAGTAAATGTGGATGTAACACCTGAAATTGGTTTTATCGGGAACAGTAACATCATATACGCCACTGGCTGTATCGGGCACGGCGTATCGCTGACCCAGCTGAATGGAAGACTGATAGCAGACCTTGTTCTTGAAAAAGACACAAGCCTTTCGAGATTCTGGATTGTTAATCGCAAGGCGATCCCCATACCCCCGGGAAAGATACTTCGCTACACCGGCGCCAAATTGGTTGAAGGCATCCTCAAAGGTTTTGACTATTATGAAGAAGGCAACCTGAAGAAAAAATATAAGGAGTGAGAGAGCTATGACAGAGGTGGGCAAAGTCAGCGAGCTGTGGCGGTATCCGGTTAAGTCCATGGAAGGAAACCGGGTAAAAGAAAGCTTTATAGGCAAAGCCGGCATGCTCGGTGACCGGAACTGGGCGCTACGGGATGAGTCCATTGGAGAACTCACTACTGTCAGAAAAATCCCCAAGCTACTCAAATTCAAAGCCGCTTATGACGCAGAACCACACTTCAACAGGGTTAACCCTGTAACAATCCAGCTGCCTGATGGCGGTTTGGTGAATAGTGCTGATCACGATATTAATGAAAGGCTCAGCGAGGCTGTGGGCAGGCCCGTCAGCCTCTGGCCCCTGCAACCCAAATCCAACCTGAAACACTATCGCTTAAAAGAGCCAGCGGGTGCCAAGGCGATGAAGAAGCAGTTCGCCACCAAAGAGATGCCCGACATGTCATCGGTCACCTGGCGGATGATGATGGAACTTGCGATTTTCGCCACTCCGCTTGGCAGGTACCATGACGTGTATCCGCTCCATTTGCTGACCACCAGCTCGCTGGAAAAACTGAAACAACTGGAACCCAGTGGAGATTTCCGCGTTGAGCGTTTCCGACCCAACCTGCTGATAGAAACACCTTCAGATCAGATTGATTTCCAGGAATTTCAATGGGTGGATGGCAAGCTCCATATCGGCGATGTGGTATTAAAAATCGTATCGCGAACGGTGCGTTGCTCCATGCCCGCACAGCCGCAGGCCGCACTCAAGAAAGATGCGAAAGTGCTGCGCACCCTGGAAGCTCACACTCAGCGCCACCTTGGGGTTAACATCTCAGTGATCAGGCCCGGCACGATTCGTGTGGGCGACACCGTCCGCCTGGAACCTTCCAATCGACCTGCTTTGTCAAAACGCATTGACCTGATCTCATCAAAGATACGTAACAAGGCCATCCAAGGCTCGTTTACGCTGATCGACCGGCTCCCCAAACAGGATTGATTCGCAGCGGTTAATACAAATTCTTTTTATAATCTGCCTGAATCAGCAGCTCACTGGCGTTACCTGCTGCTTTGCCCAGCATGCGGCCAAGACCGGTTTTCTTGCCGGGTATTTTGCCTGAGGCTTGCAACTGATCGCTGATGATTCTTCCCAGAGACGGGAATTGCGAGCGATCACCGTAATTCTCCTTGTTCCACAGATCCATCTTTACCAGTTCGGGATTTTCACGAAAGCGACAGCTCGCCACCGAAACCTCGATGCCCAGCTTGGGTATCTTGTCCTGCACGGCAGACGCAGCCAGCAAGTCTTTTGAGTCAGTCAACTGCGCAGTTCCCTCAGCCACCAGTGTTGCGTTGCAACCGGGGCTGATCAGCATGATAACCACACGATTATCCGTCAGCAGGTTCGTCAGGCTATCGGCAATTTTATTTCCGGGTCGCTCGGGGATCAGTAATTTGTCGTCTGAAAGAATTCTTGCGAACCCGGCCGGATCCCCTCTGGGGGACAGATCCCTGTCGCCTTTGTGATTCTGGGTAGCAATCAACAGGAATTGCGCGCTCTGCACAAAAGCCCTGATATCTGGACTTGCCAGACTGTTTTCGGCGGAGTTTTGCGCCTTTTGACTTGCAGGGGACTGCGGATCCCAAAAGCTACTCCGCTTAATGGACTTTCCGCAATGGAAATACAATTCCTCGATTTTTATCTGTAACGTTACCTTGCCGTCCGAACTTTCTTCTGCGCTCAGGTCACCATTGATTCGCAGCGACTCCTCAAACCCGGCCACCAACAGATAGAGGCCACATTTGGCGGTTTTACCTGTCTGTATTTCCCCTTCTGAATCCGCAACTGTTAAAGAAAAGCGGGTATCGTCTTCGCTAATGGCTATGGTCGCATTCTTCGCAGAAAACACCTTGATGGTTTCGTCAAACAGATCGCAGGATATCGCGATCAAGTCACACATGTTGAGATAACGCTTACTGT
>JAWVYU010000310.1:0-6397 GCA_033722575.1 Ketobacteraceae bacterium | reverse complement strand
TTTACGTCTAGACTATGTGTTGGCTGTCGGGTCCCTCAGGACTGGTTAGTCGACGCATTAAACCCATCATCTTTGCTAATGGTTAGGGGCTATGGCACATCAGATCAAGAAAGGTCTCGATCTACCCATAACAGGCGCACCCAAACAAGCCATTGAGAATGGACCAACCATTCGTACAGTGGCTGTTTTAGGACGTGATTACGTGGGCATGAAGCCCACCATGAGCGTTCAGGTAGGGGACCGCGTCAAGAAGGGTCAGATCATCTTCTCAGACAAGAAAAACGAGGGCGTTGTTTTCACGGCACCGGCCGCCGGTACCGTGTCCGCAATCAATCGCGGTTACAAGCGCGTTCTTCAGTCAGTGGTGATTGATATCGATGGCGAGGAAGAGGAAACCTTTCCAGCCTATGCACCTACCGAACTGAGTAGCCTGGGCCGGGAAAAAGTGCAGGATAACCTGGTGAACTCCGGGATGTGGACTGCTTTCCGCACCCGGCCATTTGGCAAGGTTCCGGCTGTGGACAGCGTGCCAAACTCCATTTTCGTCAATGCCATGGATACCAACCCGCTGGCGGCCAACCCGGAAGTGGTGATTGCCGAAGACGCTGAAGCGTTCCAGCAGGGTCTGGACGTGCTGGCTAACCTCACCGAGGGCAAGATCTTCCTCTGCAAGGCAGCCGGTGCCAGTATCGGTGGCAATGGCAATGCCATTGAAGCCGAGTTCGCCGGACCTCACCCCGCCGGGCTGTCGGGCACCCATATTCATTTTCTGGATCCGGTGGGTTCCCGCAAAACTGTGTGGGCCATCAACTATCAGGATGTGATTGCCATCGGCAAACTGCTGACAACCGGTCACCTGAACACTGACCGGGTGATTTCTCTGGCGGGCCCGCAGGTTCAGAATCCCCGCCTGATCCGCACGCGCATGGGTGCGTCCACCGATGAAATTGTTGCTGGTGGCCTGAAAGAAGGGGAAAACCGAGTCGTCAGTGGTTCCGTGCTTTCCGGTGAAATCGCCACCGGCGCGTACGCTTACCTTGGTCGTTATGACCTTCAGGTATCCGTGATCCGCGAAGGCCGTGAGCGCAAGGTGCTCGAATACCTGCACCCTGGCAAAGAGAAACATTCAGTGATGAATGTATTCCTGTCCAAGCTGGCACCGGGAAAACGCTTTCCCTTTACCACAACCACCAACGGCAGCCCCCGTGCCATGGTGCCGGTGGGTGCCTATGAGGAAGTGATGCCGCTCGATATCCTGCCCACCCAGTTGCTGCGTTCACTGATTGTGGGTGATACCGAAATGGCTCAGAAACTGGGCGCACTGGAACTGGATACTGAAGACCTGGCACTGTGCACCTACGTTTGCCCCGGCAAGTACGAGTACGGCCCGATCCTCAGAGATGTTCTGACTCGTATCGAGAAGGAGGGTTAAGCAATGGGCATCAGAAATTTCCTCGACAAGATCGAGCCCAACTTCCATAAAGGCGGCAAGTGGGAAAACTGGTATGCGCTGTATGAAGCCGTGGATACCTTTTTCTACAGCCCCAGCTCGGTCACCCACGCCAGTTCCCATGTGCGTGATGGCATCGACCTGAAGCGGATCATGATTACCGTGTGGTTATGTACTTTCCCGGCCATGTTTTACGGCATGTATAACGTCGGCTGGCAGGCACTCAATTACATGGCAGCCAATAACATCGCTCCGGGATTTGACTGGCAACACACCTTTATTGGTCTGCTGTCAGGCTACAATCCGCAGAGCCTGTGGGACTGCTTTATCTACGGAGCGGCCTACTTTATCCCCATTTACGCGGTAACCTTTATTGTTGGCGGTTTCTGGGAAGTGCTGTTTGCCATGAAACGCGGTCATGAAGTCAACGAAGGCTTCTTTGTTACCTCGGTACTGTTTGCCCTGATCTGTCCGCCCACCATTCCACTATGGCAGGTGGCTCTGGGTATTTCCTTTGGCGTGGTTATCGGCAAGGAAGTGTTTGGTGGTACCGGAAAGAACTTCCTGAACCCGGCGCTCACTGCTCGTGCTTTCCTTTACTTTGCCTATCCTGCCGATATCTCAGGTGACAAGGTCTGGACGGCAGTGGACGGTTTCAGCGGCGCTACCGTTCTGGGAGTTGGTGCAACAGAAGGCATGAATGGTATCGAAGCCATGACCACTGTTACCGGTGAAGCCTTTACCTGGATGGATGCCTTCTTTGGCAACATGCAGGGTTCCGTGGGTGAGGTATCCACGCTGGCCATTCTGATTGGCGGCGCATTCCTGCTGGCCACCAAGATAGCGTCCTGGCGTATTGTTGCCGGTGTGGTGATCGGTACTACCGCCCTTGGACTGCTGTTCAATGCGGTGGGTAGTGAAACCAACCCCATGTTCAATATACCTTTCTACTGGCATTACGTTATCGGTGGCTGGGCATTTGGCACCATTTTCATGGCAACCGATCCGGTGTCGGCATCCATGACAAACACCGGCAAGTGGATTTTCGGTATTCTGATCGGCGTTATGACCATGTTGATCAGGGTCATTAATCCGGCCTTTCCAGAGGGGATCATGCTGGCGATTCTGTTTGCTAACCTGTTTGCCCCGGTTATTGATCACTTTGTGGTGACAGCCAATATCAAGCGGAGGGAGTTACGCAATGTCTAACGATACTACCGGTAAAACGCTCCTGGTAGCGACGGTTCTCTGTATTGTCTGCTCCATTGTTGTTTCCACCGCTGCTGTTGTACTCAAGCCCGAGCAGGTGGCGAACAAGGTGGCAGACAAGAAGCGCAACATTCTGGCGGCGGCCGGCATGCTGGAAGAGGGCGCTGATATTGACAAGCTCTTTGAAAATATTGAAATCAAAGTGGTAGATATTCAGACAGGTGAGTACCTGACGGAGCAGAACGCTGACGAGCCGTGGGAAAAAGAGATTCTGAAGAACCCCGCACGTTATGATCAGCGCAAAGCCTCTAAAACGCCCGATCAGAGTATCAACGTACCCGCTTCGGAGGATATCGCCGGGATTAAACGTAAAGCGGAATACGCAACCGTTTATCTGGCGAAAGATGACGCGGGTAACGTGAAAACCATCATTCTGCCGGTTCACGGTTACGGCTTGTGGTCGACCCTGTATGGTTTCCTGGCGCTGGAAACCGATGCCAAAACAGTGGTTGGCCTTGGCTTTTATGAGCATGCGGAAACGCCTGGCCTGGGTGGAGAAGTGGACAACCCCAAATGGAAATCCCAGTGGCCTGGCAAGAAAGTGTATGACGAGCAGGGTAACGTGGACATCGAGCTTGTAAAAGGCTCGGTGGACCCAAGCGCACCGGATGCGGAGCACAAGATTGACGGTCTGGCAGGCGCCACGCTCACCAGTCGCGGTGTGACCAATCTGCTGAATTACTGGCTGAGCGATAACGGCTTCGGCCAATACCTTGAAAAAGTCAGAGCGAAAGGGGTGTAACCATGTCAGAAGCAAAAAAAGTCTTATTCGGACCGATTTTCGACAATAACCCTATCGCATTGCAGATCCTGGGTATTTGTTCTGCATTAGCGGTTACCAGTAACCTGAGCACCACGGTCACCATGTGTATCGCGCTGACCACGGTTACCGCCTTGTCGAACTTTTTTATCAGCATCATTCGCAATCACATACCCAGCAGCATCCGGATTATCGTTCAGATGACGATAATCGCTTCGCTGGTTATTGTGGTGGATCAGTTCCTGCGGGCCTACGCCTACGAAATCAGTAAGCAGCTGTCGGTATTCGTGGGTCTGATCATCACCAACTGTATCGTCATGGGCCGGGCAGAAGCCTATGCCATGAAGAACCCGCCGATCCCCAGTTTGCTGGATGGTATTGGTAATGGTCTGGGCTACAGTGCCATCCTGCTGGCTCTGGGTGTGGTGCGTGAGCTGTTCGGTGCCGGCAAACTCTTCGGCATTGAAATCCTGCCGCTGGTGAATGATGGGGGCTGGTATCAGGCTAATGGTCTGTTGTTGTTGCCACCCAGTGCGTTCTTCCTGATTGGCCTCTTTATCTGGGCGCTGCGCAGCTGGAAGCCAGAACAGGTGGAAAAACAGGATTTTGAGATGGCGCCTCAATCCAAAGCGATTGAAGCACACTAGGAGGAAAGACAATGGAACATTATCTGAGCCTGTTGGTTAAAGCCATCTTTGTTGAAATCATGGCACTCGCATTCTTTTTGGGAATGTGTACCTTTATCGCGGTTTCCAAGAAAGTGGAAACTGCTCTGGGCCTGGGGATTGCGGTGATCGTGGTAGAAACCATTACTGTACCCGTGAACAACCTGATCCTTAATGGTCTGCTGAAAGAAGACGCGCTGGCATGGGCCGGCCTTGAAGGCGTGGACCTGACCTTTCTGGGGCTGCTCAGCTATATCGGTGTTATCGCTGCTATCGTACAGATCCTGGAGATGTTTCTGGACAAGTACGTACCGGCGCTTTACAACGCACTGGGGGTTTTCCTACCGTTGATTACAGTGAACTGCGCGATCCTGGGTGCGTCACTGTTCATGGTGGAGCGTGACTATGACTTCGGGGAAAGCGTGGTTTACGGCTTCGGGGCAGGTGCCGGTTGGGCGCTGGCCATCGTTGTTCTGGCCGGTATTCGCGAAAAGCTGAAATACAGTGATGTTCCGGAAGGCCTGCGTGGCCTGGGAATAACCTTTATCACTGTCGGGCTGATGTCCCTGGGCTTTATGTCTTTTTCTGGCGTTCAATTGTAAGAGGCGGGAGTAAAGCTAATGGATTCAACAGTAATTGTCGGCGTGGCCATGTTCACCGCCATTGTGTTGGCGCTGGTCATGATCATCCTGGTTGCCCGCTCCCGTCTGGTGAGCACGGGTAACGTGCATATTGGTATCAATGGTGACCCTGAAAAGGCCATAGATGTGCCTGCAGGTGGCAAGCTGCTGACCACACTGGCAGAGAAGGGTATTTTCGTTTCCTCTGCCTGCGGCGGCGGCGGTACCTGTGCCCAGTGCAAGGTGATCGTAAAAGAAGGTGGTGGCGACATTCTTCCCACCGAAGCCAGCCATTTTACACCCCGCGAGGTGAAGGAAGGCTGGCGCCTGTCCTGCCAGGTTGCAGTAAAGCAGGACATGGAAGTGGAAATGGACGAAGCTTTCTTCGGCGTGAAAAAGTGGGATACTGTGGTCAAGTCCAACCACAACGTGGCTACCTTTATCAAGGAGCTGGTACTGACACTGCCGGAAGGTGAAGACGTGAACTTCCGCGCCGGTGGTTATGTGCAGCTGGAAGCGCCGCCGCACAAGGTCAAGTTCAGCGACTTTGAAGTGGAAGAAGAGTATCGCGCAGACTGGGAGCGTTTTGGCTTCTTCAACCTGGAGTCCGAGGTGAAGGAAGACGTCATCCGGGCTTACTCCATGGCGAACTACCCGGAAGAAAAAGGCCTGCTCAAGTTCAATATCCGTATCGCCACGCCGCCTCCGGGCTCTCAGGGTATTCCCCCGGGGCAGATGTCTTCCTGGGTGTTTTCTCTGAAACCGGGCGACAAGGTTACCGTATACGGTCCCTTTGGTGAGTTCTTTGCCAAGGACACTGACAACGAGATGGTGTTTATCGGTGGTGGTGCCGGTATGGCCCCCATGCGATCACACATCTTCGATCAGCTCAAGCGTATCAAGACCAACCGCAAGATTACCTTCTGGTATGGCGCACGGTCACTGCGGGAGCTGTTCTACAAGGAAGACTACGATGAACTGGCCGAGGAAAACGAGAATTTCGACTGGTACATCGCCCTGTCAGATCCCCAGCCTGAAGATAACTGGGATGGCCTGACCGGCTTTATACACAATGTGCTTTATGAGCAGTATCTGAAAGATCACCCGGCGCCTGAGGATTGTGAGTACTACATGTGTGGGCCACCGATGATGAACGCCGCCGTGATCAAGATGCTGGAAGATCTGGGGGTTGAGCGCGAAAACATCATGCTTGATGATTTCGGTGGCTGATGATCGCCAGATCATACAGTCGAACCCTGTGGCAGCCTGTTATCCTCGGCCTTCTGGTCCTGTGGGTAGCAGGCTGCGATGTTTCTGAAGACCCGCGATCTGCCTTTCACACTTTCAATGGCCCTACCATGGGGACCTGGTACAACGTCAAGATTCAGGGGTTGCCCGAGTCGCTGACCGGTGAGCAGGTTAAAGCAGCCATTGAAGCAGAACTGAACAGCGTCAACGAAAAAATGTCCACCTACCGGCAAGATTCGGAACTCTCCGAATTTAACCGGGCGCCGGTCAATCAGAGATTCCCGCTCTCAACTGATACCCGGGAGGTGCTGGCCATCAGTCAGCAGGTGTATCAGGAATCCGGTGGCGCCTTTGATATCACCGTGGGGCCTTTGGTTAACCTGTG
>JAWVYU010000309.1:0-6401 GCA_033722575.1 Ketobacteraceae bacterium | reverse complement strand
TTCCCGGTCTGTGCATGTTTCAGTATTTCAACAACAAACGGCACAGCATCAACCAGCTGGCCCGTTGGCTGGACGATTTCCTGAAAGCTGTTGATGCCCCCCGGGTAAATCTGGTAGCCCACTCCACCGCCTGCTGCCTGGCAATATTTTATGCGTCCACCCGACCGGAAAAGATTGCCCGAATGACATTGCTGAGTCTTCCCGACATTGTCCGGCCGGGTAACCTGCAGGATAATCCGGTGATCCAGGATTTTATGAAGGATATCGATATTCGTTCCATGGAAGACTACGAACGTTATTTTCACAAAGTCTTCTACAAAACGCCGCCCATTCCCAGGAGCTATCAGCAGCACAATTACCGGGTCCACGTGGAAAACCGTGAGCGTTTCATGAAAGTGGCCCGGGAATTCATTCCCGGTATTTCCACCGTCATGACCCACATGCAAAGAGTGCGGTGCCCTGTACTGGCCGTGCATGGCGATCATGATCCCTACTCAAGCGCAGAGTTGGCGGCATCCCTCAACCATCATTTTCAGGATCTCCGCAATGTCCGTCTGGAGCGCACCGGCCATGTCTGCTTTATGGAAAACCAGCCTCAGGTGTTTCGCATGATGAACGAATTCATGATGCCGGATCATTCAACCGCCACCACTGTTGCCTGAAGCTGTTGCCGGCACCCTGTCAGTTCACTTTGACTATTTTCTGACGGGTGTCCTCCAGAAAGAAAACCACATCGTCGCCATTCATGTTTTTAACCAGTGAACGCACAGCTGCTGCTGTACCTTTTTTTACCGCAACATAACTGGTATCCACTATTTTCCGGCTCAGCATACCCAGTTCCATAAGGCCGGTGGGCTTTTTGAAAAAGTGGGCGATACTGGCCGAACTCATGGCATCAATAAAGCGGCCTACATGGGGCACCTGCTGATTCTTGTCCCCCTTTTCAACCGCCTGCTCTATGTTCTGGAACAGCGCAACGTATTCATCACCCAGCGGGCAGACAATATGTGTCTGCGTACCTTCTTCCGTTTCAAGCTCCAGGCGGGTTTCAACGATATAATCGGCCAGGGGCTGAAGCTGCTCGTTATTCAGTTTCGCCACCACTTTATTGATCAGCACATGAACCGACTTTTGTATCAGCTTCACCAGCTGGTTCATTATCGCAATATTCATTTTGCTCATGCGGCCCGAATCAAGGGAGTTGCTGATCATGGCTTTAAGCACTTCATCAGCAAAATCATTGGCCACCTCTGCGCCCAGTTTGTTTTGTGGCGTTTTAGTACCTGACCTGAGATTTTCGATTAACAGATCGCTGTTGCGCGCCAACCGTTCCGACGCGGGAAACGCCAGAACATATTTCAGATGACTGTTTACGCTGGCCATCTGGTCTCTCCTCTGTAGTACCTTCAAGTGGGAGTAGCTTAGCTTCGGGGTGACACGCTGGCTATGGCAGAAAAGACCACGCGGATGATCAATTAGGCAAAAGAAAAGGGGGATCAGTGATCCCCCTTTATCCGGTGATGAGCTGTTACGGTAGAGATATCAGAATGCGAATTCCTCTTCGCGGATATCCATAACATTGCCGGCGCCGGACTGCATGGTGACAACCAGTGAGCGGGTGCGGGGCAGCAATCGCTCGAAATAGAACCGTGCTGTCTTGAGTTTGGCGTTGTAGAAGGCAGCGTCCCCCTCTCCTGAGGCGAGCTTTTCAACGGCAGTTTTCGCCATCAGCGCCCAGAAGTAAGCCAGGGTGACGTAGCCGGAGTAATCCTGAAAATCCACCGCGCCAGCAAAGATGTAATCGGGGTCTTCCTTGGCTTTGGCCAGCATGGTTTCTGCCAGTTGCCACCACTCCGCTGCAGATTCCGCCAGCGGCCCGATAAAAGGTGCGAGCTCCTGATTACCCTGGCATTCCTCACAGAGTGCCTCAATCTGGTCAATGAAACTGCGCAGCAGCTTGCCACCCGATCCCACCAGCTTGCGGCCAATCAGGTCATTGGCCTGAATACCATTGGTACCTTCATACAGCAGTGCAATGCGCACATCCCTGACAATCTGCTCCATGCCATGTTCGCTGATAAAACCATGGCCGCCATAAACCTGAATGCCCAGATTGGCGGCTTCCAGGCCGCGGTCAGTCAGAAAGGCCTTGTTAATGGGTGTCAGCAACGCCACCCGGTCTGCCGCCAGTTTGCGCTCTTCGTCAGTACCGTGAGCCTGAGCGTCCAGCTGCAGGGCAATATAATAGGCCAGAGCCCGGCACCCTTCCGCCAACGCCTTCTGGGTCATCAGCATGCGGCGTACATCCGGATGCACAATGATCGGATCCGCTTCCCTGTCGGCCGCCTTGGGACCCGATGGTGCGCGCATCTGCAAGCGCTCTCTGGCATATTCAAGAGAACCCTGGAATGCCAGCTCGGTGGCCGCCAGTCCCTCAACCCCTACATCCAGCCGGGCTGAATTCATCATGGTGAACATGGCCGCCAGACCTTTATTGGGTTCACCCACCAGCCAGCCTTTGGCGCCGTCAAAGTTCATCACGCAGGTTGGTGAGGCTTTTATACCCATTTTCTTTTCAATAGAGGCGCAGGTCACCGCATTGCGATCGCCAAGTGAGCCATCCTGGTTGATAAAAAACTTGGGAACCAGGAACAGGCTGATGCCTTTTGGTCCTTTGGGGGCGTCGGGCAAACGGGCCAATACCAGGTGAATGATATTTTCCGCGTAATCATTTTCACCCTGAGTAATGAATATCTTGGTGCCGGTAATCTCGTAAGTGCCATCCGCCTGTGGTTCGGCTTTGGTTTTTACCAGACCCACATCAGAACCGGCGTGGGGCTCCGTCAGGCACATGGTGCCGCTCCATTCCGCGGACACCAGTTTTGGCAGGTACTGGGCCTTCATGGGCTCGTCGCCATGGGCTTCGATGGCACGGATAGCGCCGTGAGTCAGGGTGGATATCGCACACCAGGCAACGTTTGCAGAAAAGCACATTTCATGGAATACAATGCCCAGACTGTGTGGCAGGCCCTGGCCGCCCCACTGTGTGTCCCAGCACATGGCACCCCAGCCATTGTCGCGATAGGTATTGTAGGCCTCATTGAAACCGGGCGGCAGGGTCACGCTGCCATCTTCCAGTTTCGCCCCCTGTTCATCCCCGATCTGGCGGCAGGTTGCCAGTTCATTTTCGGCAAACTTGGCGCTCTCGGTGAGGATGGCGTCAACCAGATCACGATTCACTTCATCGTAACCCAATGACTGGTAGTAGTTTTCTACCTGAAATACATCGTGAAGCACGAACTCCATGTCGCGCAGGGGCGCTTTATACTGAGGCATCATTGAACTCCTGAATCATGGCACACAAACCGGCTGGGAATTATCAGCAGTTTGAATTCGGGAATCAACTTAAGGCAGGGCTGACTGAGCAGTCGGAGCTTATTTGACCAAATTGGCCTGAGAATTGGCAGCCCGTCCGCCGGTTACGGCGGAGGCTGCCCGGGGGATTATCCCTAGAAGGAGTAATCCAAAGTCACATAGGTTGTGGTGTCAGTGTTCTTGGTATCGGGCGGCACGTCAGAGTTGTGCTTGACGTCGTACCCCACAGTTAGCGACAGAGTGCTGTTGATTTTGGTTTTCAACTGGGTAGACGACTTGGAAATGGTGGATTCCTCGCCCACTTCCACGCTCAGTTCCTCACTCAGATGAGAGGAAGGGCTGATGGTCCATTTATAGGAAAGCGCGCCCCGGAGAAAACCTTCTTCCTCCAGCTTGTCGCCCTCTTCCACTTCACTGCGCCGGTAACCAGGGCCACCTTCCAGTTGCAGCTTGTGGGCCTCTTCATCCAGCACAGTACGACCGTAACCCAGGGATATGGCTGTCTGGTAGTGATAACCGGAAAAGCGGTCGTCCTCGTGCTCCAGCAGGCCATAAATGTAAGACACTTCACCAAACTTGCGATCCAGTTTGGCTGCACCAAAGTATTTCTCACCGGTGCGACCGTTTTCATCAGACTGATTGACACCTTCGAGACGGGTGGTAACTCGCCAGTCGCGCCAATCTCTCACAGCCTTGGCTCTGCCACCAAAGGTTTCCCCCTGGGTATTACCATTATTTACCAGGTAAGTCAGTGAGACTTCACCGGTCCACGCATCCTGTACTTCTGCTGCCATAACTGCACCACTGAATGGTGCTGCAAACACAGCAAGGGCCAACACGGATTTCTTCATTTTACTCCCCCAAATCCAGGTCTTTAAAACAATACAAAGCCCCTGTTACAGGGGCTTTGTTACCACAGTTTCAGCTGTTACTCTTCCACTTCTTTCTGAAGTACGGCGACCACACGACGGTTTTCCTGACGGCCTTCTGCGGTTTCATTACTGGCCACCGGTTTCTCTTCACCGTAACCGGTAGCTTTTACGCGGCCACTGTCAATACCAAACTTGTCCACCAGAACTTTCGCTACCGCATCAGCCCGGCGCTGGGACAGGAATTTGTTATAACTTGCCTTGCCCATGCTGTCGGTGTGACCTTCGATTTCAACCACCAGATCTTTGTGGCGACCCATGAAGTCAGCCACTTTCTTGATTTCCGACATGGCAGATTCCGGCACGATTGACGAGTTACTGGCGAACTGCACTTTCAGTTTGATCTCATCAACCCGCACTCTTTTCAGATCACAGCCTTTGCTGTCAACACGCGCATCAGGTGCGGAATCCAGGCACTTGTCCAGATAGTTCGGCACCCCGTCCTTGTCGGAGTCAAGCGGACATCCATTGGCATCCACTTTAACGCCTTCCGGTGTATTGGGGCACTGATCCTTATCGTCAAAAACGCCGTCATTGTCGCTGTCCGCAGGTGTCGGCGGCACCGGTTTGGTTGGAGCAGGAGCAGGAGCCGGTTCAGGTTCAGCCACGGGCTCAGGTGCGGGCGCGGGTGCCGGTTTGCTGCTGCCACCAAACGCATAACTCAGGCCAATGGTGGCCAGAGCATCCCAGGTGGAATTGTCATCGCCATGCACGGCACGGAGGTCTGCACGGGCAGAAATGGCATTATTGATCAGATAACGAACACCACCCCCCAGGTTGTACTGATCTTCCTCGTAATCATCGAAACTGAATTCGAACTGGGCCTTTCCCACACCAGCAGCAAGATAAGGCTTCAATTTCCCCATGTTGCCTAAATAGAAAAGACCATCCAGGCGATAGGCCTCAAGGTCAATATCTCCCACCACATCGTGATCAGGGTTACCACTTAACCCGAGAATTTCCACACCCCAGTGTTCGTGAAACTGATACTCCAGGCCCAGGGCACCCAGACCGGTGTCATCAAGGCTGCGGTCGCTGTCAAAGGTCATGTAACCAACGGCCGGATTAATGTAAACCTGCCCCTTTTCCGCACTGGCAGGCAAACTGGTAACACCCAGTGCTGCAATAGTCGACGCCAATAATACCTTCTTCATTCTGTCTTCCCTTCTGTTTTTGGATTTAACCGATTATGTCAAACTTTGGAATTTACCGTGTGTAAAACGCTGTAAAAGCAAACTACCGCTAATGATCAACTTGAATAGTGGGCAGAGTGAAACCAAATTCGGTCCGTCCTGCGACACTATTAAAGTACATCGCACCCCTGTGACGCCTAATGGTAACGTCAACGAAGCGCAAACCCAAGCCTGCGCCCTTCTGTTTCGAATTCGTCGCACTTTTGAGACGCTGATAAGGGGAAAAAAGATGTTTCTGCTGTTCCCGCGGTATCCCCGGACCATGATCTACAACGGAAAAACGCAACTCGTCATCTCCACAGCGCTCAATCTGTATATTTATTGTGCTACTCGGCGGTGCATACTTAATGGCATTGGTCAGCAGGTTAACAACAGCGCGCTCCAGCAGCTCCCCGTTGCCGCTTACCCAGAAAAGGGAATCATCAACCCGCAATTGCAGATCCATTCCATTGCTTTGCGCCTGAGAATAGACATCATCAATGGCGTTTCGGACAATGGCTTCGAAATCAGTGTCGTAAAATTGCAGCGCCTCCTCGCTCTCAACCCGTGCCAGCTGCAGAAACTGTTCAGCGAAATACAGGTTTTTCCGGGCATACTGATCCACCTGATCCAGGAATTCATTGTCCACTGCACCGTTGCGCTTCTGATCCACCAGTGCAATCAGAGACACCATAGGTGAGCGCATGTCATGGGACAGAAAATCGATGGTTTCGTTTCGCATTCTCTGCGCTTCCCGAATCCGGGTAATATCGTAGAGATTGATGATCAGCAGATTGGCGCGATGATTGGCGGCTTCAAGATAAGACAGGTTTGCCAGCAATATATCCCCATTTTCTGTAGTGGTTTCCAGTTCCCGGGAAGACCGTTCTGCCAACACCTGAAAAAGCAGGTTCTGCCCGTTGTC
>JAWVYU010000308.1:0-6432 GCA_033722575.1 Ketobacteraceae bacterium | reverse complement strand
CCCGGCATCAGGAGCTGCCGGGCCCTTTGTCTTTCTGAGTGGAACTCTTGATCAGGTTGATTGTGAATTTGATATCGGACCCGGTCACCAGCAGCGTGCTCAGGGTGTTAATACCGGTTAACCGCGAATGTACCACAGCCAGGCCAATGGCAGCGAGGGTGTATGCCGCCGTGGCAGCCATTGCTGCCCCGGCAACACCAAACCCGGGTATCAGCACCAGATTCAAGACAACGTTGGTCAGCACCGCCATGCCGGAAATCACGGAAATGGTGCCGGGCATATTGTGCCCCAGCAGGTCCAGCCGTATCAGGCTGGAATAGCTTAAAAACACCACGCCAGGCAGTAACCAGAGCAAGGGTTCATAGGCCGGCAGAAACTCTTTGCCAAACAGGATCCAGATCAGCACCTCACCAAGCACGGCAAATCCGATGGCAATCAGGATCATGCAGGTGGTGAGCACCCGCAACACCATGGGCGTTACGGTATTCTTGTCCTGGGCGCTTTTACGCAGAAAGAACGAAAACAGCGGAACGCTGAGGGCGTTGGGAATGATCAGCATAAGCTCTGCGGCAGCACTGGCCATGGCGTAATAGCCCAGGGCCTCATTACCGATCATGGCGCTGATAAACAGAAAATCCACTCTGAGCAACAGCTTTTGAAACAGGGTGTCGAAGTAGCCACGGCTGCCAAAGCTGAGCAGATCTTTCTGGGTTTTTCCGTCGAAGCCGAAAGCAACCCCCTGTTCCAGCCGTGCAATGGAAAAGATAGCCAGCAGGGCAAGGCTGATGAGCCATGCGCTCACCGCCGCCGGCAGCGCGGCGACATCAAATATCCACCACAGCACCAGAAACAGCACCAACGGTAACAGCGACTCCATAAAGTTCACCAGGTTAACGGAGTTGATGCGCTGCAGTACGTTCAGCAGGTTAATGTTGACCACCTTGATCAGCATCAGGGGAATGGCCAGGGCGATCACCCAGTTAAAACGGCTCAGGGCCTCTTCATAGTCTTTGCTGAGCCAGGGCTGCTCCACCAGCCAGAAGCTGAAGGCGATCAGCACGATGCTGATTAACAGTATCAGTGAATTGGTATTGCCGATGATTTGCCGGGTGGGGGCGGACTTTTTGGCGGTATGATAGGCCGCAGCGTTGGACAGGCCGGCATTGCCCGCTGTCATGATCAGTTCCGGCAGGCTGCTGATCAGGGAAAACAGGCCCCGGTCAGCCGGCCCCAGCACCCGCGCCAGAATGGCATTTCTTGCCAGCCGGATCACCACCATCGCGATCTTTGTTGCCAGAGTTCTTCCAAAATGGCGCGCCATTTCTTCTTCTTCTCTGGTGGGCTGCTCTTGGGTGGTCATGTCAGTTGCCTTTCAGGGCCGCTTTCAGAAGGCGGTACCTTAGCCAGCCCGGATTTCGGGTGAGGTCTTCGGATACATTGATCCTTGGCAGCGCCATGCCCGGCAGATTCCGCTGGCGGATAATGCCGGTATTGGTGGTCAGGCCGAGATCATAAAAGCTCGCAGCCTGTTCAAGGGTCTGATCATTATAGTCCCCGTAGGGATAGCATACGGCATTCACGTAGTTCAGGGATCGTGACAGCAGACATTGTTTTGATTCCTTCAGCTCCCGTTCCAGCGCATTGCCTGAGAGCAGGCTCAGCCTTGGGTGGCTCAGGGTGTGGGAGCCGAACTCGATGCCTGCTGCTGACATTTCCTGGCACTGGGCCCAGGTCAGGCCATGGGAGGCCAGCTCCGTGTGGGTAATGCTTGCAATCAGTTCAATGATGTCCGGAACCTGTTCGTAATAATGCTTTTTGACGAATTCAATAAAGCGGTCGGTGTTATTCAGTCTGGGCTCGATGTTTGATGGATCCTGCTGCAGCAGGTCTGCCAGGGGCTGAACCAGGCTTTTTTTCACATCGCCCTGGTGAGCCGGATCAGACAGCATATCCCCGAGGTGTTGCCACCAGAAGCCCAGGGGGGATTCAATATAATCGGTGCTGATGAAAATGGTGGCGGGAACCTGCCGGGATTCGAGTACGGGCAGTGCCACTTCATAGTTGTCGCGCCAGCCATCATCAAAGGTAATGACAGCCTGAGGCTGTGAGTCGCCGGTCTTGTCCAGCCCGTTATTGCCCGCGCCGGTGATAAGGCCCGACAATGGCACGATACGGAAGTGGCGTCTCAGCTGGTCTATAAACCGTGCCAGACCGGTGTCCGTCACCACAATGGATCGCTGGAAGTGGCAGTGACGATAGTCCGCTTCCGTCAGCACCCGGTGAAAGGTAAAAATGGCCGTGCGCTGCCTGAGCAGATGGGGCAGTACGGTCAGTCCTGCCAGATGTCCAAGCCAGCTTTTGACAGGGGTCGTGTTCATCAGCGGTTTTGCTCGGGTGACCAGAAGGTAAAGCGTTTTCCCATCAGAAACTGGACAATGCCTGAGCCCAGACCATAACTGCTGAGCAGCAGAAATCCCGCCATGGAAAAAGGCTTGGGCAGGTGTCTGCCCTGATCCAGCAGTCCGGCCACCGCTGCCACGTAAAACAGCAGCTGGAGCCAGAACAGTGTCAGGTAAAAGCCGTGCGCACCGATAATACTGAAATTCACTGGCAGCAGAAAAAGCGCGAAAAACGGAACAAAACGCCGTACCAGCTTGTGGCTGAGCAGGCACAGGGAGTAGATTCCGAAGCGCAGCGGGTTGAACAGGGCACGGCGTCGCCAGAGGCTGGTCATGCCCCGCACTGTCACCCGGACCCGGCGCCGCAGCTGGTTTTCGGCTTTCTCCACACCATCATCGTAGGCGATGGCGCTGGCCTGAAACACCAGAGCCTTGCCTTTACTGATGGCGCCGGTGCTGATGTAGAAATCATCGGTAACATCCTGGGGAATGGGATCGTAAAGCTCCCGCCGGATCGCAAAGATGCCACCGTCTGCGGATACCGCGCTGCCCAGCCGGGTTTCGCTCTGACGTATAAAGGCTTCGAATTTGCGATACAGCAGGTCGCCAAGCCCCAGGTGACGGGTATCGGTGCGAATGGCCAGGCGCCCGGACACGGCGCCAATGGCGGGAATCGTAAAGGGCGCAACCAGTCGCATCAGAGTGTCGGGGGTCCATTCATTATCGGCATCACTGAACACAATCACTTCGTTATCGCTGGCACTGACACCCTGGTTGAGGGCGGTGGCCTTGCCCCCGCGGGGCAGGTCCAGCAGATGAATGCGTGGATCCTGGTAACTTTTTACAATCTCCGCGGTGTTGTCCTGCGATCCGTCATTCAGTACCCAGACGTTAAACCGGTCCGCCGGGTAGTTCTGATTCAGCAGTGAATCCAGTTTAACGCGGATGTGGCCTGCTTCGTTGAAGGCCGGCACCAGAATGCTCACCGTGGGTCCGTTGTCCGTCTGTTGCGGCAGCTGGCGGTACTTGCTGCAGAAAGGCGCAATCAACGCCAGCAGTAAGGGGTAACCTGCGTAACCGTAAAAGCAGATAAACACCAGAAACCAGAACCAGAATTCCATCATGCCGGGCTCCTTTTCCGGGATTCCATGAATTCGCGAATCACCGAAATGCCGGCGATGTGAAAGCGCAGCCAGTACAGCAGCGTAAACCGGGCCAGTCGGCCGGCCGGCCAGCGACTCAGGGGATTAGCCAGACTCATTGCCAGCGCGGGCACCAACCACAGCAACACCAGGGACCAGTGCCCGTAGCCCCCTGCCACCAGCAATACAATGAGCAGTGCCCAGATTACATGGGCAAGGGAAATCAGCGGAAAGCGTAACAACCGCAGATTAATGCCCTGCTGGCTCATGATGGCAATATGGGAATGCTGACGCCAGTATTCCTTGCGGCACCATTCCCGGAACGTGCGTTCGTAACCCAGATGTATCATGTCCAGTGACGGGTCGGACAGCACCACGGCGCCGGCTTTTTTCAGACGCATGACAAAATCCTTGTCCTCCCCGGTGGTGAGATCCTCGCTGAAACCGTCAACGGTATCGAACCACCGGCGTGAAACAAACAGATTGCGGCCGGGCAGAGAGTCAACCGCCCGTAATGTACTGCGGCGGGCGCTTGCCCTGAGTCCCCAGGTTTTTGCAAACCAGGGCGCTGTATCCGGTACCGTATCCACAAAGCCCACCACGTCAGCGGCGCCCTGATCGGCATAACTGTCAATTTTATCCAGCCAGTTGGCGGGCACCTGGATATCCGCATCCAGAAACAGCAGGTATTTGCCCTGGCTGAGACGGGCTCCCTGATTGCGCAGGGCAGATATCCTGACGCCGGGCAGTGAGTAGACCTGGGCACCGAATTTTTCCGCAACAGCAACGGAATCGTCAGCGGAACCGTTATCCAGCAGGAGCATTTCCACGTCGCTGCGATCAGCAATGGCTGAGCGGATGCTGCTGAGGGAGCGCTCGAGCACATGGGCTTCGTTGAAGCATGGCATGATAATGCTGTACTTAACCCTGTTCATGACGTCCTCGCTGGTCTTCCGGGCTGGTCACCGGGGACATGCGGTTGGCGTGGTCCAGCAGCTGACTGCCCATGGCCAGCAGTATCCAAAGGAATTTGTTGGTAAGCCCGGTAAGGAACAGCATAAACAGCATGATCGCCACCAAAGATATGCCCATGTGGGCGATCATGTGAGCATGCTGGAACTGCTGGTGCCTTAATGCGATGCGCCGTGCCCGCATAAACTGCCGGATGCCCAGCAGCATGATGGCCAGCAGCGCCACTAAACCCAGCGCGCCGGTTTCCGCAAGGGTTTCCAGGTAGGTGTTGTGGGCGCGCCGGAACAGCTCCGGGTCATCGGAGTCCAGTGAAAATGCTGTGGCGTAACCGGTTTTGGCATAATGAACCGGGAAGGTGCCGGGGCCTGATCCGATCACAGGGTTTTCCAGAAAGACATTCATGCCCACCACGATGTAAGAGGTTCTGCGACCCATGGAACGGTCGTCAAATGCCTCCACGCCGGAGGTGATATTGGTAATAGAGAGGATACGGTCACGATAGGATTCGGGCAGCGACGCGAAGGTGATCATAAGGGCCAGAATACCGCCCACAAAAATCAGCCCCACCTGGGCCGCAGTTAAACGGCGCAGTTCCTCCCGGTAATGCCAGGCCAGTAGCATAAAGGAAATTACCAGTATCACGATGCCGGAACGTGACAGGGTTTTCTGGAATGCCAGCAGTATTAATGCCAGGGCGCCAATCCAGACCAGTTTAAGCAGACGATAGCGCTCATAAAAACACAGGTACAGCGCCATGGGTATGGCGGTTGTCAGCAACAGGGCGAAATAATTGGGATCCGTCAGCAATCCGATGGCGCGCTCTTCCACGGTGTGTTCGCTGCTGATGAGCGGCAGGAACGCGGTAATGGCCACGCTGACCACAATCACCCGCATCAGCATGACAAGATCAATGTGGTTTTTCAGGGTGAGCGCAATATAAAACACACTGATAGCGGTGACCAGCTGGCGCAGGGTGGTGTTCGACAACTGCGGGTATGGCGAATAGGCGCTGCTCATGAAGAATACGAAAATCAGCAGAATGATCGGATACCAGAGGGGTGTCTTGAGGGTTTCCAGCGGAATTTCCCGGCGCAGAATCTTGAGTGAGGCAATGCCAATCAGCGCAATCCCGATCAGTTTTGCCCCTGTGAACAGGTTATTTCCGGCGAACAGGCCTTCCAGTGGCACCAGAAATGCCAGGGCAAGCAGACCCCACTGGGGAAACCGGTACAGCACCAGCATGCCCAGCAGTGACAGGGGAATCAAAGGCGCGACAAAGTAGTAGGGGGTGGTCAGTGCCACCCCGCAGACGGCCATAAGAGACAGCCCGGCGATGTAGAAAGGCAGTTCCCGCAGCATTCAGCAACCCTCTGCGTTGTATAGCCGGGCGTACAGAGGCCACTGGGCCCTGAGGCTGAAATTCTCCTCGATGGTTGTCCGGGCCTGGTCTGCAAGCTGATGCCGGCAGGCGGTATCCGACAGCAAGCGTTGGCACGCCGCGGCAAAGTCCTCGGGACGCCGGCTGTGAACCAGCAGGCCGTTACTCGCATCCTGAATAACACCCGGAATACCGCCCACGGCTGCCGCCACCACAGGGACGCCACTGGCCATGGCCTCCAGCATAGTCATGGGCACGCCTTCGGTAACGGAGGTGAGCATCACTACATCCACAGCCGGCAGTAGCTGGTCCATGTTGCTGATAAAGCCCAGGCAAATGATCTTGTCCTGCAGATGCTTACGGCTGATGGCCTGCTGCACTTCTTCTGCCTGAGGTCCGTCGCCTGCTATCACGCCCACGGTGTCGGGATCTGTCTTTACCAGTTCGGCAATGGCATCCACAAACAGCAGCGGGGCTTTTTCCTCGCTGAGCCGGCCGGCAAAAAGTATCCGGCGTTTTCCGGCCGGCAAAGGGAATCGCT
>JAWVYU010000307.1:0-6446 GCA_033722575.1 Ketobacteraceae bacterium | reverse complement strand
CCCATGGCGACATAAAGGCTGAAGTCAACCGTGGTCTTAACTGCGTGAAGGGCTACTTTCTGTCAAAGATCATGTATGGCGCCGACCGGCTGACTCAACCGTTGTTGCGGATGAAGGATGGCAAGTTCCATAAAGACGGGCAGTTTCAGCCGGTAAGCTGGGATCAGGCCTTTCAGATAATGGCCGAAAAGTTCAAGGCCGCCATTAGCGAACACGGCCCGGAATCGGTGGGTATGTTCGGCTCCGGACAATGGACCGTGTGGGAAGGTTACGCTGCCAGTAAACTATTTAAAGGCGGGTTGCGCTCCAACAACATTGATCCTAATGCACGTCATTGCATGGCCTCGGCGGTAATGGGTTTTATCCGCACCTTCGGCATGGACGAGCCCATGGGCTGTTACGATGACATAGAGCATGCCGATGTGTTTGTGCTCTGGGGCTCCAACATGGCGGAAATGCATCCAATCCTCTGGACCCGGGTTACCGACCGCCGCCTGTCACACCCTGACACGAAAGTGGCGGTGCTGGGCACCTTCGAACACCGGAGTTACGACCTTGCCGACCTGCCCTTTGTTTTCAAACCGCAAAGCGACCTGATACTGCTCAACTACATTGCCAATCACATCATTCAGACCGGGCGGGTTAACAAGGATTTCGTCGATAAACACACAAGGTTCGCCAAAGGCAGTACAGATATCGGTTATGGCCTGCGTCCTACCGATCCGCGCCAGATTCGCGCAGGTGCAGCTGACAAGGCCAACACCTGGAGCGATATTACCTTTGATGAATTCGCCGCCTTTGTCAGTGACTACACCCTGGAATACGCCGCCAGAGAATCCGGCGTACCGGCCCATCGCCTGAAAGAACTCGCCGAACTCTATGCAGATCCTGATCGCAAGGTCATGTCCTTCTGGACCATGGGGTTCAACCAGCATACCCGTGGCGTCTGGTGTAATAACCTGATCTATAACATCCACCTGCTGACCGGCAAAATCGCCGAGCCCGGCAACAGTCCATTCTCCCTTACCGGCCAGCCATCGGCCTGTGGCACAGCGCGTGAGGTGGGCACTTTCGCCCACCGTCTGCCGGCGGACATGGTAGTGGCAAATGCGGAACACCGGGCTTATGCCGAAAAAATCTGGAAGCTGCCCGCCGGCACCATTCCCGCCAAACCGGGTTTTCATGCGGTGGAACAGAGCCGGGCTTTGCGCGATGGGCGGCTCAGAGTTTACTGGACCCAGGTTACCAACAATATGCAGGCCGGACCCAACGTGAATGAAGAGATCCTTCCCGGCTGGCGGAATCCGGACAATTTCATCATTGTGTCCGACGCTTATCCGACCGTTTCCGCTCAGGCTGCGGACCTGATTTTGCCCGCCGCCATGTGGGTGGAGAAAGAAGGCGCCTACGGCAATGCCGAGCGCCGCACCCAGTTCTGGCATCAGTTAGTGAAAGCCCCCGGCCAGGCACGCTCGGATCTTTGGCAAACCATGGAATTTTCCAAGTACATAAAAACCGATGACGTATGGCCCCGGGAGCTGTTGGAACAAATGCCTGCTTACCGCGGCAAATCGCTGTTCGAGGTACTATTCCGCAACGGCCAGGTGGATGAGTTTCCGGTATCCGATGCCAACCCCGAGTTTCAGAACGACGAAAACGACGCTTTTGGTTTTTACGTCCAGAAAGGACTTTTTGAGGAGTATGCCCGCTTCGGCCGCGGCAAGGCCCACGACCTGGCCGCCTTTGACCGCTATCACGAAGTACGGGGACTGCGCTGGCCAGTCGTAGACGGCAAGGAAACCAAGTGGCGCTACCGTGAGGGCTATGATCCTTATGTGGAAAAAGGAACCGGCGTGCAATTCTATGGCAAGCCGGATAACCGGGCGCTGATCTTCGCCCTGCCCTATGAACCGCCAGCGGAAGAACCGGACGACCAATATCCCTTCTGGCTCAGCACTGGTCGTGTACTGGAACACTGGCACACCGGCTCCATGACCCAGCGGGTAGAGGAGCTGCATCGGGCCGTGCCCCATGCGCTCGTTTATATGAATCCGGACGATGCCCGCGAGCAGGGTATGCGAAGGGGCAGTGAAATCAAAGTTATCAGCCGACGCGGTGAAATCCGTGCCCGGGTGGAAACCCGCGGACGCATCAAACCGCCTCAAGGGCTGGTTTACGTACCTTTTTTTGATGCCAACCGACTGATCAACCGGGTCACACTGGACGCCACTGACCCTATCTCCAAACAAACCGACTTCAAGAAATGCGCTGTACGTCTGGAACTGGTCACACTGGCATAAGGGGAAAGAACCATGAATCGTTCATTGATGACTTGTCTGCTTTTCTTGCTTCCGGTGGCGGCCTTTGCTGAGAATTTTTCAGCCCCTGCCCCTGAAGGCCTGCGACCCGCAGGCACGCTGGGCACGGTTATGCCGGCACCAAAGATCGCCGATCAGGCAAAACCCGGTCGCCAGGTCCGCCTGTATCCTGAGCAGCCGCCAGTAATCCCCCATAGCATTCGCGATTACCAGCTGGACCGCTTTTTTAACAAATGCCTGAGTTGTCACAGCCGGGTCATGAGCCCGGATACCGGCGCTCCCATGATCAGCATCACCCACTTCAGCAATCAGGACGGGCAGACACTGGCGGCAGTGTCGCCGCGACGCTACTTCTGCACCCAATGTCATGTACCGCAACATGATGTAACCCCATTGGTGGAGAATAATTTTCTTGACGTTGAAGAAGTACTGCGTCGGTCCATGCAGAAAGAAACAGACTGAGCGAGACAGCCATGCGAGAAATAATTCAACGTTATTGGCAACTGCTGCGCAGCCCCAGTATGCATTTCAGCCTGGGCTTTCTCACCCTGGGCGGCTTTGTGGCAGGGATTGTTTTCTGGGGTGGCTTTAACACCGCAGTGGAAGCAACCAATACTGAAACTTTCTGCATCAGCTGCCATGAGATGCAGGCTAATGTCTACGAAGAACTCAAAGGCACTATTCACTATACTAACCGGTCTGGCGTGCGGGCAACCTGCCCGGACTGCCATGTACCCCATGACTGGACCGATAAAATGGCGCGCAAGATGCAGGCATCCAAGGAGGTCTGGGGCTGGTTATTCGGTGTTATCGATACCCGGGAGGAATTTCTTTCTCATCGTCGCGAAATGGCGGAACGGGAATGGGCGCGCCTCCGGGCAAACGATTCTTTGGAATGCCGCAATTGCCATAACGTGGAATATATGGATTTTACCATCCAGGACGAACGCGCCGTGCGCATGCACTCAACCGCGCTGGCCCAGGGCAAGGCCACTTGCATCGATTGCCATAAAGGCGTTGCACACAAGTTACCGGACATGTCGGGTGTGCACATGTGGACGGAGCAGAAAAGCGAACAATAACTTTCAGGAGCGATGGCTTGAGAAGCTCCCGTTATTGCATCTATACCGCCATACTTTATTGTTGGCCAATCCTGGCTCTTTCACAGCAAACGGCTTTTCTTGCGCGAGGATTACCTTTGTATAACCCCCACGCAAGAAAAGCCGAATGTATTGTTGATCACCTCATTTGAGAACAAATAAAGGGATGATCACCAGCCCTTGCCGGATAACGGGTTCCGGCGCCGGATACGGACAAGCAACAGCAACAGGCCTGACATACTTAAACCCAGTGCCCCACCAAACTGCCATTGCTGATTCTGGGCGCCGCTTTGTCTCGCCAGGTTGACCACCATACCGGTAGTGTCCGGAGAGGTAAGAGCATAGTTGGGGTTGTGCGAATTAATCAGCACACCGTTCTGGTGAGCCCAGTTAAACCAAGGGTCTCCGGCACATTGCGCCAGGAAAACCGCGCCCGGGCTGCTCTGATCAGATCCGGGCGTCAAACACAGTCCGGTTGACTGTGACTGCAGAAAACCGGCTTCCGTCAACCGCCACTTCTGATTATTGTCTGACAGCCCGAAGCTGCATGAAGCCACTTTTGCCCGCATGGGTGAACGGGAATTATCAACGGTCAGGCACAAACCGGCATGATCCTTTAATCCCTTGTAAGGCAAATCACTGTCGGGAACATCATCACCGGTGCCATCATCTGTACCATCGTCAGTACCGTCATCCGTGCCATCATCTGCGCTGGACACGGCAAACAGGACTGAACTGCCGATATAGCAGTAGCCATCGTTCGAGAACAATTGCGCCTCATAATCACCAACCGCAAGACTTGGGAAGGACACGGAGCCGCTGCTACCGTTGGTGTAAGCCCAGACTACATAGCTGTCGTTCTGGTCACAGGAACTTGTCAGATCCCCTTGCTTGAATATACCGACCCAATCCAGGGAACTGCCGGAGCCATCGTGGTAGTCGATGACCACTGTTTCGCCTACGGTATAGGAAGATTTGGTGGTTGTCAGCGTATCTTTCGGGCCGTCATCTGCACTGGTCACCGTAAACTGGACTGAACTACCGATGTAGCAGTAACCATCGTTCGAGAACAGTTGTGCCTCGTAATCTCCGGCAGCAAGCCCCTCAAAGGATGCCGTGCCACTCCGACCATTGGTGTAAACCCAATCCACATAGCTGTCATTCTGATCACAGGACCTGGTCAATCCCCCCCGTCTGAATATACCGATCCAGTCCAGAGTACTGCCGGAGCCATCATGATACTCCACAACGACCGCTTCATCGGTTGTGTAGCTGGATTTGGTTGTTGTCAGCGCGTCCGGGTTGTCTCCCGGGTCGTCACCACCGCCGGTATCATCATCCACCGTCTGAATGCAGCTCGCCCCGTCAATCATCCTGTTCATCTGCGTGATGCTGCATTGCGAAAACTGGTCACTCTGGTTGTAATAAGGGTTCATCAAATACTGATTGGATACGTATTCACATTCAGAGCCCCCTTGATTGTCGTGGGGCGCGCCAAAGTTATGACCCAGTTCGTGGGCAACCGTGAGAGCGCCTCCAACACCGCGCCCGCCGGCCTGGGATACACCCACCCCCCAGTCACTGCAGATTGCGTCCATATAGGCAATACCAAGCGTGCCGCCACCATCCAGCGCTTTACCGGTAAAAAGATGCGCCAACCCCGGATGGGATCCGCCAGCATAATCGCGAAAATCATCCAGGAGAGTTGAGGATCTTGATGAGGACAGCGGACCATTACTGCTGAGCACATTAATATTGTTGATCGCAACTTTCACACCAACCTGCTCAGTAAAAATGCCGTCAACCACGTTCATTTGCGAAAGAATCGCAGTCGTAGAATCGCCACTTACCTCTCGTGAATATTCAGTGTCGGCAACAATATCAAGTTTGATTTGCTGAAGCGTACCGGATGCAAGCGCTTTAAGGATTTGCGTTTTCCCCAGTGTGGTAGCTTGCAGCTCGTTGACGAACGCTTTATAGGAAAATTTCTCGACTGAATGACCGCTCAGGCCACAGGTCATTGAGCTTTTGATATCTGAAGCTTTGTACATGACCGGCCCGGAAACATCGGACTTCAAAGATGCACCTAAAGCGTTCGATGCACTTGCACTGGCATCCATCAGATATAACTCAGAGCCGTCATAGATCGCGCCGGCGTATGAGCCCTCATGGTAGGTCAGGCGAACCCAGGAGTCCGGTTTATCTTCAATCTTTCCGGCATACAGCGTGACACCGGCGGGCAGGGTTAAATTACTGATGCTTTTGGTAAGGTGCGTATTGGCTGTGAGCCGCAGTGCAAATGATTTCCCAAATGCTGACACCGTCATGCTCTTCATGCCGCCATCGTTTTGAGTACTGCTGGTTTGCACAGGAGTCGATATCTGCGCAGGTTCCGCATACTCTATAGCCCAGTCAGAATCAGCGGCTGCCAGGCGCGGCACCATGCCGAACAAAAGCAAGCCAGTGCCAATACAGAGTTTGAAAAAAGCGTTTATTCTTATTCGGGGTTGAAACCTTTTCATTCCATCAGCTTCCTGTTCTTGTCCAGCCAGGGGGTATCAGTAGCGTTCACAGCGCGCAAAACAACAGGTGATCCTACCACTCCTTAGTAAGTGAGATTACCAATTCTTGCGCTATATACTCTTGAATTAATTGATGATACTACCCAAGATGCGAACGCCGCAGAAGAAACAATCCTTAACTGTTTTGTATCGGCGGCATTTCCCCGCCAAACAAATTACCTATACCTATTGGCATAGGCCGCAACCCTGATCTACTTCTTATATTGCTCTGGCACGTATCGGTAATGACCGGTAATTTCGTATAAAAATAACATATCATTCATGACCGGGCCTGACCCGATATTGTGAACGATTAAAGGGTTACCCGTTTCCTGCGAGTACCTGTCGGTGACAATGCCAATATGAGGAAGGTTACCCGGCAACAACCATGACACGATATCACCGGGCAAATAGGCTTTTGGATTATCTGTTACCGGCAAAGCTTCACCATGTCGTGTAAAAAAAGT
>JAWVYU010000306.1:0-6452 GCA_033722575.1 Ketobacteraceae bacterium | reverse complement strand
TTCTGGCCGGACGGGTTATTTTCCCAGGGCAATAAAAATCTGAAGCCGGAAGAGTCAAAGAATACCGAGCTGCAGTTTCGCGGTGATATCGATCCCCAAAGCTATTACCAGGTGAATATTTTTTACAACGAAATCGAAAACCTGATTGACTGGCGTTACGACCCCACCCTGGGGGACTTCGGTAAATTCACGCCCAGCAATGTATCCGAGGCAAGAATCCGCGGTATCGAAATGGCTTATAATATCAGTCTGGCGTCCTGGCAGATTGCGCTGAACTCTTCCTATATTGAGCCCAAAGACCGTACCGCCGATGTGGATCTGCAGCGGCGAGCCCGGGCTACCGGCAGTGTGGATATTTCCCGCCGCGGTGATGATTACGCCATGGGGCTGACTATTACCGGTAAAAGTGAGCGCAAGGGTGATGCAGGCACTCCCGGTGGTTATGGTACCGTGGATATCCGTTTTGAACGCAGCTTCGGTGAATCCGTAATAGCCAGGCTGAAAGTAGAGAATCTGTTCGACCGGGAATTTATATCGGTGCCTGGCTACAACAATACCGGTCGGTTTGCGTTGCTGGAATTGCAGTACAAGCTCAGTCACTGATTATATTAAAGTCTCAACCCCCAAAGAGGCAGCACCCGCTGCCTCTTCAGGAGCGAACCCATTTCACAAATCCCCGGGAGGCAATCCGGGACACGGGCTTTACCAAAGGCCGGATATATTTGAGCGATTCAAACAGCTCGTCCCGAAGATCTCTGAACGAATTATTCTGAAATTCCAGTACGCGTTGTGATTCCGAGGTATCCATCCAGTCACTGTAGAACGGCTGACTGCCAAAATCTTCTTTCCTTAGCTTAAAGCCTGCGGCACCAAGTAGCGTATTTATCATTTCCATCTGGGTGATCTGGCAAGACTTGCCTCCGCCAATCAAATGCACCTGGTTATGGGCTTCTTTTCTTTCAATAGCATTTGCGATCGCGGTTGCCACGTCCGCGGGGTGAATGTACTCAATACGGCTGTTGGCATCCGTATCCAGCATCATGCGAATGGAATCCTTTTTGATATGACGGTTGCGAATGTCAAAACAGGCGCCGATACGAAGAATGACCCAGGGGCTCACCTGTGATCTGACCAGCTGCTCGCATTCGATTTTGTGGCGTGAATAATTGTCAGTGGTCACCAGCGGACACTGCGCCGTTCTTGGTGGTGGTAATGTCTGTGTATGTCCCCACACTGCAAAAGAAGACGTGAAAACCACAACCGGCTTGCTGGCACTTTCCCCGGCCAGCTCCAGAAGGTTGCGGGTTCCTCCGATATTAATTCGCTGGGCAATTTCAGGATGGGTTTCCGTCATGGGCGGAATGACCGCGGCCAGATGCACGATGGCATCCTTGTTGCTGACGTGACGCCGGATGCTTTCGTTATTACAAATATCCCCCCATGCGGTATCAATGCGTTCGCTGTAGCGTGCCTGTACTGCTTTGTTGGCCCTGTTTTTCAGGTCAAAGGCGGTTACGTGGTGGCCCCGCGTCAGAAGTTCGTCCAGCAGCATTGACCCGATATTTCCAAATGCGCCCGTCAAAAGAATATCCATTGTTACGTACTCCCCTGCATACCCCCCGTGGAAGCCTGAACCCGTAAAAGGTTTGACTCGTGTTTTCAATAAGACTATTCTGAATGCAACAAATATACAATACTGTCGTATCAACATAATTATTATATTGTTGTATGTTGATGGGTGCGCTCAGCCGGAGGGTGGCCATGGAAACGGAAACAACACATTCAATCAATCAGCGTCAGTGCCCTGTCGGTGAATCTGTATCAGTTGATGCTGTTCCCCATGTTGTTCAACCGGAAGAAGGTGGCGGTAAGCGACCACCCCTGATCAGGTCCACGCCCATCATAGGTCCTCTCAGGCAATTCACAGGTAATGTACTGCCCTTTCTTGCAAAAACCCGCAAAGCCTACGGGGATGCATTCCGTATGCGGATACTGGGCATGGATATGACCTGTCTTTGTGGGCAGGATGCCGTTGCATTGTTGGGAAACGATGATCTTTTATGTACCGCCAGGTCCATGAAAGTATTGCAAAAAGCGGTGAACAGCCGCTTGCCCATGACCTTTGACGGGCCTTTGCACAAGGTCTATCGCAAAGCCCACAGTAACTTCCTGAACAGAAAGCTGGAGCGTGCCAGGCGCGGCGATATTATTGACTGCCTGAAACAGCAAACCAGTCGTTGGCAGCCAGGGCACAGCTTTGATGCGCTTACCGAGGCACAGTCGCAAACGGTTCAGGTGCTGTCGCAGTTATTGAATGGTGAACCTTTTCCCTTCAGCAGAGCGGATCTGTCCAGGGTGATCCATACCCTGATTTATGCCACCTATGGCCATATTCCGCTGTGGATGGCACTGGCTAACCCTGCCTACAGGCGCGCCCAAAAGCGAATGAATGAGCATTTTCTGGCACTGGTTGCCAGGGTCCGGGCAAGCCCCGAATTGACCGCGGAAACCATGGTTGGGCAGTATTTAGGTTGCCCTCCGCCTGAAGGAACCGATCACTGGGAAGACGATGATTTAAAAATCGTACCCTTGATGGCTTACCTGGCGGGCTACGATACTGTGGCCTCGGCCGCGGGGTTTTTGTTGTATCGGTTGCTGAGTCATCCCGGGTATTTGCAGAAAGTTCGGGATGAATACCGGCACCTGGCACGAGAAAATGATGGCAATATTGATCCTATGGATCAGAAACTCTTGCGTGCTGCGTTCCAGGAAACGGTGCGAATAAATCCTCCCGGAGCATTGGTTATCCGGTACGCGAAGCAGGATTTCCGTTTTGGCGGTTACCGTATTCGCAAGGGCGATGAAGTGCTGGTTCAGATATCCGGTGATCATTTGAATGAGGCAATGTTTCCCGAGCCTGAAAAGTTTGATCCAACCCGTTTTATTGGCAGGGGTGCTTCCGAGCGAAAGCGTCATGTGCTGGCATTTGGCAGTGGTGCCCATCGCTGCACGGGTGCGATGATCGGGCCGTTGATTACGCAGGAGATGGTGTCTTACTGGATCAATCACTTTGAACTCGAGTTGGTTCCCGGGAAAGCCCAACCCAGAATTGTCGCGAGGCCTTTTACGCAACCCGTTGGCCTCACTGTCAGAGTGGTGGGGACGCGCTCGCCGGTATAGCGGATATCTAGGATGACGTGAACAGCACCGGGGTAACCATACGGTGCAAATATTGCTTTTGCTCCTTGCGGGTTTTTCCTTTTAATCCGAAAAAGCCATAGGAAATAATCTGATGAAAAAGCCAGTGCACGGCTTCATCCATGTCAATGTCGGTGCGCAGCATTCGCCCTGCCGTGGAATCAACCATGAACCTGGATAGCATCAGAGCTGTGATTTCCGTCAGGTTCTGCTTAACAAGCACAGCGAACTCTTTGATGTTCTGAGCATCCATGATAATGCGGTAACGGTCCTTGGTGCCTATCGCATGGATCACCCGATAGAGGTTGTCGGTAAATGATTCAGGTGTCGTTGCTTTGGTATTGGCAGTATCCGCGATGATGTTTTCTGTGATTTCTGTCATCAGCGTTTTCATCGCTTCTGTAATCAATTCCTGCTTGCTGTCAAAATAGCGGTAGATGGTTGTACGGTTTCTTCCCACCCGTTTGGCCAGCTGGTCAAACCGGAATTTTTCAAACCCCTGTTCAGCCATCAGCTCGATCGCTTCGTCCACTATATGCTGCCTGATCTCGGCATATTCAGGGTTTTCCGGCCGGGCTTTTCTGATATTCACCGTTTCAGGGGTTGCTGATTTGCCCATATTGTTCCTCAGGCGACTACGATTCCGGGGGCTACCGTTTAGTATAAACTCCTGCGAGGATAAAGCTGATGAAACCCAATGGCAAGGACGCAGCGTTTTTTCCAGGCAACAGGGTGTTGCGGAAGGATTGGGATTCTGGAAGTGGCGCCGGTTTTGATGAAGCCAAGCCGGCGCCGGTTATCAGTTGGAGCGGCGACGTCGACGCATGATCAGCAAGCCTGATGCTGCCAGCATAATGGCATAATCAAAAGAGCCAACCATGACCGATTTGGATTTGCCGATAAAGCAGTAGCCATCATTTGAGAACATCTGTGCCTGGTAGTTGCCGGCAGGCAAATCAGAAAAGGAAACCCGGCCTGAGGTGTTGCCGGCATAACGCCAGTCAACATAGGTGCTATTGCTGGATGAGCAGCTGGTGGCGAGATCGCCTGATTTATAGATACCAACCCAGTCCAGTGAGTTGCCTGAACTCTTCTGATAGCTGATCACAACCGGTTCAGTGGTTGTGAATATGGCTTTGGCGACACTGAGAACCTCGCCATCATTATTGTTGCCGCCGCCATCGTCAACGTTTTTGTTTACATAGCAGGAAACGCCGCTTACTGTGCGGTTGATCTGGTCAATACTGCAGCTGGAGAACTCATCCTTATCATTATGATAGGGATTCATTAAATACTGATTTGAAATGTGTGAACAGGGTCCGCTCTGGTTGTCGTGAGGGGCACCAAAGTTATGGCCCAGTTCGTGGGCAACGGTCAGCGCACCGGCAACCCCGCGGCCACCGGCCTGGCTCACACCAACACCGTAACTGTTGCAGACAGCGTCCACATAGGCAATCCCCAGGGTAGAGCCCCCGTCCAGTGCCTTTCCTGTAAACAGGTGAGATAACCCCGCGCTGTTGGGATACGAGTAGTTATAGAAGCGCGACAGCAAACGCGATGAATCATTGGTGTCCAGCCCGCTGGAGCTGCCGACGGTTTCGATTTTGCTGACATTAAACTGTATATCCAGTTGCTCTGAAAAAATGCCGTCAACAATGTTCATTTGCGACATGACATTGGATTCAACAGATCCGGATGTCCGGTTTGCATACTGGCTGTCCGTATGAATATCAATGGAGAATTCCTTGACGGTCCTTGATGCAAGCACGCGGTTCAGCTCGTTAATAAGGTCGTTATAGGTGGGGGCGGCCTGCTGGACCGGAACCTCGACAACGCCACAGGAGAGAACACCCTGAATATCCCTGGCCCGGAAGATCACCGGTTGGGTGCGGTCAAGACCCGACCTTACTTCAGGCGGCATCGCCTGAAAGGTCTCTTCCGATGAATCCACCAGAAACAGGGTTTCACCATCATAAATGGCACCGGATAACACGCCGTCTATTTTGGTAATCCGCGCCCATGAACTTTCATTGCCGCTGATTTTGCCACGGTAGAGTTTGACGTCCTCAGGGAAAGACCGGGTGGGAAGCTCCCTCATCAGCCGGGTGTTTTCGGACAACTCCAGCCGCACGATTTTGCCCCCCAGACTGTAAGCCAGTATGAGTCCGGTGTCGTTATTATCCGTGGCGCCTGAGGGGCGCATTTCACCGGTCGTTATAAACTGGTCCGCCTGAGTAATACTGAATACCGGCGGCTGCTCTGCGTCAGTCTCTGACGCAACTGCCAGGGTGCCCTGCATTATCAGAAGCGTGGCACCGCACAGGCGCACAGCGTTTTTAACTGCATGATTGAGGATGGCGAGATTCATAAATTGACTCATGGTGTCGGTCTTTTGGCTTAGTTATTTGGTATTGTTTTTGTTTGTATGGGGGCATGCTGAGCGCATTTAGGGAAAAAACACTATCAAGAACTTTACTGAACGGCAAACCTTAAAATGTTCGTTTTTTTATCTGAAAAACCTTAGTGGTTTCTGCAGAAGTTGATTGTTCTGGCTGGAATGGTCGCGCCAAAGGGGTAGCTGTAGTAGTGGTTTTATTTTCTGTAAAATTCAACGGGGGATTTATCAAACCAGCGGTGGAAGGCCTTGTTCATGGCGCTGTAATCATAGAAGCCAAGGCTGGCAACAACGTCCTCAAGAGTGATATCCGGTTTGCTGGCGTATTCAATGGCAAGCTTCTTTCTTATTTCATCTGCCAGCTTACGGTAGTTATAACCCTCGTCACGAAGTCTGCGGCGCAATGTGCTGACGCTCATGTGAAAGTGCTGCGCCAGTTGTTCAATGCTGAGTAACTCATCAGGCAAATGTTCCTGAAGTAACTCAGCGCAACGCACGCACAGCCGGTCGTCTTTCTCTATGGTCTGATGCTCCTCGGCAAATACTGTTTCAATAGTTTTCAGCATCAACTGGTACAGGGTTCGGTCCGACTCAATAAACTGGAGCTCCCTCAAGCCACCGGGAAAGCGAACCTCATCCCGCGGGCAGTTAAATTTCAGATTGTGACCAAACAGCTGATAATAGGCATCCAGCTGTTGCGGCGGGCCGTGCCGGAAATGAACACTCAGGTGATCCAGAAGCCGATGCTTGTCAGACCAGAACTGTCTGATGTAAAGCAGCCAGGTGGCAAACACCAGTTCACAGGTAGTGCCCGACAGGTTGTAGGTTGCCATCGTATCATCCTGGACAGCAACGAAGC
>JAWVYU010000305.1:0-6480 GCA_033722575.1 Ketobacteraceae bacterium | reverse complement strand
GGCTGACTATCCCCCATACGATAGAGTTGTGATCTTTTCAGGCCAATTTATACTGCTTTACTCTGAACGCGCTTGCGCCAGGAGCAGTTTTACGCCTGTTTTTGCGCCTAGCCTGACAAGCTTGGTTTTGCGCCTGAATAGTGTTGCCAGAACTGTAGAGACCACTGCAGGAAGCGGTAAACAAAGCCATGGAAAGACGTATTCATTTTCTGGATCAATTACGATCCCACATGATGTTGCTCGGCATCGTGCTGCACGTTGCGGGTAACTACAACACCATGCCCGCCGGCTATATCTGGCCGTTCAAGGACACAGAAGTGCATGGTTTCTTCAGTGGCGCGGTGGTTTTCATTCATTGCTTTCGCATGCAGGTGTTTTTCTTTGTTGCCGGCTTTTTTATGCTGCTGCTCATGGAAAAGCGTGGTACTCATGCTTTTATAAAAAACCGTACACAACGCATTCTGATCCCTTTTATTACCCTGTCTCCCCTGATCGGATACACTTGTTATGTTTTGTTTCTCAAGGCTGCCGGTATCATGGCGGAACGGGGAGTTACCATCACCTTCCCTGACAGCTTGCCACTCTATCACCTCTGGTTTCTTTATTACCTGATCCTGTATTACGTTGTTACCCTTGCGGTGCTGCGAATTCTGCAACGCCTGCCTGCACGCTATATCATGCCACTGTTGTTATTGGCACTGGGCAGCATTCCCCTGCTCCAGGAAAGCTATCTCATGGACACGGCCTACGGCTTTGACATCGCCTGGGGAACCTTTTTTCACTATGGCATTTTCTTTATAACGGGAGCACTGGCCTATCGGGAAAAAGACCGTTTCTACGCTGCCGTCTCCAGATTCCGCAAGCCTCTGGCTGGCTTGACCATAGCCATAGCGGGTCTGGTGGCGTCACTGATCTTTGCGGCAAGATCAGGCGAAGATCCGGAAGCAGTAACCTGGTACGGCTCGCTGTGGCTGGGTATCAGTTATTTTTGTCTGTGCTGGCTGATCATTGGTATTTACCGAAAATGGATGGACAAACCCAGTGCAGCTTCCCGTTATCTGGCTGATGCCTCCTACTGGATGTACCTGGTTCATCTGCCCCTGGCAATCGCCATTCCCATGGCACTGGAACCCCTGCCCGTTAACGTGTTTGGTAAATTCTCGCTGAGCTTTTTTCTGATACTGTCCCTGTGCCTGATCTCATACCACTTTCTGGTGAGACCAACGTGGCTGGGGCAGCTGCTGAATGGGCGTAAAACGTCGTTGCGGCGAACTGCACCCGAACTGAACAATGCGTGATAACGCGTGAGAAAGTCCGGATAAACAGTTTTCTTAACGGAAAACCCGTTATTTTGTTTCAATAAACTCTGGGTCGCAAACCCGGTAATCAAGGTCCCGCTCTTCTACCAGGAAATCAATGTTATCGGGCAGTACGGACACCTCTTCATGTTTTACTTCCCTCACTACCCGCTTTAATATTTTTTTAACCCCGCTAATGGTGGTATTGATTCCCAGATCAGCGGCTTTTTTGGCAATGGGATTGAGAGAAACCATATTGGTTGGCTCACGGTAGTAAAAACGCACGCTGACTTCCACCACCTCGGCAAAGGTCCGGTACAGCTCCCCGTCATATTCACTCACACTGTCACTGTTGCGAATGGTATCCATAAGTTCATCAATACGGCGGGATAAGCTGTCTCCCAAGGGGTGCGCCAGCAAGGCAGGCTGCCCCTGGTCCCGGGGAGGCAATACCATGGAATCAAGATAATTTGCCATGGCACGCAAATCTTCCAGCGACATGGACTTGAAAACCCGTTGCACCACCATGTGGATGGATTGCCGGATGGTATAGATAATCGACTGTATGGCTCCCTGCACAACTGCGTTGAGGCTGCTGTATTCCGCAGGCCGCTGGTAATAGAACTCGAAGCCCGCATCAATAATCTGATTCAGACTCCGCACCAGCCGCCGGCGCAAGCTGTCCAGGTCCGAGGAGCCGATATCGTCTTGCTGCAGACTGACCGCAATTTCCCTCACACCGTCAGCCATGTCGGGCTCGATTGGAAAAACCCAGAACTTTTTGCCCATCTGCTATCTCCAGATCCGCTAACGATAGGGCTAAAGATACACGGGCTAGTCTTCAGGTACCAATCCTGTCCGCATCAGGCCGGAGACCGGCATGGGAGAAGCTACGTGGTTGTTGACGGGGGAACTGTGCCAGTCAGGCCTGGAGACAAAAGTGACAAGCCGGCCTCCCGGGCTCAATCCCAGAGCTTGTCCCAGGTCAGCATGAGCCGTGCTTCCGCTTCCGGGTGGCCATAATCACTGGCCTGTTCGTACCAGCTGCTGGCGTAATGCAATACCGCATTGCGGTTGGTAAGCTCCCCAGGCACCAGCTCATAGGCATAATAGACAGTGCCACCCGCAGGCAGAGACGCTGCCAGCTCTGAAAAACAATTACCGATGCTGAACGCTACTTCCGGTGTCACCGCCTCATACTGGAATTCCAGACCATAACACGCCTGAAGATCCTGTTCGGTGGCCCCATCGGCCAACGCACCGGTATTCCAGAAAATCAGCGGCATTAATAAAATGACAGACTTTTTCATACTTCTCGGCCCCTGCTCGTTTCCGCAAAAAAGCACCCTCTAAACAATAAGTATATACAGGGATTAGGGGCGGGAAGGACGATCTGTGGCTTTAGCACAAAATCATTTGATGCCGGGGCTCGTTAGTCGGGTTTGGCTATTAAAACAGCGGTAAAAAAAAACCGGAGCACCCGACTATTTTTCTCTAACATGATGAAAATCCTGGCTTTTAGCCGCCAGATGGCCTGTTTGGCCTGATTGACCGTTAATCCGCAGAATACGGCAATTTTCGTCATGGCAATTTATTCCCAATCGCTTTTAATTGGGTATCTTTCAGGATATAAGGTGTAAGCCTTAAACAACAAAAACCGAAACGTAGAGGAAGGATTGAATGAAAACGCGTATCACAGAGCTTTTCGGCATCGAACATCCGATCATTCAGGGGGGCATGCATTATGTTGGTTTCGCGGAACTGGCTGCAGCGGTATCAAACGCCGGCGGCCTGGGCATTATTACCGGTCTGACCCAGAAAACACCGGGGGACCTGGCCAATGAAATCGCCAAATGCAACGACCTGACCGACAAGCCCTTTGGCGTCAACCTTACCTTCCTGCCCACCGTCAGTTCTCCCGATTATCCCGGCTATATCAAGTCTATCATTGAAGGTGGCGTCAAGATCGTGGAAACCGCCGGCCGCAGTCCGGAGCAGTACCTCCCTGCCCTCAAGGATGCCGGCATCAAGGTGATTCACAAGTGCACCTCGGTGCGGCATTCTCTCAAAGCCCAGAAGATCGGCTGCGATGCGGTTTCCGTGGACGGATTTGAGTGTGGCGGTCACCCCGGAGAAGACGACATTCCCAACATGATTCTTCTGCCCCGTGCTGCCGAAGAGCTGGAAATCCCTTTTGTGGCTTCCGGCGGCATGGCCGATGCCCGTTCTCTGGTAGCCTCACTGGCGCTGGGCGCAGAAGGTATGAACATGGGAACCCGCTTTATTGCCACCCAGGAAGCGCCGGTTCACCAGAAAGTGAAGGAAGCCATTGTGGCCGCTACCGAGCTGGATACCCGGCTGGTGATGCGTCCCCTGCGCAATACCGAACGGGTACTGAATAATGCGGCGGTGGAAAGGCTGCTGGAGAAAGAACAAAATCTCGGTAAGGACCTGAAATTCGAGGATATTATCGAGGAAGTCGCCGGTGTTTATCCGCGTATCATGATGGAAGGCGACATGGATGCCGGTGCCTGGTCCTGTGGCATGGTGGCTGGCCTCATTCACGATATTCCCACCTGCGAGGAACTGATCAGCCGGATCATGAAGGAAGCCGAAGCACTGATCAGGGAACGCCTGATGGGATTTCTGTAAACCGAGGTAATGCCAATGCCAGCAACACTCAAATCGGTGCCTGCAAACCGCCAGAATAATGCCAGAGAGGTAGTGGAACGTTTCTTTACTGCCTGCTGCGCACTGGATTTTGACGGTGCACTGGAGCTTATCGACGAGCGCTGTGTTTACCGGAACGTTCCCTTCCATAAGGCGCGGGGCAAAGAGCGGATCCGGCGGGATCTGACATTGATGGCCAAAGGGATGACAGCATTTGATGTGGATATGATTCACCTGGCGGTGAGCGGCAATACGGTGCTTACAGAGCGGGTGGACACCCTGACAGGCCGCTTTTTCAGAGCGGAGCTACCGCTTATGGGTGTACTGGTGGTGGAGAACGGAAAAATCACGGAATGGCGGGATTATTTTGACTGGTCCGCCATGATGGGCAAAATCACCGGCAGCATTTTGATGAGACCATTCCGCCGTTCCTGAGGATTTTTCCCGGTGCCTGCCCGGCCCCCGCCGGGCAGCACTATCCCACTGTTTTCCCTGCCATTTTAACGGCAATCTTTTATGCCGGTGTGGCATTGAGTTTCCTGCGAATTAACTATACTTAATGGCATGACAGTGAATGCCACCCCCCATTTTTACCCGCCACAACTGGCCCCGCACGTCCTGCGCTGGCTGCCTGGGGCCGTGGTACTGCTGTGCTCCCTGCTCCTGACAGCAGGGCCCAACCATGCGCTGGGGTTCGACAGTGAGCGCTTTCGTCTGAGTGGCTTTGCCACACTGGGAGTTGCCAGCGGCGGTAACGATATCCTTGGCTACCGGCGCAACGTGGCGCAACCCGGACAGTATGACGGGGAATGGTCCTGGGAGCCGGATTCCCTGATCGGTCTCCAGCTGGATACCAGCCTGGCGCCGTCACTGGACGCTGCCATTCAGGTGGTTGGCAAAAAGCGCTTCAACAACTCCCTGGAAAACAGCATCGATTGGGCTTACCTCCGTTACCGCCATAGCCCCGGACTCACTTTCAGGGCAGGCAGGATCGGTATGGACCTGTACATGCTGTCGGAATACCGCAACCTGGGTTTTTCCTATCTCTGGGCCAAACCCCCGATGGAGTTTTACGGGCCCACGGCCTTTTTCTATTTCGAAGGTGCTGATGCCAATTACAGCTTTCGCCTGGGTGAAGGCACGTTCAACGCCAAGCTGTTTCTGGGAGAATCAGAAAACCAGTTCGAATTTAATGGTAAAGGGCACGAGTTCAAACTGAATAATCTCATCGGTGCCGTACTGGGCTGGGAGAGCAGTCACTGGCGCGCACGTTTTACATTTACTTCCATTGACTTCGATGATGATGTGAACGATGTCATAGGTACCGAGCTTTTCAGAGACCCGCTCACGGCAGCTTATCAGTTCGGCTGGACTGAGGCGCAAGCCATCCTTGAAGACATCGAAGTGGATGACAATGGTGTTAATTATTATTCCGTGGGGCTCGCCTACGAGAACTCACCCTGGTTCCTGCAAGGTGAAATCAGTTATCTGGACTCCGATTACGACGTGCTGAAGTCCTACGCTGGCCGCTATATCAGTGCCGGCTACAGCGTAGGCGCAACGACGTTTTACACCATTGTCGCCAAGGCCAAACAGACCGAATCCCGCACCACCATCGGGGAGCTTCCGGCCTTTCTCGCCAATGTACCGGAACTGATCCAGCTGCAGGAAGGTGTTCAGTCCCTGTATGACCGCACCTATGCTGACCAGGAAAGCCTGTCCTTTGGATTACGCTGGGATATTCGTTACGACACAGCGCTGAAGCTGCAGTGGGACAGAACCTGGGTAGAACCGGCCGGTGGGGTTCTGTGGGAGCAACGGGAAACACCGGAAAAAACCCAGACAGTCAACACCTACTCGATAAACCTGAACTTTATATTCTGATGACGATGCACCTGATCCGGACAATTTGCCTATGCCTGATCATGCTTGCCCCCCACGGACAGGCAGCCATCGTCGTGATCGTCAATCCGGACAACCCCACCGATAACTTTAGTCAAAGGGAACTGGTGGACCTGTACATGGGGCGCAACCTGTATTTTCCCGACGGCAACCTGGCAGTAAGACTGGATCAGGCTCCCACTTCCGAGGTCCGGGAGGCATTCTACCGTGCGCTGGTGGACAAGTCCGTGGCCGAGGTAAACGCCTACTGGGCAAGATTGCTGTTTACCGGGCGGGCGTCACCACCGCAGGTCCTGGATAGCAGCGACAAGGTTATTAATGCGGTGCTCAAAAACCGCAACGCCATAGGCTACATTGAAGAAGAAGCGCTCGTTGACAGCGTTAAGGTCGTAGGCCGTGTCGACTAGGCTGCTGCGCTCCCTGCCAGTGCGCACGGGTCTGGCAATCGCTCTGGGCGCCACAGTGCTGACGGTTGTGCTGTCTTACACCATTTATCACCGGGCCATAGCCCAGGTGATCAAAGACGCCAATCCGGCGTGGGAAAAAGGCAAGCATCCGGCTACCCGCGCCTTTCAGGCCATTCGCATTCAGGTCAACGACGAACTGACCG
>JAWVYU010000304.1:0-6483 GCA_033722575.1 Ketobacteraceae bacterium | reverse complement strand
GGCATCGTTATCCACAAACCCAACACCGAGATCAGCTACGCCAATCCGTCAGCATTGCAAATGCTGGGACTGACCGAGGAAGAGGCAAAAGGAAGAATTGCCGATGAGAAAGACTGGCATTTTCTTGATAGCGAAGGAAACCGCTTAACACCTGATCTCTACCCCGTGAACCGGGTCCTTGTTTCCGGGAAACCCATCGATAATCTCGAGCTGGGTATTTTTGATGCCCATCGTTCACAACCTACCTGGGTAAAAGTGGCCGGATTTCCGGAGTTCAATGCCCGCAATGAACTTGAGCAAATCGTTATTTCATTTATTGATATCAGCCACCAGCGCAATGATATTTCCTATGACCAGATCATGTCGCTGGCCAACGACATCGTGGTGGTTACCAACGCGGCCCCCCTGGAGTCTCCCGGGCCTGATATTGTTTCGGTAAATCATGCTTTTTCAGAGCTTATGGGTTATGAACCGGAACAGGTAAACGGAAAGCCCCTGTCATTTCTTAAACTGGCCCGGCTCAGTGAGCGTACCCTCAACGAAATTAAAGCCCGCCTCACCAACGGCGAATCCTACCGCGGCAGGCTCTACGCATTCTCAAAGCGAGATCAGCAGTTCTGGCTGGACATTAATGTTTTTCCCCTCCATAACTGGGAAAACCGCATCAGCCACTTTGTTGCCATAGCCCACGATATTACCGATATCGTGAATCGCGAAGAACAATTGATCAACGACGCCCTGCATGACCCGCTTACCGGGCTTTGCAACCGTCGCGGGTTACAGGCCCGGATCAGGCAATATCTGAAAGATGGCAATAACACCGCCAACTACTCACTGATTGCCCTGGACGTGGACCGCTTCAAACAGATCAATGACCACTGGGGTCACCATGCCGGGGACCGTGTGCTGGTGGAAGTGGCCCGCATTATGGAAGACACGGTCCGTGATATCGATTGCGTTGCCCGCGTGGGTGGAGAAGAGTTCGTCATCCTGCTGCCCACAATGAAGCTGGAAACCGCCGGGCAGGTAGCCGAGCGAATCAGGGAACGGATACAAAATCACCGTATCAAAATGAACGTCCGCGACTTTATTATGGTAACAGCCAGCCTTGGAGTGGCCGAACGGGCGCCGGAAGACGACTGCATAGAAGACACCCTGCGAAAGGCGGACAGCGCACTTTACAGGGCCAAGAAAAGCGGTAGAAACCTGGTAGAAAGTGACGGCAGCCACTTCTGATCAGCCCTGCTCCAGCGCCCTCAAGCGCTCTTCAAGATCATTAACGCGGCCCTCAAGCTCTGAGACGCGCGCCTCAAGCTCGCTGGCATTTCCGGGTTCGGTCGCCGCCGCAGGCGCCTCCCCCGATGACGCAAGGGAAGTCATCAATTGATCCCGCATACCGGTAACCACCGGCTCCGTTCCCAGCGTGTGCATAAATCGCGATTCTCTTTTGCCGGCTTCTCTCGGCAGGCGAACCACCAATGCACCGTCATTGCGGTTCTCCAGGTTTTGCAACACCTCTTCTACCTGGGCCACACCCTCGAATTCGCACAGGCGACTGGTGCGGGTTCGCAGTTCTCCCGGAGTCTGGGGCCCTCGCAGAAACAGTACACACAAAATACCCAGTTCCTGATCCGTTAACCTGAAGTCACCGAACTCTGTATTACAGAAGCGGTGACGGTATTTCACCACCCGGCTGCCATACCCGGTTTCAGACGCAATCAGGCGCTTTTCCTTAAGGCGGGAAAGGGTATCCTGAACCTCAGCCTCGGAAAGGGACATGACTGGCTCACGATTGCTCTTCTGGTTACAGGCATTGGTCAACGCATTGAGAGACAGGGGATAATGCTCCGGCGTGGTGATTTCCTTTTCAATCAGGCAACCGAGCACCCTTTGCTCGAGAGGATCCAGTGTAAACTTAAGTGCCATACTATCGCTCTCTGTGAATAATCCGCTTCAGAGCCATAGTATGGCAAATCGCCTCCCGTGTCAGGGCTCGCGCACCACTTTCAGCCCCACTTTCTGACTCCACCACATCAAACCCACCAGCAGCTGGCGCTTGTCATCAACGAACGAAGGTTTCTTGCCCTCAAACAGATGCCCTGCGAACTGGAATGCCCAGCCAACGGTGAACAATGGAATAGCCAGCGGCAGGCCTATGATAGTGGCTCCCACAGGAATGGACGCTGCAATCATCGGAATGCCAATACTATGGCAAATCTGGTTCCGGGGATCCTGATGATCATCCTTGTACTGGGCAAGCAGTTCTTTCCATTCCTTATTCAGGGTGATTTGCATGGCGGCAACCTCCAACAGCATTTTTTCACGGTGACTTATACTGGCGGGAAGCATGCCATGCAGCCATCCGGACAAACAATGACATTATCGGGCCGCTTTAAAGAGGAAACACACTTAGGAAATCCCTGACAATAGCTGACCCCGCCCGATGTCGATTGCAGTCTGGCCATAAGTCTCTAATATATCGGTAAATACTTGATCAAAAGGCATTTCGGATGAGGCAATCAATCAGGCATCAGATCAGTGATTTTATGGAAGGCCTTGAGCGGCGCAATCCTGGCGAAAAAATCTTTCATCAGGCGGTCTATGAAGTGGTGAATAATATTATCCCCTTCATTCAGGACAAACCGGAATATCGGGAACACCGCATTCTTGAGCGGCTGACGGAGCCCGACCGCCTCGTAATATTCAGGGTTTGCTGGGAAGACGACGAAGGCAACGTGCGGGTTAACCGCGGTTACCGGGTACAGCACAACCATTCCATCGGCCCCTACAAGGGTGGCACCCGCTTTCACCGCAACCTGACCCTGGATGAACTGAAATTTCTCGCCTTCGAGCAAACCCTGAAGAACAGCCTGACGGGACTGCCCATGGGCGGTGGCAAAGGCGGTGCTGACTTTAATCCCAAGGGCAAATCAGAGCGGGAAATCATGCGTTTCTGCCATTCCTACATGACCGGCCTGGCTCAGCATATCGGCCCCAATACCGATATCCCCGCAGGCGACATCGGCGTTGGCCCCCGGGAAATCAGCTATATGTTCGGGCAGTACCTGCGCCTTACCAATCGCTTTACGGGCGCCCTCACCGGCAAGGGAATCGAATTCGGGGGCAGCCTGGTGCGTATTGAAGCCACAGGCTACGGTTGCGTTTACTTTATGGAAGACATGCTGAAACAACAGGGCCAGGCACTGGAGGATAAAACCATCGCGATATCAGGAGCCGGCAATGTTGCCCAGCACACTGCAGAAAAAGCCATGGAAATGGGTGCCAAAGTAGTTACCTTATCGGACCGTACGGGTTTTATTTATGACAAGAACGGCCTGTCCCAGGACAAGCTGGAATATATCAAGCACCTGAAAAAAGGCCGTCACGGCAGCCTGGAAGAATATGCAAATGAGTTCAAATGCGAATTTTACAAAGATAGAAAACCCTGGAATGTACCCTGCGATATTGCGTTTCCCTGTGCTACACAGAATGATATCGAGGAACAACACGCCGAAGCACTGATAAAAAATGGCTGCATAGCCCTGGCTGAAGGCGCCAATATGGCGTCCACCATTGAAGCCATCAATGCATTCAAGAAGAACAAGGTGCTATTCGGGCCCAGCAAGGCAGCCAACGCCGGCGGCGTTGCCGTGTCAGGCCTGGAAATGTCGCAAAACAGTATGCGGCTCTCCTGGAGCGTGGATGAGCTGAATAATAAGCTGCGCGCCATCATGCGCACCATTCACGACAAATGCCTGGAATACGGTATTGAAAAAAATACGGTGGATTATGTAAAAGGCGCCAATGTAGCCGGCTTTATCAAGGTGGCTGATGCCATGAAAGCTTTCGGTACGGTATAACGTCCAGGGTTGCGCATTACTGTGAAAACATCCCTTTTTGCTTTATTCAGACAGTGGTGGGTTACTGCAGTGGTGCTGGCTGTCGTTGTGCTGCTCAGCTTTATACCCGACGACCTCCATGCCTTACTGGAATTACGCCATGAACCCATAACCCAGGGGCAATGGTGGCGCCTGTATACCTGTCAGTTTGTGCATCTAAGCTTTAATCACACCCTGCTGAATCTTGCCGGATACAGCATTGTGGCTTTCAGCTTCCGCGACGAAATATCACCCCTGAGGGAACTGGTTATTCTGTTTATTTCGGCCACGGCTGTGGGAATGGGAATTTACACTCTGAACCCGGAAATCTATTCCTACGTTGGCTTGTCCGGTGCCATTTATGGGGTACTGGTGGCTTATGCACTCATTGGTTTTAATCAGACACCCTTGATTGCCGGCGGTTTTCTGGCCTTTATCGCAGCAAAATTTACCTACGAAGCATGGATCGGAGGCGCCAATCCCGACACAGAGGCTTTTATCGGCGGAAAAGTCGCTACCGACAGCCACCTTTACGGAGCAATTGCCGGCATCTTTCCCGGCCTGTTTTATTTCTGGCGTGATGCCGCGTCAAAACGGTTTCTGGACACCAACCGTTTTGTAAATCAGTTTCAGGAAGGCATTGTCAGAGACCTGGCCTGGACGCTTCACAGCCCTCCCCTCATCGCCATGAAAACCACCGACTTTGACACGGTAACGCGCCACGAGTGCGCCCGCATAGCCTGGGATTTTTGTGACAGGCTCCAGGCACTTGATCAGCATCCCCAGCCCCTGATGGATGCAGTTAAACCGGAAACGCTGCGGCTGGGTCTTTACTTTGAATCCCTGCTGGCCTACTGGTTCACTCACCAGGACCGCTATCAGCTGTTACAGCATGGCCTCCAGGTACAGCATGGCTCGCGCACCGTGGGAGAATTTGATTTTATCGTCTACGACAGCCATACAGGGCTGACAGAACACTGGGAAGCTGCAGTCAAATTCTATCTGGGTATTCGCCACTACGATGATCCTTCGCTTTGGTATGGGCCGGCGAAAAAAGATCGTTTTGATATCAAACTGAACCATCTCAGTAAACAGCAGATAACCCTGTCAGCTCACCCCGATGGAGAGCGCACCCTCCGGAATCATCAGCTCACGGTCAACCGCCGTCGCCTGTTTGTCAAAGGCCGGCTGTTCTACCCCAGCCATGCACGACACCAGCCCGGGTCACTCCGGCAACTGCTCTGCCCGGACCACCTTAAAGGTTACTGGTACCGTACCTCTGAGATCCTGGCCATGCAATCGTCGAAGACATTAGGGTTTTACCCCTGGCAATTACCGGAATTCATTATCGCGGACAAAGAGGAATGGCTTACCCTTAAACAAAAGCCCATAATGAATTTCGAAAACCTGCGGCACTGCCTGGAAAAAACGCCACCCACCCGACCAGTGACGGTAGTGGCCACCCTGAACCAGAAGGAAGTCCGGCGTTTTTTTGCAGTACCTGATGACTGGACTGAAAGCCTGCCTGAAGGTCAGCGATAACAGGCAACCCCTTATACCGGTTCCACCGGCGTTGCATCGGTTTTAATGCGCCCCCCGCCTTCCTCAATCGCCTCAATGAGCAGCGACCGGGATCTATCCAGATATTCCATCCAGCCCTCTCCCGATAATGGCTGGCGGGACACCACACTGATGGATACGCTCACGGAGATACTGCACACACCCAGGTGCAGGGGCGCTGTCGCAATATAGTCGTAAATTGCCTGTGCCACATGGCCTGCCCCCTCAGGTGCCGTATTCGGAATCAGCACAGCGAACTCCGATGTTCCGGTGCGTGACACCAGATCAGCAGGTCGCGCAACCCGCTCGGTAATGGCATTCGCCAGAGTCTTCAGTATTTCTTCTGCCGCCACATACCCGTAACGGTCTGCAATCAGCTCGTATTCGTCCACCGATACCAGTATCAGCGACAACCAGTTTTTGTCACGGACCGCCCGCGTCCACTCTTCATTCAGTTTGTCATTAAAATAATTCAGGTTACGAACTCCGGTGAGCGTATCGAAAGTACTCATGGCTTCCAGTTGCCGGTTAGCCGCTGTCAGCTCCTTCAGAGCATTTTGCAGTTGCTCGGTACGGGATTTGATGTTTTTCTCCAGACGCTGTTTACTCATTTTCTCAAAATTCAGTGCTCTCTCATTGGCGGCTTTGGCAATCTGCTCATACATCTGGCTCTGCTCAAGCAGTTCTTCCTGTTTACGCCGTGACTGGTTTATACGATCCGCCAGGGCAAAGCTGAGCAATGTCAGCTCCAGTGCAGTACCGATCTGCATTCCGTATTCAGTCAAAAATACACGGGGCAGAAATCCCATTTTATTTCCGGCAAAGGTAATGATAGCCACTAAAAAAACAAACCATGCAATCACGAAAAAGCGGGCAGAGGACACACCTTGTCTCCAACAATGAATACCCGCAAAAAACAGCAGCACAGCACCTACAACCCCAAGGCAGGCATTGATGGCTTGCGCCAACAGCTCGCTCACGAACAGCGCGACAACCAACAGAACCGCGGCTAAGCCGATAAAACCATTGATATAGCGGTGGTAGC
>JAWVYU010000303.1:0-6520 GCA_033722575.1 Ketobacteraceae bacterium | reverse complement strand
CCAGCCACTCGTTCAGTTTATTGGCAATGCCTTCCTGGAGGTGCCCGGAACGGATCCAGGTTTCCAGCATGTCCTGGAACTGGGGCAGATCGAAAAACAGCTGGGTGTTTTCCTTCTCCACAGGCTCCGCGCCGGACAGGGCAGACCGGGGGTTGATCAGGTCCCGGGCGTGGTAGGTGCTGCCACAGACCTCGCAGTTGTCGCCGTACTGGTCTTCCGCGCGGCATTTGGGGCAGGTGCCCTTGACGAACCGGTCCGCCAGAAACATGCCTTTTTCCGGGTCATAGAGCTGGGTAATGTTGCGGCTGACAATGTAGCCCTTTTCCTTGTTCCGCTGGTAGATGTTGCAGGAAAGCTCGCGGTTTTCGTCGGAATGGGTGGTGTAATAGTTATCAAAGCCGATATCAAAGCCGGCAAAATCCCGCTCATGTTCCTGCTGCACCCGGGCGATCTGTTCTTCAGGCGTGCGGCCCAGCTGCTCGGCTTTCAGCATGATGGCGGTGCCGTGGGCGTCGTCGGCGCAGACATAGGTACATTTGTGCCCCCGCATTTTCTGGAAACGCACCCAGATATCCGTCTGGATGTACTCCAGCATGTGACCCAGGTGAATCGGGCCATTGGCATAGGGAAGGGCGCTGGTTACCAGGATTTTGCGGTTGTCTTTGGTCATGCAGTGAATTCTCTCTGTTTCGGCCATCCGGGAGCAAGGCGCTAAATATACCGATCTTGGCGCCGGGATGCATCCTTTCGGTTTGGCCCGGGTCTGAGTAAACTACGCGGAAATTTACCAGGCCAGGGAGATCCCCATGGGAATTGAAAACGTAAAGCACATTATTGCAGTCGCTTCAGGCAAGGGCGGCGTGGGCAAATCCACCACGGCGGTGAACATAGCGCTGGCGCTGCATAAGCTCGGCAAGCGGGTGGGTATACTGGATGCCGACATTTATGGCCCCAGCCAGGCGCTGATGCTGGGTGAGGAGCACACCCGTCCGAAAATGCGTGACCCCCAGACCATGATTCCCGTGAAAGCCTACGGAATCTGGTCCATGTCCATGGCGTACCTGGTGACCAACCAGACACCCATGGTGTGGCGGGGCCCCATGGCCAGTGGCGCACTACAGCAAATGCTGACCCAAACGGATTGGCCCGAGCTGGACATTCTGATTGTGGACATGCCCCCGGGTACCGGCGATATACAGCTCACCCTGGCACAGAAAGCGGCAGTAACGGGTTCAGTTATTGTCACCACCCCCCAGGACATTGCCCTGCTGGACGCCGTCAAGGGCATTGAGATGTTCCGCAAGGTGAATATCCCGGTTTTCGGCATTGTGGAAAACATGGCGATCCACATCTGCAGCCGCTGTGGCCACCGGGAGGCCATTTTCGGTGAGGGCGGCGGCGACCGGGCAGCGGAAACCTATCAGACCGAGGTGCTGGGCCGGCTGCCGCTGGCGATGGCTATCCGCCAGCAGGCCGACAGCGGCAAGCCCACCGTGGCGGCGGATCCCGACAGTGAGCTGGCGCGGCCCTATTTCCGGATTGCCGAGAAAATCATTGCCAAGCTGGATGCGGGTGTTGTGGATTCTGCCATGCCCGATATTTCCATTGACGATGACTGAACTCTCCAGCGGCCGTTGTATAGCGGTGAAGCGCTACGCAATACCGGAAAAAACCTGTATGATTGCGGGCAATTTCAGGCACTCCCGACGACAGTAAACAGGAAGCATGTTATGGCAATAAAATCAGACCGCTGGATTCGTCGCATGGTCGAGGAACAGGGTATGATCGAACCCTTCGAGGCCGGTCAGGTGCGGGCCACTGAAGACGGCACGCGGATCGTGTCCTACGGTACGTCCAGTTACGGTTACGATGTGCGCTGTGCCCGGGAATTCAAAGTGTTTACCAATATCCACAGCACCACCATTGATCCCAAGAACTTCGACGAAAGCAGTTTTGTGGATATTGTCGGTGACATGTGTGTGATACCGCCCAATTCTTTCGCGCTGGCCCGTACAGTGGAATATTTCCGGATACCGCGGGATGTGCTGACGATCTGTCTGGGCAAATCCACTTACGCCCGCTGTGGCATTATCGTCAATGTCACGCCCCTGGAGCCGGAGTGGGAAGGGCATGTCACTCTCGAGTTTTCCAATACCACCAATCTTCCGGCGCGGATTTATGCCAACGAAGGCGTAGCCCAGATGCTGTTTCTGCAGTCTGATGAAGTCTGCGAAACGTCCTATAAAGACCGGGGCGGAAAATATCAGGGCCAGCGGGGAGTCACTCTGCCAAAGGCCTGATGATGACTTGGGTTTCATTGAAACCTGCAGGAAAAATCCAGATAAAGGGAAGCATGTACATGCTTCCCTTTTTTTATGGTTCTGGTCTACAGTGACGCGAACACCGGAAAAAGTGGTATGGGTTAACTATGCTGCGATGCAAGCTGTTGGCAGAGGACGGCAATATTTATTCCCTGGGTTTTATGGCGGGGTTGTACGGTATGAACTTTGAGTATATGCCGGAAACCGAAGCGCAATTTGGTTATTTTTACCTGCTGGAGGCCGTGCTATTGTGTGCCGGCGGGCTGATTTATTTCTTTAAACGCCGGCGCTGGTTTTAGGCGGCGCCCCGGTTTCAGGTTGGTTCATGGCTGCGAACAATTCCGGAAAAAAACAAACCGCGCCCGCAAGGGGCGTGACGCTGAAAACATTGTTGCTGGTGTGCCTGCTCATGCTGCTGTTGCTGCTGGGTGCTACGGCCGCAGCCACCTGGTGGGTATTCAGTGAAACCAGGGCACGGTTTCTGTTGCGGGAGCAAACCGGATGGATCCGGTTCCCCGAATCCCTTGACGTGGCGGCGGATATCAATAATGACATGCAGGTCCAGGTGGACCAGGTTATCCCGGCAAAGGTGCCCATAAAGCAGGCCATCGATATTCCTGTGCCGGGTGATATCAACGCGGTGGTTGAGGTGGACACCCGGGTGCCGGTGGCAATGGATGTAGTCATAAAGGATACCTTGCGGGTTGACCAGACCATTCCCGTGGATACTGAAGTGGAGGTGACGGTGGCGGGTGTTGCCATTGATCTTCCCATAAAAGGTAACATACCTATCAGGGCAGATATTCCCCTGAATCTGACGGTACCGGTACGGGATAATGTGCCCCTGCAATTTACCTCCCCGGTGCGCTTGCGGTTGAGCGAGCCGCTGCATGCTCGTCTGGATACCGTGCTGGATACCAGGATTCCGATTCAGGGTACCCTGGAGTTGCCGGTTACCTCGCAGATCGAAGCGACCCTCAATTTTCCGCCAAAACCGGTGGAGGCTGGCTTGTATTACCTGGACCTGTCGCTGCCCCTGGATGAGGTGGAATTTTCACTGCGAAAACCAGCGGATGAGCAATGAGCTTACTGGACCGGACGATCACGTTTAAAACCGCTATCGGTGCGGTGGCAACCACCGTCGTCATATACCTGTGTATTCTGCTGCTGTTCTATGGTTTTGTTAGCGACAGGCTGCTGGCGCAGTTTACGCTTGATGAGGTGCCCATTGCCATTCAGCTGCCGAAATTTATGCCGGTTACTTCAGTGGTACACAATGAACTCCGCGCCGAGCTGGATGACGTGCTGGACGTGACGGTTCCGGTGGATCAGTGGATCAACGCCCGGTTTCCCCGCCGGTTTCCGGTGGAAGTTTCCCTCAATACGATGGTGCAGCTGAAAACATCGGTACGTTATACCGCAGTGATACCGGTTTCTGCTATGTTCGAACTGAGGGTGCCGATACAGAACCCGGTAGCGCCGGTGACAGTGCCCGTGCGTTTGCCTCTGAGTTTTGAGGTGCCTGTAGATTTCACTATTCCGGTGGATCATCAGTTGCCGGTGAATCTGACCACGGGGGTGATTGCCGCTGTACCTGATCCGGTGCCGGTGCATCTGAGGGCAGCGCTTCGCAGCCGCGTGCCATTGGATACGCAGCTTGATGCCAGGGTGTTAACAAAAGCCGAGGCCCATCTGATGTTTCCCACCACCCCGGTGGATCTGTCTCTGACTCATACGGATCTTGGCCTGAACCTGGGGGATATTTCACTGGTACGCCGTTCCCTGGGTTATCCGGCAGCGGTGACGAATCAGCAGAAAACCGGCATGACACCCAAGGCTCTGATCTATGTTTATGACGCGGCGAAGCAACCGCCGGAGTGGCAATAAAGCTTTAAGAAAAAGTCTGACGAACCTATTTGCTGTCACCTGGCTCGGGTGGGGGTTCGGTATCGTCGGTGCCAGCGGGAGTGGCGGTTTCCGTTGCTGCGTGCTCAAGGGGCAGATGCACCGGCTGACGGGGTGAGTAGCTTTTCAGTTCCAGGAGATATTCCTCGCCGTCCTCGTTCTGCTTTACCTTGACCGCCAGGTAGTTTTTTTCCGGGGCCAGCCAGATCAGGGTTTCCTTGTCGTCATCGTCCAGCATTCTGAGTCTCAGCGCCTTCACCTCGCCATAGGGCAGGGAAAGCGTTTCTTCACCAGTCAACTTGAAATGACGATCCTTGATTTTACGACTGCCCACTTCCTGAAAATGAATGTCCTTGTGGCCTTCTTTTACCTGGCGCGCCAGTTCGAATACCGATGTCAAAGGATCCAGCACACGGTTTTCCAGTTGGAGTGTGCCTTTCTTGTCTTTGTACTGATAATGGGCTGTCTGGTTATCCCAGTTGTAGCCGATGGCCTTTTTGCGTTTCTGAAAGGGGTTGGAGCGCTCGGACTGGTATTGCATCGGATAGACTTTCCCCTGTTCAACCCGGAAATCCGAAATTTCCTCGAACTTGAACAGGATGTTCTCCGCCACCGCCCGATACCGGAAGTGACTGTCGCCCCGGTATTCCAGAATACGCACGCCGTTACTGTCAACGGTGGTGCCGTTCATGATGGCGACATAGGTGGCTTTGAAGGGAACCCAGGTATCCCGGGCGGATGGATCAGATATTGAGGAATCTGCCGCTGACGGTAATGGTTGCACAAACAGAAATAATGTCAGTAGCAGGGCAATACAACGACTAGTAGCTTGTCCAGTCTCTGATGCCGGTGAAATCAATGCCGGTTGCCGGCACAGGCTGGCCATCCAATGTCGGCCGGTTATATTCAAGAGTCAGTCGTCCTTCCATGATGAGTTTACAGGTTAAAGGATAGAGTATGTGCTCTTCTTTTTGTACCCGGGACGCAAGACTCTCTGGCGTATCGCTTTCCAGAACCGGAACACGGCGCTGCCCGATCACGGGGCCACCATCCAGTTCATAGGTAACGAAATGGGTGCTGCAGCCATGCTCGGACTCACCGGCCTCGATGGCCCGCTGATGGGTATTGAGGCCCTTGAAAAGGGGTAGCAGAGAAGGGTGAATATTGATCAGCCGGCCTTCATAATGGTTCACGAAAGCTTCAGTAAGGATACGCATAAACCCCGCCAACACCACGAGGCGGGGATTGAAAGCATCGATGGCGGCCATCACCTGCTCATCGAACGCCTCCCGGGAATTAAAAGCACGATGGTCAATAACCAAGCCGGGTACGCCGTGTTTGCCGGCGCGCCGCAGGCCCCCCGCATCCGGTCTGTTGCTGATAACCGCCGCGATCCGGCCGGGAATGGCGCCTTTTTCATTGGCATCAATAATGGCCTGGAGATTGGTGCCGCTGCCGGAAATCAGCACCACCATGCAGGGATCCTGCTTCCCGCCTGTCATCGGCTCTTTCATGACGGATCCTGCTATATCAGCACTTCGGGTGTGCTTTGCTCGCTTTGCTCAATGGTGCCGATCAGCCAGGGCTGTTCGCCGGCGGCCTTGAGAACCTCCATGGTTTTTTCCGCATCGGCTGAGGCCACACAGATCACCATGCCAACGCCGCAGTTAAAGGTCCGGTACATTTCTGACGGGGCAATGTTGCCCTGCTGCTGCAGCCAGGCAAAAACCGCCGGCAGCTCCCAGCTCTGGCTATCGATGCGGGCATTGGTGTTTTCCGGTAGCACCCGGGGAATGTTTTCCAGCAGGCCGCCCCCGGTAATATGCGCCAGCGCCTTTACCTTCACCGCTTTGAACAGTTCCAGCAGGGGTTTCACATAAATCCGGGTAGGTTCCATCAGGGCATCCGCCAGAGGCCGGCCATCAAGATTCTGATCCAGGGGGGCGCCGCTGACTTCCAGCACTTTTCGGATCAGCGAGTAACCATTTGAATGGGGGCCGGAGGAAGGTAACGCAATCAGGGAGTCGCCCGCGATAACGGATTCACCGTTGATAATGTCTGATTTTTCAACGATACCGACGCAGAACCCCGCCAGATCATAATCCTCTCCGGCGTACATCCCGGGCATTTCCGCGGTTTCGCCCCCCACCAGCGCGGCACCGGCCTGCTCGCAACCTTTGCCAATGCCTTCCACCACACTGGCTGCCACATCCACATTCAGGTGGCCGGTGGCATAGTAATCCAGGAAAAACAGGGGCTCGGCACCCGCGACCACCAGATCGTTGACACACATT
>JAWVYU010000302.1:0-6535 GCA_033722575.1 Ketobacteraceae bacterium | reverse complement strand
CTGGTGTTTTACCAGGGGCATTCCGCGCCCGGTATTTATGCTCGGGCCTATCTGGAAGGGCGCCTTGATGAAAAACAACTGGAAGGTTTTCGCCGGGAGGTGGATGGTAACGGGCTATCCAGTTACCCCCATCCCTGGCTGATGCCCAATTTCTGGCAGTTTCCCACGGTTTCCATGGGGCTCGGACCTATCCAGGCCATCTACCAGGCCCATTTCATGAAGTTCCTGATCAACCAGGGTTTGATCAAGGATGAGGATCGCAAAGTGTGGGCGTTTCTGGGGGATGGCGAAATGGATGAGCCCGAGTCGCTGGGGGTCATCTCCATGGCGGGGCGGGAAAAACTCGATAACCTGATTTTTGTGGTGAACTGCAATCTGCAGCGTCTCGACGGGCCGGTACGGGGCAATGGCAAGATCATTCAGGAACTGGAGAGTGTTTTCCGCGGTGCAGGCTGGAATGTTATCAAAGTGATCTGGGGCCGCCGCTGGGATACGCTGCTGGCCAAGGATAAAACCGGCGCCCTGCGCAAACGCATGGAAGAGGTGGTGGACGGTGAATACCAGACTTACAAAACCCATGGTGGAGCCTACACGAGGGAGCATTTTTTCAATAAGTACCCTGAGCTGGCAGAGCTGGTGAAAGATCTGAGTGACGAGGAAATCTACAATCTCAACCGCGGCGGTCATGACCCTTTCAAAATGCATGCTGCCTATCACGAAGCGGTGCATCACAAGGGCCAGCCCACGGTAATTCTGGCAAAAACCGTTAAAGGTTATGGCACCGGCACCGGTGAAGCCAATAACAAGGCGCACCAGCTCAAAAAGCTGGATATGGAGAGCCTGAAAGGCTTCCGTGACCGCTTTGATATGCCCTTCGATGATGAGGAACTGAAGAAACTGCCATTCTACAAACCCGACGAGGACAGTGTTGAACTGCGCTATATGCGCGAACGCCGGGCGCGGCTGGGGGGGCATTTACCCCAGCGCCGGCAGGATTTTGAATCACTGGAAATTCCGGAGCTGGGCGTGTTCGGCAACTTTCTGGAAGGCTCCAAGGACCGGGAAATCTCCACCACCATGGCGTTTGTGCGGATGCTCAACTCGCTGATCAAACAGAAGAGCGTGGGTGATCGCGTGGTGCCTATCGTGCCGGACGAAGCCCGTACCTTTGGTATGGAAGGCATGTTCCGCCAGCTGGGTATCTATTCCTCGGTGGGGCAGTTGTACGAGCCCGCCGACGCGGGTCAGATGATGTATTACCGGGAAGACATCAAGGGGCGCATCATTGAAGAGGGAATTAACGAGGCGGGGGCCATGTCCGCCTGGATCGCGGCAGCGACTTCTTATTCCGTGAACGGCGTGCCCATGATTCCGTTTTATATTTTTTATTCCATGTTCGGCTTTCAGCGGGTGGGTGATTTGTGCTGGGCTGCCGGCGATGCCCAGGCACGGGGCTTCCTGCTGGGGGCTACCGCAGGGCGCACAACCCTTAACGGCGAGGGCCTGCAGCACCAGGACGGCCACAGTCATGTGCTGGCGTCCACTGTGCCCAATTGTGTGGCCTATGATCCTGCCTATGCCTACGAGCTGGCAGTGATTCTTCAAAACGGCCTGAAACGCATGTATGGCGACAAGGAAAACGTGTTCTATTACATCACGCTGATGAACGAGAACTACGTACACCCGGAAATGCCCAAAGGAGCTGAAGAAGGCATTCTCAAAGGCATGTACCTGCTGAAAGAGGCGGAAGAAGGCCACAAGCTGAAAGTGCAGTTGCTGGGCAGCGGTACAATTCTGAGGGAAGTGGAAGCAGCGGCAGAAATACTGTCTGATGTTTATGATGTGGCTGCGGATGTGTGGAGTGTCACCAGTTTTACCGAGTTGCGCAAGGAGGGGCTGCAGATGCAGCGCTGGAATATGCTGCACCCGGAAGAAGAGGCACGGCTCCCCCATGTTACCCGAATGCTGCGGGGCAAAAAGAACCCGGTGATTGCGGCTACCGATTATGTGAAATCCCACGCTGATCAGATCCGGCCGTTTATCCGCAATCATTACACGGCTCTGGGAACCGACGGTTATGGCCGCAGCGATTCCCGTCAGAAACTGCGCCACTTTTTTGAGGTGGATCGCTATTTTGTGACGGTGGCGTCACTGAATGCGCTGGCGGACAAAGGGCTGATCGGACGCAGCAAAGTGGCGGATGCCATCAAGCGGTTCGGGATTGATCCGGAAAAAGCCTACCCTGCCACTTCCTGACGGGGGAGCATGAACATGGCAACGCACAGGGTGTATCAAGAGGCAAAACCAGGCGCAATTACAGGCAAGGGAGTCATTTAGGATGAGCATTGAAGAAGTTACCGTTCCCGATCTTGGTGAAGTGGAAAGCGTTGATGTGATTGAAATCAGCGTGGAGCCCGGTGACACCATTGGAAAGGAACAGACGTGGCTTGTGGTGGAATCCGACAAGGCTACCCTGGAAGTGCCATCGCCTTTTGACGGTAAAGTGGAATCTGTAAAGGTAAAGGTGGGTGATCAGATCAAGCAAGGGGACCTCATTGGTACCATGGAGGTGGCGGGCTCCGGCGAGAGCAAGAAAAAACAAACGGAACAAAGCAAAAAGTCAGACAAGCAATCCGGCAAGGCCGCAGCAGGCAAGGAAGAGTCAGATAAAGAGGGTTCAGATAAAAAAGAGGGTTCAGATAAAGAAGAGTCAGCCGGGAAAAACTCCGATAAAAAGCAGTCTGGTAAAAAGTCTGCGTCCGATCAGAAGAGTAAAACAGACGCTGACAAGGATTCATCCACCGGCGATCAGCAGCAAGGCTCCGGCTCGTCCGGATCCGGCGGGGACGGGCAGGAAATTACCGTTCCGGTGCCGGACATCGGCGGTGCCGATGATGTGGAGGTTATCGAGATAAATGTGGAGGAGGGCAGTGAGCTTCAGGCTGAGGACACCATGATTGTGCTGGAGTCTGACAAGGCCACCATGGAAGTGCCGAGTCCACAGGCGGGTACGGTAACGCACGTGCTGGTGAAGGTGGGTGACAAGGTGTCGGAAGGCACCGACATCCTGAAAATGAAAGTGGCGGGCAGTCCGGAGTCCGCAAAGGGCAGCAAGGCGGATTCAGACGCGAAAAAAATCGCCCCTGAACCGGAAAAGCCGCAATCCGAGGAGCCTGCCAGACCGGAACAGCCGGCACCCTCCGATACCGCCGGCAAAACGGGTAAGTCCGTGCACGCCGGTCCCGCTGTGCGGCGGCTGGCGCGGGAACTGGGGGTGGATCTGGGGGAGGTTTCAGCCACCGGGCCCCGAAACCGCATCCTCAAGGAAGATGTTCACGAGTATGTAAAACAGCGCATGACCGGCCAGGGCCAGGCAGTAACCGGTGCCGCCGGACTCCCCGAGCTACCCGAGGTGGATTTCTCCAAATGGGGAGAAGTGGAATCCCAGCCACTGTCCAAGATGAAGCGTGTCGGTGCCTCCAATCTGCACCGCAGCTGGCTGCACATCCCCCATGTAACCCAGTTTGATGACGCCGATATCACCGAGCTTGAGGCATTCCGCAAATCCGAAGGAGCCCGCCTGAAAGAAGATGGCGTCAAGCTCACCTTTTTACCCTTCCTGATACAGGCGGTGGTGAAATCCTTGCAGGAATTTCCGCGATTCAACAGTTCACTGTCCCGGGATGGCAATGAACTGATTGTGAAAAACTACATCAATATCGGCATAGCCGTGGATACACCGGAAGGGCTGGTGGTGCCGGTGGTGAAAGACGCGGATCAGAAGTCACTGGTAACGCTGGCACAGGAACTCGTGACGTTGAGCGGAAAAGCAAGGGACCGGAAGCTGTCACCTGCGGAAATGCAGGGCGGCACCTTTACGATTTCCTCACTGGGGGGGATTGGCGGCACGGCATTCACACCCATTGTGAACTGGCCGGAGGTGGCCATTCTGGGCGTGTCCCGTTCCAGTCACAAACCGGTTTATCAGGATGGCGAATTTGTGCCGCGGCTGATGCTGCCACTGTCGCTGTCTTACGACCACCGTGTTATTGACGGTGCCAACGCGGCCAGGTTTACCCGGTATCTTGCCGGCATCCTGGAAGATATCCGCCGGGTGTTGTTGTAGCCGGCGTTCAGGCGGCCTGCTCGCAGTCCTCAAACAGGCTGGTGTAGCGGGCACTGAAGGTTTCCGGGGACTGACAGGCATTTTCCCGGGCAAATACCCGGTACCAGCACTCCGCCAGGTCCTGTTCAGAGTGAAGATCCCCGGCGTGCACACCGCCTTCCTGGTAAATCATCCAGGCGATCGCGGTAGCGTAGCGCAGGTTGCAGGCCAGCTCGGCATGGGGCGCTTTCAGGAACTCATGCTGAGAGGCCAGGCCACGGACATGGCTGGCCAGATCTTCGTTAAAGGCCAGGTACTGATCCCAGATAGCCTGATGACGTTCTTCATCAATGCCGTAGATACCAATCCCGTGGTGACTGTTAAGATAAAATCCCATATTGGATTGCACAGCGGCTGTACCAAGCAGCAGGTTTTCCACCATGGGAGCGTTAACTCCCAGGCTGCGCAAGGTTGGTCGTATAACCAGTTCCAGCAGTTCGGCACCACATATACCCATGACACAACTCCTCTTCCCGTGGTCGGGAAATGCGTCGAATGTTTTGACATATTCGCGCAAAATCTGACGTTACTGGATAGTGTTGCAATCAGCTTGCCAATCTTTTCACGCTTACTTATTAGATCGGCAGGTTTGCGGAAAAATTCAGTATTTACTTTGAAAAACAATGTTTTATAGCACCAAATGATCCGAGGGGCTGATCCTTAATAGCAAAAGGGGATTAAAACCAAAGGCCTGGTTGACTGGAATCTGCAATATCCGACCAGGCAAACTGCTATAGTTAGTTAAAGTGCCCATAAGTGTCAGAATTTGCGGAAAAACTTTCCTGATGTCAGAAGAAAAACGCCCACGTAAGACCTGCATGTTTTGCATTATTGTGAGACTGTGGTTAGTGACGATTGTGGTGTTATATCTCCTTAGTGATCAAGTGCTTGCGGCGGACCTGAATCTGACGCCACAGGCGGATTACTTTTTTGACGTCGGGAATCAATACAAAATTGACACTATTGTCAGGGAGCAGACGCAGATTCCCTGGCAGAGAAATCATGATAAATCACTGAATCTGGCCTTTTCCGATGCCACCGTCTGGTTGCGCATGCCCATTGAAACCGACATCACCCGGCCTCCGGCCCTGTTTGAAGTGGCCTGGCCTTTTATTGACAGGCTGCAGGCCTTTTGGGTGACAGAGGCGGGCATAGAGGATCTGGGAGTGCAGGGGGATCACTTTCGCCGCTCCTCGCAATATCTGCAGCATCGATTTTTTGTTTATCCGGTGCCCGGAGAAAACCGGCTTGAAGGCCAGCTGTTTCTGAAAATCAACACCACCAGCTCGATTCTTTTGCCCATGAAGTTGTGGGAGCCGGAAAGTTTTTTCTACAAGGAAAGCCGGCAGCAGATTTTTCTGGGTTTTTTCTACGGGCTGCTCACCATCATTCTGATTTATAACCTGGGTATGTGGTTTTATGTGAGGGATCACGTGTACCTGTACTATGTCGGGTACCTTAGCTTTGTCTGTATTTATATCGGCTCGCTCACCGGTGTCGGGCCGCAATACCTGTGGGGAAACTCTCCGGCGTTCAGTGATATTGCACTGCTGATCGGTGTGCTGGGCAGTTTCGTGTTCGGCAGTTTTTTCGTGGACAGCTTTCTCCAGCTGTCCAAAAACAATCCGGTTGCCCACCGCCTGATTATTGCCGCCATTGGCATCTATTGTTTGCTGATTGTGGGCTACTTCCTCACCAGCGAGGCCACCATTACCCCCATCGGTCAGGCGCTGGGAATCGTTGCCTCGGTATTCGCCTACATTGTCGGCATTATGGAATGGCGCAAGGGAAATCCCGATGCACGGTACTTTACCATCGCCTGGAGCATGCTATTGCTGGGTACCTGCATTTACACGCTGTATCTGGCAGGCTGGTTACCCGGTAATACGGTGATCCGGAACATCCAGATATCCGGTCTGGTGGTGGAAATGGCGCTGCTCTCCTTTGCGCTGGGGGAACGTTTTACCCGGGAACGTGCCGCTGCCAAGCAGGCCACTGAGGTGGCACTCCATCTGGCCAGTGAAGTGAACAAATCCCATGAAGAGAAAATCCGCCTCCAGGAGCAGGCCAATCTGGAGCTGGAAGCCAAGGTAATCGAACGAACCCGGGAACTGCAGAACACGCTCACCTGTCTGGAGGATGCAAACCGCAAGCTGGAAGCCCTGAGCAACACCGATCAGCTCACAGGGCTGAAGAATCGCCGCTACTTTACCAAGTATTATGAAGAGGAATTCAAACGCAGTATCCGCAGCCAGCAGCCCATCAGCATTGTGGTGCTCGATATAGATCATTTCAAACGGGTTAATGATACCTACGGACATCTGGCGGGTGACTGGTGCCTGAAACAGGTAGCGGAAGTGATCCAGATCG